>JAVBSR010000041.1:0-5993 GCA_031556715.1 Cellulomonas sp.
GCGGGGGTGCCCCGGTGGGCCCCCCCACCCCCGCCCCCCCCCCCCCCCCGGCACGTTTTTATATCCTGCGGTCGTCTCTCTTCTTTATCACCCCCCAATCCCCCGACAGAAGTATCGAAAAGGCTCACCATGCAGAACGCCCCGAGCGCGCTGCCAGCACAATGTCCGTCGGCGGGCAGCGTCGGCAGGAGACTGCACGGTCGCCGCCCGCGTGATATACCACCGTTCATGAGTGACACGCCGCCGGTGACCGGCAGCCCGCGGGTCGTGAATCCGGACGAGAAGTCCGAGAGCACGTTCACGGTGGTCGTGGCGTTCCTCGCCAACCTCGTCGTGGCGCTGGCCAAGTCGGCGGCGGCCGTGATCACCGGCTCGGCCTCGATGGTCGCCGAGGCGGTGCACTCCTGGGCCGACACCGGCAACGAGGTGTTCCTGCTGCTGGCGGACCGGCGGTCGCGCCGGCCGGCCGACCGGGCGCACCCGCTGGGTTTCGGGCGGGAAGCGTACGTCTGGTCGATGTTCGCGGCGCTCGGGCTGTTCGCGGTCGGGGCCGGAGTCTCGATCACGCACGGCATCCAGGAGCTGCTCCACCCCGAACCGGCGTCGGACTTCGCGGTCGCCTATGTCGTGCTCGCCGTCGCGTTCGTGCTGGAGGGGACGTCGTTCCTTACGTCCGTGCGGCAGGCCCGGGCCGAGGCACGGGCCGCCCGGCGGGAGGTGCTCCAGCATGTCCTCGTCACCTCCGACCCGACGCTGCGGGCGGTCTTCGCGGAGGACGCGGCCGCGCTGGTCGGCCTGGTGGTGGCGTTCGGGGGCGTGCTCGCGCACCAACTGACAGGTTCGCCGGTGCCCGACGCCATCGGCTCGATCGTGGTCGGGCTGGTGCTCGCCGTGGTGTCCGTGGTGCTCATCGACCGCAACCGACGCTTCCTGGTCGGCGAGGAGGCCAACCCTCGGGCGCGCCGCGCCGTCCTCGACCAGCTCGCCGGGTACCCCGAGGTGGACCGTGTGACCTACCTGCGCCTGGAGTTCGTCGGCCCGCGGGCCCTGTACCTGGTGGCGAGCGTCGACCTGCGCGGCGACGCGGCGGAGTCGTCCGTCGCCCGGACGCTCGACGAGCTGGAGCGCCGTGCCACGACCATCCCGATCGTCGCGGGGGCGGTGCTCACCGTGTCGACACCCGAGGAGCAGTCCCTGCAGTGAGAGCGAAGGCCGCCTCCCGGTCGAGCAGGCTCTGCTTCACCGCGAGGCCGTACCGGAAACCACCCAGCGACCCGTCGGTGCGCAGCACCCGGTGGCAGGGGACGAACAGCGCGGCGGCGTTCAGCGCGCAGGCCGACCCGGCCGCCCGGACCGCACGGGGCCGACCGGCCAGGGCGGCGTACTCGGCATAGGTCACCGGACACCCCGGTCGGACCGTGCGCAGGGTGTCCCAGGCGTGCGTCCGGAACGGGCCCGAGACCTGCCGGACCGGCACGGCGTCGATGGCCGCGCCGTCCCCGTCGTAGTAGGCGGTGACGGCGCGCGTCGCGACGACCACCCTGGCGTCGTCGAGGCCGACCGGCTCGACCGAGACCGGGCGCAGGCTGGGGTGGATCAGGGCGACGAGGGCCGGGACGTCGTCCGTCCAGCCGGACGCGAGCACGACGCTGTCCGGGAGCACGATGCTGTCCGCGACGACGACCGTGAACAGGCCGTCCGGGGTGGGGACGGTGGCGGTGGAAGCGGTCATCGGATCATCCTGTCGGATCGGGGACGGGCGGACGTGGTCGGTGGTACCCGCGGGTTCGCGATACCGGTGGGGCCGGGCCGGTGGCGGGTCGCCCCGCCGCCCGCCACAGGTGGAGCGAGGCGTAGGACCGCCACGGCGCCCAGGCCGCACCGCGAGCCTCGAGGGACCGGCGCTGCACCTCGACGGCCGACTGCACCTCGACGAGCCCGAGCCGACGGGCGCCGGTCAGCAGCGCGCCATCGCTGACGAGCAGGACGTCCGGGTCGTGCAGGACGCGCATCGCGACGTAGCCGACCGACCACGGGCCGACCCCCGGCTGGGCGAGGAGCGCCTCACGCAGCGCGTCGCGGTCCGTCGCCGGTGACACGTCGACCGTCCCCTCGGCCAGCGCCCGGGCTACGGCGAGCAGGGCCTCGGTGCGCCGCGCCGGCCCCCGGAGCAGGTCCCGGCCGCCGTCGGCGATCTGCTGCGCGGTCGGGAACAGACGGTCGACGCCGAGGCGGGAGGCATACGGGGTGCCGAGCGTGGCCAGACGGGCCAGATGGGTGCGGGCCGCCGAGACGGAGATCTGCTGGCCGACGACGGTGCGGGTCACGATCTCGTGGGCGTCGGTCGAGCCTGGCAACCGGGCTCCGGGGGTCTGCGCCGCCAACGGTCCCAGCACGGGGTCGGCGGCGAGGGTGGAGTCGACCGCGACCGGGTCCGCGTCCAGGTCGAACAGGTGACGGATGCGGGCGATCGCAGCGGCCAGGTCGGCGGTCGAGGTCAGCTCCAGCCTGACGGTGAGACGCCGGTCGGCAAAGGTCGCCTCGAACGCTCCCGGGCCGTGCGGCAGGGCCACGGTGCGCGCGTAGACCAGCGGGGTGGGCGCCGGCCGGCCCGGGTCAGGGACCGGCACCCGCTCGACCCCGGGGACGGCCCGGGCGGCGAGGAAGGCGAAGATGCCCGCCGCGTCGAAAGGTTCGCGATAGGGCAGCGCCAGCTCGATGAGCGTCGCGGCGCTGGCGGCTGCGAGATCGCCACCGATCCCGCCGGGGACGGCCCTCGCCGCCGAGGCTGCGCCGACCGCCGAGACGCCGGCCGGCGCGCGGAGCCGGGCACCGCGGGGACGAGGCATGGTCCCCTGCCTCGTGGCGCCCTCGTCGGGCATAGTCCCGCAGGTCCGCTGGCGCAGCGCCGACGGCGTGGAGCCGAAGATCTCGACCACCGTGTCGTTGAACTGCCGGATCGAGCCGAACCCCGAGGCGAAAGCCACCTCGGCCAGGGGCAGCCCGGTCCCGACGACCAGGGTGCGTGCGGTCTGGGCGCGGACCGCGCGAGCGAGCGCCACCGGCCCTGCCCCGAGCTCGGCCGTCAGCACCCGGTGGAGGTGCCGCGCCGAGTAGCCGAGCCGTGCCGCCAGCCCGTCGACCCCTTCACGATCGACGACACCGTCGCGCACCAGCCGCATCGCCCGGGCCGCCAGGTCGTGCCGCGCGTCCCAGGCGGGAGTGCCGGGCACCGCCTCGGGCAGGCAACGCTTGCAGGCCCGGTAGCCCGCCTCGTGGGCCGCAGCCGACGTCTCGTAGAAGGTGACGTTCTCCGGACGGGGCGTCCGGGCCGGGCAGGACGGGCGGCAGTAGATACCAGTCGTGCGGACCGCGGTGTAGAACTGCCCGTCGAAGCGCCGGTCGCGCGAGGCGATAGCCCGGTAGCGCTCGTCGAAGGTGCTCACACCACGATCCTGCAACCCCGACCCAACCTTGCGCTAGCGGTATTCGGACATGACGGTGGCCGTCTCCGGGCACGTCGACCACCCGACAGTTCCGCGCCGGCGTGGCTCGACCTGGTGTCCGACGCACACGGCACCTGGCAGGTACAGAGCAGTTCAGGTGCCTCCTTCCCGACTGGTCATCCGGGAGGCCGACACCGGACGACGGGACGGGCGGGAACGGTCCTACCGTCCGTGGTGGAGGTGGGCTCGCGGCCCGGGCACCGTCGGGTCCTGTACGCCATGGACGACGGCGGCGGTTCTTGCGGTCTCGCCGGCGAACCGTCCACAGGCCGTGGTCACGGCGGGGCCGCGGGCCAGCGTCCGCCGGGTGGTGGCCGCAGGCGCCAGGGTGGTCCTCAGGACGAGAGGACACGTGCGATGCCACCCACACCGACCTCCCTGCTGCGACCCGCACCAGACCCGGGACTGGTCACGCAGGTGCGCACCCGGCTGGGAGGCCGCACCGACCCGGCGCAGGTCGCGCAGGAGGTCGTCGCGGCGCTCGCCGGGTCGGCCCGGCTGCTCGGACCGCGCGCCCTGGCCTCCACCGTGGCGGCGGTGTGCGACGAGGTGGTCGGCGCGGGGCCCCTGCAACCCCTGCTGGAGGACCCGCAGGTCAGCGACGTGCTGGTCAACGGACCGCACGACGTGTGGGTCGAACGCGCCGGGGCGCTGGTCCGGGTCCCGGTAGACCTGGGCGACGCCACCGGGGTCCGCTCCCTGGCGGTGCGGCTGGCAGCCGTAGCCGGGCAGCGCCTCGACGACGCCTGCCCGGCCGTCGACGGGCGCCTGCCCGACGGCACCCGGCTCCACGCCCTGCTGCCGCCGCTGGCCGGGAACTGCACCGTGCTGTCCCTGCGGGTGCCCCGGGCCCGACCGTTCACGCTGGCCGAGCTGGTCGAGACCGGTACCGTCGCCCCCGCGCTGGCCCCGGTGCTCGGCGCACTGGTGGCACGACGGGCGAACCTGCTGGTCACCGGCCCCACCGGGGTCGGCAAGACGACGCTGCTCGCCGCCCTGCTCGGTGAGGTGCCACCCGACCAGCGGATCGTCGTGGTCGAAGAGGCCCGCGAGCTGAGCATCACCCACCCGCACGTGGTGCACCTGGCGAGCCGGACCGCCAACGTCGAGGGCGCCGGCACGGTGGGACTGACCGCGCTGGTGCGTCATGCCCTCCGGATGCGGCCGGACCGGATCGTCCTGGGCGAGTGCCGCGGTCCGGAGGTGCGCGAGGTGCTGGCGGCGCTCAACACCGGCCACGAAGGCGGTTGCGCCACCCTGCACGCCAACGCCGCTGCCGACGTGCCCGCCCGGCTGGAGGCCCTCGGCGCACTGGCAGGCATGGACCGCGGGACGGTCGCCGCCCAGGCTGCGAGCGCCCTCGACGCTGTGGTGCACCTGCGCCGGTCGTCGGGACGACGGTACGTCGCCGAGGTCGGTGTCGTCGGACGGGCGGCCGACGGTGCCCTGACGGTCGAGGTGGCCGTCGCTGTCGACACCTCCGGGACGGCCGTCCCCTGCGCCGGCTGGGACCGGCTGGCGGTCCGGCCCTCCGCCGGGACGGTGCTGCGCCTGGTGGACGGTGCCCCGTGACGGCGCTGGTCACCGTGCTGCTGCTGGCCGCCGCGGTACTGGTGCTGGTCGGCCCGTGGCGTCGGCTGGCCCTGCCCGACCGGCCGCCTGGGACCCCAGCGGGACCGGTGGACCTGGGGGCTGTCGTCGCCGGGGTGGCCTCCCGCCTGCGTGCCGGGGTTCGGGTGGGCGAGGCGTGGTCGCAGGTCCTGGGCGTCCCGGTGGGCGACGAAGGACCGGACGTCCGGCAGCTGCGCGCGATCGTCGAGCGGTCCGGCACCGGCCGGGGCAGGCGGTGGCGGCGCACCCCGCAGGCCCCTGGAGCGGCCGGTCGGGCCCGTGCCGTGGTCTGCGCCGACCGGGTCGCGGCGGAGCTGGGTGCGCCCCTGGCACCGGTGCTGGACACCGTCGGCCAGGCCGTGGCGGCCGACGCCGAGGCGGAGGCCGAGCTGGATGCGGCGCTGGCCGGTCCCCAGACCAGCGCCCGGCTGGTCGGCTGGCTGCCGGTGCTCGGCCTGGCCCTGGGCGCGGTCGTGGGTGCGGACCCGACGGCAGTCCTCGCCGACGGCGGGGTCGGCACGGCGGCCGGGGTGGTCGGGGTGGCGCTGTTCGTCGTCGGCCGCACCTGGTCCCGGGCTCTGGTGGAGCGGGCACGACGGTGGCAACGGAGACACCCCTGGTCAGCGCGCTCCTGCTCGGGTCGGCCCTGCTGCCGTGGACGACCTTCCGGGGCGCCCCTGCCCCGCCGACCTCACCCGACGGTCCGCCCGACCTGCCCGACCCGGTGCTGCTGCTGGCCCTGCTCGACGCCGCCATCGGCGCGGGTGCGCCGGTGCCCCGCGCGCTGCAGGCCGCCGGCACGGCAGTCGGCGGTAGTGCCGGCGACGCGCTGGCGACCGTCGGCGGACGGCTGACGCTGGGCGCGTCCTGGTCCGA
>JAVBSR010000158.1:0-6738 GCA_031556715.1 Cellulomonas sp.
CACGACCTGGAGACCTGGAGCTTCGACGTGCTGGCCGCGCTGCGCCGCCAGGGCCCGCCCTACCGGCTGTCCCCCGGCGCGCTGCTCACCGAGACGCTGGTCACCTCCGGCACCATGACCAACCGGATCGACCGCCTCGAGCAGCACGGCCTGGTGCGCCGGCTGCCGTCCCCCGACGATCGTCGTGGTGTGCTCGTCGAGCTGACCGACACCGGCCGGACCCGTGTCGACGCCGCGATGGGCACCCTGCTGGAGGCCGAGCACCGCCTGCTGTCGGCGATCCCCACCGACGACGTCCACGCCCTGGCCGGCCTCCTGCAGGAGGTCCTGGCCCCCTTCGACCAGCCCGACGACTGACGCCGGACGAACCCGCAGCGACCGCGCTGTCAGGACCGGGGTGCTGTCAGGGCCGGGGCGCTGTCAGGACTGGGCCAGCTCGACGGACCGGTCGTGCGCCGCCCGGACCGCGGCGACGACCCCGGCCCGGACCCCGTGGGCGTCCAGCTCGGCGACGGCGGCGACGGTCGTGCCGCCGGGTGACGACACCCGTTCGCGCAGCAGCGCGGGGTGGTCGCCGGTGCGCACCACGAGGCCCCCGGCTCCCTCGACCGTGGCGGCGGCGAGCCGCAGCGCCAGGTCGCGGCTCAGCCCGAGCAGCACCCCGGCCTCGGCCATCGCGTCGATGAGGTAGAAGGCGTAGGCCGGGCCCGAACCGGAGACGGCGGTGACCGCGTCCAGCTCGGCCTCGGTGACCCGGACCACCAGACCGGTGGCGGCCAGCAGCCGTTCGGCCAGGGTCAGGTGCTCCTCGGTGGCGGCGGCACCTCCGGCCAGGGCTGCCACGCCCTTGCCGACCAGCGCCGGGGTGTTCGGCATCACCCGGACCACCGCGGTGCCCGCCGGCAGCGCCTGCTCGTACACCGCGAGCGGGACACCCGCCGCGACCGACACCACCAGCGTCTCCAGTGCCAGGCCAGGGGCGACCTGTGCCAGGACGGGCGGCACGACGTACGGTTTCACCGCGAGCAGCACCGCCTGGGCGGGCTCGGCGCCCGCCAGTGCCGTAGCCAGGTCCGCCTGGACCGACACCCCCGGGATCGACCCCAGGGCCTTGCTCCGCCCCGGGTCGGGTTCCACCACGACGACCTCGTGAGACCCGGCCGCCCGGATCGCCCTGACCAGGGCGCTGCCCATCACCCCGCCACCCACGACCACGACCCGGCCGCCTTCACCCTGGGACACCGCACACCTTCTCTCGTCCACGTCTACCCCGGCAGCCTAGCTGGCTGCGGGATCCGGCACTCAAGATCGACCGGGGTCCTGCGGCGCCGCGACGGGCCGGACGGGTCAGGGCAGCCGTTCCAGCTCCACCACCACCGGGCGGTGGTCGCTGGCCGCGAGCACCTCGGCGTCGTCGGGCACCCAGGCTCGTGCGGCGCGCAGGCTGGCCGAACCGAGCACCGCGTCGATGCGGGCCCGGGGCCGGGGTGTGGGGTAGGTCGGCCCGACGTCCGGCGCCAGGTCGTGCAGGAACTGGCCGAGCCGCAGCCAGGCCGGCTGTCCGGGGCGTTCGTTGAGGTCGCCGACGACCAGCTGGGGGTCGTGGTGCTCCCAGCGGTCGGCGATGAGGTCCAGGTGCGCCAGGCGCCGCTGCTGGTCGTCGGGCGGCAGGTGCAGCACGACGATGCCGATCCCGTCGACGCGTCCGATGCTGGCGCCGCGCCCCATCGGGTGCGGGCGACGCCAGGTCGGCCGTCCGCGCGGCAGCTGCACCCCCGACGGCGGCAGCCGGAGGGTGAACCGCTTGTCCCGGCCCACCCGGTTGAGGGTGTTGACGAACCCCGAGCGGACCACCCCGACGGCCGGGTCGACCGCGACGTGGTCGGCGACGAGCAGCGCGGTCGTCCCGCACCGGGCCACCCGTCGCAGGCCGGTCCGTCGGACCAGGACCGCGAGCCGCACCAGCCCCAGCAGGCCCCGTCCGGGTTCTTGCAGCGCGACGACGTCCGGCTCCAGCCCCTGGAGGACGCGTGCCACCCGGGCGCCTTGTCGCAGACCTTCGACGTTGTAGGAGACCAGTCGCACCCACTCACCCTAGGGCAGAGAACCACGGCGCGACGTCGAGGCCGTACGACGAAGGTGCGCGCCCCGCCGGGGCGGGACGCGCACCTTCGGGACTGCTGGTCAGTCGGTCTTGGCCGCGGCGGTCTCCACGGCGTCGGAGGCCACCGTGTCACGCGGCGGCACCAGACCCCCGGCCTCGAGCTCGTGCTGGTAGATCTCCGGTTCGATCGGGCCGGTGCGGTCGATCCGGGCGGCGCGGAAACGGGAGATGATGACCGCCCCGAAGGCGATGAACATGGCGAGCACCGCGATGAGGATGCGTGCCGGGTGGTTGGCGTCCTCGCCGACCGACATCGTCACGACGGCCGGGGCGATGAGCAGCGCCACCAGGTTCATGACCTTGATCAGCGGGTTGATCGCCGGGCCGGCGGTGTCCTTGAACGGGTCGCCGACGGTGTCGCCGATCACCGCGGCGGCGTGCGCCGGGGAGTTCTTCCCGCCGTGGTGGCCGTCCTCGATGATCTTCTTGGCGTTGTCCCAGGTGCCGCCGGAGTTGGCCAGGAACACGGCCATGAGCACACCGGTGGCGATGGCCCCGGCGAGGAACCCGGCCAGCGGGCCGACGCCCAGGCCGAAACCGACAGCGATCGGCGCGAACGCGGCCAGCAGACCAGGGGTGGCCAGCTCGCGCAGCGAGTCGCGGGTGCAGATGTCGACGACCCGGCCGTACTCGGGACGTTCCGAGCCGTCCATGATGCCCGGGTGCTCGCGGAACTGGCGGCGCACCTCGAACACGATGGCCCCGGCGGCCCGGGTGACAGCGTCCACGGCCAGGCCGGAGAACAGGAACACCGTCGCGCCACCGAGGATCACGCCGACGAGGGTGACCGGGGAGATGATGTCGAACGACATCATCGACGCGACCAGGTCGCCGGCGGTGCCGGTGACGCCGTCCAGCGCCTTGTCGACCGCGTCCTTGTACGAGCCGAACAGGGCGGTGGCGGCCAGCACCGCGGTGGCGATGGCGATGCCCTTGGTGACGGCCTTGGTGGTGTTGCCCACCGCGTCCAGGTCGGTGAGGATCTGGGCGCCGTCCTCGTCGACGTCGCCGGACATCTCAGCGATGCCCTGGGCGTTGTCGGAGACCGGGCCGAAGGTGTCCATCGCCACGATGACACCGACCGTGGTCAGCAGACCGCACCCGGCCATCGACACGAGGAACAGGCCGAGAGCCAGCGAACCGTTGGCCAGCAGGAACAGCGCGCAGATGCCGGCAGCGATGATGCCCGCGGTGTAGACCGCCGACTCGAAACCGACACCGATGCCCGACAGGACGACGGTGGCCGGGCCGGTCAGGGTGGTGCGCGCCACGTGCAGGGTCGGCTTGGAGGTGGTACCGGTGAAGTAGCCGGTGAGCCACAAGATGATGCCCGCCAGCAGCACGCCGATCAGCACGGCGGCGGTGACCACCAGGCGCGGGTCGGACAGGAAGAAGATGCCGTCGGCGTGCGCACCGGTGATCTTCAGGTCCCAGCCGCGGTTCTCCGAGACGATCTTGCCGAACGAGCTGGGCAGGTAGACGAACGCGGCCACCGCGGCGAGCACGACGCCGACGACAGCCGCGGTGTAGAAGCCACGGTTGATGGCCTTGAGGCCCGACTCTTCGCCCCGCACCCGGGTGATGAACACGCCCAGAGCGGCGACCAGCGCCCCGATGGCGGTGACGATGAGGGGGAACACCATGCCCTGCTCGCCGAAGGCAGCCTTGCCCAGGATGAGCGCGGCGACCAGGGTCACCGCGTAGGACTCGAACAGGTCGGCCGCCATGCCGGCGCAGTCGCCGACGTTGTCGCCGACGTTGTCAGCGATGGTCGCCGCGTTGCGGGGGTCGTCCTCGGGGATGCCCTGCTCTACCTTGCCGACCAGGTCGGCGCCCACGTCGGCGGCCTTGGTGAAGATACCGCCGCCGACCCGCATGAACATGGCCAGCAGTGCGGCACCGAAGCCGAAGCCTTCCAGCACGCCCGGTGCGTCGGTCCCGAAGATCAGCGCCACAGCCGCAGCACCGAGCAGGCCGAGCCCGACCACGCTCATGCCGACGGCACCACCGGTGCGGAAGGCGATCTTCGCGCCCATCGCCCGCCCGCCAGGCTGACCCGCAGCCGCCGCCACCCGGACGTTGGCGCGGGTGGCCAGCCACATGCCGACGAAGCCGATGCTCGCAGAGAAAGCCGCTCCCAGCAGGAAGAACAGCGACCGGCCGACCATGATCTTGACACTGTCGTCAGAGAGGACGCCCAGCCCCATGAGCAGGAGGAACACCGCCGCGGCGAACAGCGCCAGCGTCCTGAACTGGCGGCCGAGATAGGCCGAGGCTCCTTCCTGCACCGCCTGGGCGATCGTCTTCATGGCCACCGTGCCTTCGTCGGCACGCAGCACCTGGCGGCCCAGCACGAAGGCCAGCACCAGGGCAGCCACGGCGAGGACCGCGATGGCGGCGACGATGACCAGGCTGGACGTCGCCAACCCGCTCGACGTCTCTGCTCCGCTGGAAAGGCTCGTCAGTGCGAGCGGGTTCATACGTCCTCCTCACGAGGTGGGACACGCCTTGTGAGCGTCCCGTCGTCCAGCCGCATTGCCGGGCCGACCAGGAGATTCTAGTGGGATGAATCAGACAGCCTGGGCGTTATCGCGGAGAAGTCCCGCCTCCCTTCCGGGCTGCGACAGACTGTTATGATCGGATGAATCGTCCGATGCCGCCACCCCAGGGCCGGCACCTCGCTGCCGCCCGACGTCCGCCACCGAGGATGACCTGCACTGATACCTCGCGACGTTTCGCTTGTCACGGGCGCGTCGAGCCGGTCGCAGACGGCCCTCGACAGAGGGAAATACCCCGGCACTTCTGTATGACAAGGCGCGGGTTCGCGCCGGCTCGCTGCGCCGGCTCCCCGCGTCGCGACGACGACGCCGAGAACGATCGGGCCCGGTGTCCGGATTGCGGCGGACTGCCTCGAGAAGGCACGCACATGCTGCCACCCTGACGACGGTCAGCCGCGGGCACCACGACGACCGGCGGCATCGTGCTGCGCTGGTCGCGCGCAACGAGGGCTCCCCCGCGGTGGTGACCGGCCCGGCCCAGCGCTGTCATGGCGCCGGGAGCGGCTGGCCGCGTCGACCGGCGACCCTGGGGCTAGCAGGCCGTCGCCTGGCCTGCACCGACCAGCTGGTCGCCTTCGTGGACCTCGGCCTCCAGCAGGTCCTTGAGCGAGACGCCCGCGGCGTCGCCCTCACGGATCGGTTCGTCGCCGGTGTTCAGGCGCACCACCTCGGTCACCAGCTCGGTGCCGTCAGCCCTGCGCAGGACCAGCGCGTCACCGACGGCGGCCTGGCCCTGGGCGACCTTGCCGATCACCGTCGTGCTGCCCGCGATCGTGAAGACACCAGTCACCGTCAACAAGAACACCACTGCCTCCACCGTCGTCGATGTGCTCGGAACGCCGACTCTACGTCCTCCACGGACCCGATGTGGGCGATTCGGTGCACTGATCTTGGTACAGACGTGAAGAAAACGTGACGAGGCCCGCGTTCCTCGGGGTGTTCACCAATGTGCTTCATCGACCCGGTCAAGCGGACGACATGGTCGGCCCGCCGGTCTCGCAGGGGCGCGACGATGGCCGGTGCCACATCTGGGTGCGCATCTCCGGGACCGTCAGCACAGGTCGCCACCAGCAGCGCCTCGCCACCAGCAGCGCCGCGGTGAGCCGGTCCCGCCCTGCTCTCGACCGTCGTCTGCGAGCTGGCCGGGGCGTCACCTCCCGTCGGCGCGCGGTCAGGGCGCGACCGCGGCCAGACGCTGCTGGTAGGCGGCGCTGGTGCCGTCGGGGCGCGCCGTCTGCACCACGTGGTCACGCACGCCCAGGTCGTGCAGGGTGGCGGTCAGCTCGGCGAGGTCGGCGTCGGTCAGGACCGTCGGGTCTGCCGTGGTGCGCACCTGGACCGCCACCCCGGCGTCGAGCACCAGCCTCAACGACCGGAAGGCAGCGTCGGCGCAGGTGGTAGGCCCGCCGACGCCGGTGATCGCCCGGTACAGGCGGGCGGGAGCCTTGATGTCCAGGCCCACCCAGTCCACCTGCGGCAGCACCCGGGCCAGCGCCGCCGGGTAGGCACCCGCCGTGTGCAGCCCGACGCCGAACCCACGGTCGCGCACCCGCCGAGCCGCGTCGACCAGCCCCGCCTGACGGGTCGGCTCACCCCCGGAGAACACCACCCCGTCGAGCAGCCCGACCCGACGGTCCAGCAGGTCGGTGACGTCGTCCCAGCCGACGATGCCCGGCGTCTGGCAGTCCAGGATCGACACGTTGTGGCAGTAGGTGCACCGCCACGGGCACCCCTGGAGGAACACCGTCGCGACGAGGTGTCCCGGCCAGTCGCAGGTAGACAGCGACACCAGCCCGGCGATCGCCAGCGCTGACGCCGAGAGTCGGCTCTCGTCCGAGGCAGCAGGACCAGAGGCGAGGTCACCGACCGAACCATCCCGATACCCCTCGACCTCACCCCCCGGTGCGCGTGCCAGACCCGCACCCTCCCCGATACCGGACCCCAGACCGTTGTCAGGTGGGCCAGAGCAGCGGGTCGGGTCGTCGGCCCGCCGCGCTGGCTCCGGGGCTGGCGGGA
>JAVBSR010000080.1:0-6932 GCA_031556715.1 Cellulomonas sp.
GCGGGCTCTCCTGCGGTCCCCGGGCGGTGGGCGCCGGGAGCAGGGCGACCCCCGTCGGGGCGTCCACGGGTCGCCGCGCGATCGGGACCAGGTCGACCGGGCGCTGATCGCCGACGTGACCCTGGGTGACGGCGGGCCGGCGGGCGGGACCGACCTTTCCGCCGACCAGGACCAGCACGACGGCGAACAGGGGCATCCAGCACAGCCGGGCCAGCAGCCAGCCGGGTCCGGCCGGTGCCGCGGTCAGGCCCGGGACGGCCACGCCCGGTGCCAGCAGCACCAGTACCAGCGCCGGCAGCAGAGCGGCCGCCTGGTGCCAGACCAGCACGCCCACCGGGTCGGTGCGCAGCAGCGCGGCCAGCCGGTCGGCCAGACCTCGGCCCGGACGTGACGGGGCACTGCTCGCCCGACGGTCGACGAACCGCCGCAGCGGGGCTTCCCAGCGCCACAGGGCGCCGACGACCACCGCTTCGAGAGCCAGCAGCGTCAGGGTCGGCGGGTGGGTGGCCGACCGGGTCGCGACCCCACCACCACCGACCATCGACACCGGGTAGCCGGCCCACCCCATGAGCACCACCAGGCCGAGAGCGCCGACGACCAGCAGACCCCCACCGACCTTGGCCGGCGACACCCGGGCACGGCCGTCGCCCCGCTGGTGCCCCGACCACCAGATGCCCAGCTGGAAGGCCAAGGCCCAGCCGGGAGCCAGGGCGAGCCAGGCGAACCAGGAGGGCACCGTGCCGCTCAGCGGGCCGAAACGGACCAGGTCGATGACGGCCACCATGGCGGCCATCGCCACGACGGCCTTGAGCCCCCAGCGTCGGTCGAGCCGCGCCAAGAGCGGGGTGGCGATGGTCAGCAGCAGGTAGACACCGAGGAACCACAACGGCTGAGCCATGGTCTTGACCAGCGTCGCCACGGTGGCACCAGGCACGCCGAGAGCGCCGACGACCCCCAGGACCAGCCCGATGGCGCCGACGGCCGGCAGCAACGGCCCGCCCAGACGGCCCAGCCGTCGACCGACCCACGACCGCCACACCCGGACCTGCCCGTGCCGCTGGACCGCACCGGCCGCCTGGGGGCCGCCCTGCCCGTCATGGCCCCGGCCGAGCAGAGCGCGGTCCCAGGACTCGACCGACAGGCGTCCGCCGACGCAGAGGAACAGACCCAGGACGGCGACCAGCCAGGTCAGCGGCGCCGCCCAGGGCATCGTCGCCAACGGGCTGGCCGACCTGAGCACGGCACCGTCGTAGCCGAGGCCCCCGACCAGCCAGTGGCCGAGCACCACCAGCCCCAGGCTGAGGGCGCGGACCTGGTCGAGCAGACGGTCGTGGGTCGGGCTGCTGGTTCTCATGCCACGAAGCTATGGGCCGGGCGTACGGACGGTCGTGAGTCGTGAGAGTGATCCATCTCCTCACCCGACAGGGGTAGAGCTGCGGTCCGAGACGGCGGTCAGCCCGGCCATGGCGGCCAGCTGGCTCGAACCGGCCCGGAAATAGTCCGAGTGCCCGCTCCCGGGGTCGGTCGGGAGCGGTCGGGCGCCGAAGGACGGCCGGGACGGGTCGGGTCCGAAGCTGCCGTGCAGCACGCCGAGGGCCTGGGTCATCCGGATCTGGTCGTCGTCACCGCGGCCCGCGTAGAGCGCGATACCTGCTGGTGCCTGGTCGGCCCGGTCGAGCTGGATTCCCGGGCTGCCGACGAGCACCACCTGGTCCGGTCGTTCTTCCGGCTGGTCGGTGAACATGCCCGACGCGCAGACCAGCGAACCGTACGAATGGCAGATCCAGGTGGTCTCGACCGTCCCGTCGAGCCGGTCCAGGGCGCCGGTCAGCGCCGCCAGGTTGGCGGCACCGGTCCTGATCGGGCGGGCGTCCAGGGCACCGAGGTTGTCGGCCGGTGCGTCGTACCCCAGGAAGGCGATCACCGCCGGTGGGTGCAGGCCCTGGTCGACGGCGGCCTGCCGCAGCGCCCTGGCTTGCTGGGGCAGCGACATGGCCCGGTCCGTCGGGGTGGAGCCGTCGTCGGTGTCGAACTCCGTCGCCGTGTGGCCGACCCCGCCGACGATGATCGCCACCGAACCGCCGGGCTCGACCTCACCCCACAGGCGGACCCGGAGGTCAGGGTCGGCGCTGTCGTCGAGCAGGTCGACCCCGCCGTCGTCGGCCGGGCTCGCGAGCGCGGCCGAGGAATAGCTGGCGCTCGCGGTGCCGGGGCCGTCCAGGACGGCGGCGGTCCGGGCGTCGGCCGTCGGGCCCACGATCGCCTGGAGCACGAGCAGCGGCATGCCGGCGGCGGCCAGGTGGCCGAGCAGTCGTTTCGTCATGCCCCGAAACTAGGAGGTCACCTTATGGTGACGGATCGCCTGCCAGGGCGATGATGCAGGTCACTCTCGAGAGTGCCACCGGCGAAGGTCCGGCGCGCGGGGCTTTCGTTCGAGAGCGATATCGTCACCACGTCGTCCGATCACGAAAGTGACGCACCAGACAACGCGGGTCGGTGGGCGGTTTCCGCACGGAGGCCGGTCAGACGACACCGTTCTCGTAGGCGAAAACAACAGCCTGGGTGCGGTCGCGGACGGCCAGCTTCGTCAAGATGTGCGCCACGTGCGTCTTGACGGTCTGCTCGGAGAGGAACAACGACCCGGCGATCTCGCTGTTCGACAGCCCGCGGGCCATCTCCCGCAGGACGTCCAGCTCGCGTGGCGTCAACGCCGCCACCGCCTGCGGGTTGGCGCCGCGGCCTTCCCGGCGGCGCCCGGCGAAGTCAGCCAGCAGCCGGCGGGTGATCGACGGGGCCAGGAGGGCGTCGCCCTGGGCGATGATCTTCACCGCGTCCACCAGGTCGCGTGCGGGCGCGTCCTTGAGCAGGAAACCGCTGGCCCCGGCCGCCAGGGCGCTGTAGACGTAGTCGTCGTGGTCGAAGGTGGTCAGGATCAGGATGTGCGGCCCGCTGTCCGGCTCGGGGCGGTCGGCGACGATCTTGGTGGTCGCCTCGATGCCGTCCATGGTCGGCATCCGGATGTCCATGACGATGACGTCGAGCTCGCAGGTCGCCGCCAGCTCGACCGCCTGGGCGCCGTCACCGGCCTGCGCGGTCACCTCGATCTCGCCCGAGGAGGTCAGCAGGACGGCCAGCCCGTCGCGGATCATCGCCTGGTCGTCCACCAGCAGAACGCGGATCATCAGCCGTCTTCCTGATCGAGACCCTCGGGCGAGGTCTGCGCGGTCCCAGTATCGACCGGATCGACCACCGGCGGTGCCGGGTCGAGGGGAAGCACCGCCCGCACCTGGAAGCCGCCCTGGTCGTCAGGCCCGGTCACCAGGGTCCCGCCCAGGGCCCTGACCCGTTCGTGCATGCCGACCAGGCCGTGCCCCCCGCGGCGGTCCGGCACGGACCCGGGAGGGGCCGGAGCCTCAGAGAGCGTCCAGCCCAGCAGGCGGCAGTGGACCGGTGCCCAGACCATCGTCAGGGGGAAGCAAGCCAGCACGACGGCGTGGACCGGCAGCGACAGGGCGTTGACCCCGAGGCAGCGCAACGACCGCCAGGTCGAATGGTGGGACCAGGGCCTGTCGTCGGGCGTCGCGACGCTCGGGTGGCGTTGACGCCACATGATCACGCGGATGTTGAGGTCGGCCAGCCGGTTGACGCCGGTCTGCAGGGTCGCGACCAGGCGTGGTCCCGCGACCAGGGCCAGCAAGGGGCTGGCAGCCATCCCGGCCAGCCAGAAGGCGATGTCGACCAGCGACAGCAGTCCTTGGAGCAGGCAGTAGAGCCAGTCGGTCAGCAGGTGGCGCAGGGTCCTCGTGGGTCCGGTCGGCAGTCTCATGCGGCGGGGTCCTCGTCAGACAGGCCCGTCGGTCCGGTCGGCTGGTGCGGCGGCGGCTGGGCGTTGACCACCGAGACCGTGAGCGCCTCGTCCACGAAGTCCAGGGTGATGTCCACCGGTGCCCCCGGGGCGTGCCGGGCGGCGTTGGCCAGCGACTCCTGGACGATCCGGAAGGCCGCCATCTCGGTGGCTGTCGGGAGCGGTCGGACCGTACCGGTCTGGTGGTAGTCGACGACCATCCCGCTGCTCCGGGCGTCGGCGACCAGACCGTCGAGCTGGTCGATACCCGGCGCGGGGGCTCGTTCGGCCCGGCTGGTCCCGGTCGGCGAGTCGGAACGCAGCAGGCTGACGACGCCACGGGTCTCGGCCAGCGCCTCACGGGCGGCAGCCTGGATCGCCTCGAGAGCCGACACGGTGTCGGCCGGCAGGTCCGGCTGGCGCAGGCGGGCGGCCTCGGCCTGGATCGCGATCATCGTCATGCGGTGGCCGACGCTGTCGTGCAGCTCCCGGGCGATCCGGGTCCGCTCGGCCAGGATGGCATGGCCGGTCGACTCGGCGTCCAAGGCCGCCCTGGTGGTGGACAGCTCGCGCTCGGTGCGGCGCTTGATCCGCTGCATCGACCCGACGGCCAGGATCGACGCCATGATGAGGGCCAACGCCGCCAGCGCGATCGCCGGGGTGCTGCGACCCGACCAGACCAGCGCGACGAGCGACCACACCGCCACACCGACGAGCAGGTCGGGGTCTTCCGCCACGGCGGTGAACACCAGGGCGACGACCAGGCAGACCAGACCGGTGACGGACCACGGCCACGTCGCCGGAGACGTCGTCAGCCCGAGTGCGACCAGGCCCAGCATCTGCAGGCGCCAGACGTGGAGCGGGCCTCGCCCGACCAGCAGCAGCGGTGCCACCGTCAGGACGGCGTACAGCAGCAGCCGCGGCGCCTGCCCGTGGTGGTCGCCGAACGCGTAGGCCTCGGCGTAGACCGCCGCGACCAGGCCGCAGGCGGCCAGCACCACCACGACCAGACCGAACCAGCCCGACTGGCTGTGCGGCGGGAGACGCGCCCAGCGCGGCCCGGGCGCCGCGGGTGCCGTCAGCGCCCGCACCACCACACCCCCGCGCCGGCGGGTCGACATCGTCTGGTCTGGAGACACGCCGTCATCCTAGGGAGAGGCGCCTGGCCCGGGCATCGCCCTGCGGAGGGAGGGGCCACCTCCCCGTCCCGGGGGATGCCCCGGGCGGGTGCGGTGCTGGCCGTTGTGCGCAAGCTGGCCGCATCGCCGTGTGCCAGTCGGTACCGTGGTGGCCATCAGGTGCGGGACGACGCTGGGGAGTGGATGGCCGACGAGCCGCGGACGGAGCCGGACTACCGCGACGCCACGCAGCGCGCGGGCTGGCAGGACTTCCGTACCCTCGTCGGCTTCGGGGTGGTCGTCGCCATAGCGATCGGGCTGGACCAGGTGGGGGAGTACACCGCCCGGGCCTTCGCGTTCGACCTGCGACAGGCCTTCCTCGGGGTGCCCGAGGACATCGCCAACGTCTTCCTGTGGCTGGTGCTCGGCGGGTACCTCGTCATGGTCGTGGTCAGCCCGGTGTGGCTGGCCGTGCAGCGCCGGTTCGCGCTGCTGTGGCGGGCGGTGCTCGGCGCCGTCGTCGGGCTGCTCGCCTACGGGCTGGTCAGCCGGGCGGCGTCGGTGCAGGACTGGGTGCAGGTCATCGCCGAGTCGGCCCGCGACGTCACCGACATCGGCCGGGCCCCGCAGGCCTGGGAGATCGCCGGGCTGGCGGCGGTCACCGCCGTGGCGGTGCGGGCGCTGTCGCCGCGCTGGACCCGGTGGCTGTGGACCCTGCTGGTGCTGCTGTCCCTGGCCCGGGTGGTGTCCACCACCGCCGGGCCGATCGAGGTGCTCCTGGCCATCGGCACCGGCGGCATGGCCGGGGCGCTGCTGCTGCTGGTCGTCGGCCGGTCGGTGTCGGTGGTCACCGCCACCGGGCTGGCCCGGCTGCTCGCCGGGAGCGGCCTGGTGGTGCGCGACCTGGAAGCCGTCGAAGCCCCGGGATGGGCCTACCGGGGGGCCAGCGACGACGGTCCCGTGCTGATCCGGGTGATCGACGAGCGGGACTGGGAACGCGACCAGGTGCGTCGCGGCTACCGGCGGCTGCGGCTGCGTGAGGTCGGCGACGACGACCCGGTCGGCTCGCCGGTGCGGGTCGTCACCAACGAGGCGATGGTCGGTCTGCTCGCACAGTCCCGGGGGGTGCGGGTCGAGCCGGTGCTCGCCGTCGTCGCCGGGGCGCACGGCGAGGCGGTGCTGGCCGTGCGGGCCGTCGACGGGCCGACCCTCACCGACCTGGGCGCCGAGCTGAGCGACGACGTCCTGGACTCCGCCTGGCAGCAGGTGGTCGGGCTGGCCGACGCCCGGATCGGGGTGCGGGCGCTGACCACCGACCACCTCGTCGCCACCGACGAGGGGGTCGCCGTGGTCGACCTGTCCCGCGCCCAGCCGGCCGCGCCGGACGGGGTGCTGGCCGGCGACGTGGCCGAGCTGCTGGCGTCCACCTCGGCGCTCGTCGGTGCCGAACGGGCCGTCCAGGTGGCGTACCGGGTGCTGGGCCGGGACCGGCTGACCGCCGCGCTGGCCCGGCTGGTGCCGGTCGCCCTGACCCCGGGAACCCGGTCGGCCGTCAAGGCGTCCGGCGGGCTCGGGCCGATCGTCGCACAGGTCAGCACCGTCACCGGGGTGGAAGAGCCGGAGTTCGAACGGGTCGAGCGGATGCGGCCGCGCACCCTGGTCATGGCGGCGATGCTCGCCGTGGCGGTGTACGTGCTGGCCCCGCAGGTGGCCAACCTCAACTCGCTGGGCGAAGTCGTCTCCGGGATCGACTGGCGCTGGGCGGCGCCGCTGGTGGCCGCGTCCGTGGCGACCTACCTCGGGGCGGCGCTCGGCCTGGCCGGCGGCACCCCGGGGCGGGTCCCGGTGGGGCAGGCCGGGGCGGTGGCGCTGGCCGCCTCGTTCGTCGCGTCGTTCGCGCCGCCGGGCATCGGTCAGGTCGGGCTGAACGTGCGGTTCCTGCAGAAGCGCGGGTTCCCGATGGCGGTGGC
>JAVBSR010000112.1:0-53834 GCA_031556715.1 Cellulomonas sp.
GGCTGCGCCCCCGCGGGGGGGGGCGTTTGCGGGGGGGGGGGCGTCCGCCGCTGGGGGCGGGGGGGGGGCTGATTCCGCCCCCCCCCCCGCGGACCTGTCTGTGCCAGCAGAGTCTGTGCCAGCTGGGTCTGTACCAGCAGAGTGTCTGTTCCATCAGAGTGTCTGTGCCGGCAGAGTCCCCTACGCCGGTGGCGGCGCCTCGGTCGTGACCCGCCTGGCTGCCTCAGCTCCCAGGATCTCCCGGTAGCGGACCCGGACCGCCAGCACCTGCCGCAGCTGGCTGCCGACCCCGCCGACGAACTCTGTCCGGTACGCAGGGTCGACCTGGACGCTGATCGCGTAGTACAGGCCGGTGAAGGTCGCGATGGCCACAGCCACCCGGATCAGGGTCGCGCTCATCAGCAGCCGGGCGTCGCCGATCGCGACCTCGTGCCTCCAGGTGCCGCCCGTCACGTCCCACCGCTGCATCGTGTCGGCGGTCACGGTGAGGGTCCCCATGGCGACGAAGAACACCCCCATCGCGGCGCTCACCACCAGCACCTGGAGCAGCTGGCTGACGCCGATCATGGCGTACAGGTTCGTCCGTTGGGTCCGGGTCAGGTCGGTGGCGGTCTCCCCGCCCGGGACGGCCCGGGCGGCGTCGCGCAGGGCTGAACCCGCCTCGGTCGGGACCCGGAGCAGCACCAGCACGAGGATGACGACGGTGAAGAAGGCGCCGAGCAGGACGTTGGCGACGGTCGCGGTCTGGTCGAAGACCTGCCAGATCTCGCTGGCGTAGAACAGCACCACCGAGAAGAGCATCAGCAGCGGCAGCAGCCGGATCAGACGGAGCAGGGAGGCTGCCAGCTCGTCGACGATCCGGGCCAGGCCCCACCAGACCGTCGCCAGCACCCCGTACCCGACGAGGTAGCGCAGCGTCACCAGCACCAGGAGGTTGACGGTGACGATGACCGCCGCCGGTTCCCAGTGGTTGCCGATCAGCAGGGAGACCGCGGCCGGCACCAGGACGAAGACCACCAGCTCTGCGGCCCCCACCTCCTGCGGCAGGGTGTTCCACGGCCGCCTGCGCAGCACGTTCACACCGGCGAACGCCGCACAGACCGCTACCGCCGCCCCCGTCACCGCGAGCACGTTGACCCACACCGGCCAGCTCAGGTCGACCGCACCGACCGTCGACGCGAGCATCAGCAGGACCAGGAAGGGGGCGGCCCGCCCGAACACGTCCCGGCCCACCGTGTGCCCCTCGATCAGGAGCGGCAGCCCGTTGCGGCGGAACACCCGCTCGCAGCCGGCACGGTCGTCGGGCACGGTGTCGGTCCCCATGGGGGCACCCTACGTGCTCCGCAGCGGTGCGCAGGCTGGCGTGGTCAGGGCGTCCGCCAGGGGTCCACGACGACCAGCCCGCCGAGCCACCGGCGCAGCATCTGGCCCTGGGCCTCGCTCGATGCTCGGCGGGCCGGCCAGGCTCAGAGGTCTTCGGCGTCGGTGATGGTGTAGGCGTAGCCCTGCTCGGCGAGGAAGCGTTGGCGGTGGGCGGCGTAGTCGGCGTCGACCGTGTCGCGGGTGACCACCGTGTAGAAGGTGGCGGCGCCGCCGTCGGCCTTGGGGCGCAGGATGCGACCCAGACGCTGGGCCTCCTCCTGGCGGGAGCCGAACGTGCCCGAGACCTGGATGGCGACCGACGCCTCAGGCAGGTCGACCGAGAAGTTCGCGACCTTGGACACCACGAGCACCGGGACGTCACCAGCACGGAACGCCCCGTACAGGCGTTGGCGTTCGGGCACCGTGGTGGCGCCGGTGATGACCGGGGCGTCCAGGTGCTCGGCGAGGGTGTGCAGCTGGTCGAGGTACTGGCCGATGACCAGGGTCGGTGAACCGGTGTGCGCCGCGACCAGGCGTTCGACCACGCCGGTCTTGGCGGCGGCGGTGGCGGCCAGGCGGTAGCGGTCGTCAGGTTCGGCGGTGGCGTAGGCCATGCGGTCGTGCTCGGTCAGGGACAGGCGCACCTCGATGCAGGTGGCGGGGGCGATGTAGCCCTGGGCCTCGATGTCTTTCCAGGGGGCGTCGTAACGTTTGGGGCCGATGAGGGAGAACACCTCGTCCTCGTGGCCGTCCTCGCGCACCAGCGTCGCGGTCAGGCCCAGACGGCGCCGGGCCTGGAGGTCGGCGGTCATCCGGAACACCGGGGCGGGCAGCAGGTGCACCTCGTCGTAGACGATGAGGCCCCAGTCCTTGGCGTCGAACAGCTCCAGGTGCGGGTAGACGCCCTTGCGCTTGACGGTGAGCACCTGGTAGGTCGCGATGGTCACCGGGCGGATCTGCTTGCGCTGGCCGGAGTACTCGCCGATCTCGTCCTCGGTCAGGGAGGTGCGGGCGATGAGCTCGTCGCGCCACTGGCGGGCCGCCACGGTGTTGGTCACGAGGATGAGCGTCGTCGTCGACGACCGGGCCATCGCCCCGGCACCGACCAGGGTCTTGCCCGCCCCGCACGGCAGCACGACGACCCCCGAGCCGCCGTGGAAGAACGACTCCACCGCCTGCGTCTGGTACGGCCGCAGCGTCCACCCGTCGGCCTGCAGCGCGATCGGGTGGGCCTCGCCGTCGACGTACCCGGCCAGGTCGTCGGCCGGCCAGCCCAGCTTGACCAGGGCCTGCTTGAGGTGGCCGCGCTGGGACGGGTGCACGACGACCGTCGAGGCGTCGATCCGGTCGCCCAGCATCCCGGCGGTGCGCTTGGACCGGGTGACCTCAGCCAGCACCGCGGCGTCCAGGGCGTGCAGCACCAGCCCGTGCGCCGGGTCGTCCACCAGCTGGAGGCGGCCGTACCGGTCCATCGTCTCGGCCACCTGCACCAGCAGGGCGTGCGGCACCGGGTAGCGCGAGTAGCGCAGCAGCACGTCGACGACGCTCTCCGCGTCGTGCCCCGCCGCCCGGGCGTTCCACAGCCCCAGCGGGGTCAGGCGGTAGGTGTGGACGTGCTCCGGCGCCCGTTCCAGCTCGGCGAAGGGAGCGACCGCTCGGCGGCACTCGTCGGCCTGCGGGTGGGCGACCTCCAGCAGCAGCGTCGAGTCTGACTGCACGATCAGCGGTCCGTCCGGCACGGGTCCCACGGTAGCGCCTCGTGCCTGCCGGGCCAGTGAGGGGTCCCGGCCGTCGGTGCGGGGTCTGGAACCTGGCAGTCGCAGCGCAAACCCCTCACGCGGTCGACGGGGTGGTGCCTCCCGGGCCGGTGCGGGGTGCAGAACCCCGCAGTCGCAGGGCGAACCCCTTACTCGATCGACGGGGGTGGGTCGACGGGGGCGGCGGCAGCGATGCGGTGGACCGCGACGGTGAGCTCGACGGCCCGGGCCGGGTCGACGGCGCGCAGGCGGCCGCCGTCCATCGCGACGGGGCGCAGCCGGTGGCGGGTGGTGCGGCCCGTGTCGTCGACGAGGTCGACCCAGGCCTCGGCGCGCCGCTCGACGGCCTCCCGCAGGATCATGAGCGTGTCCAGCGGGTCCTGGGGTGCTGCGCCGGGATCGTCGTGCTCGACCGTGGCGCCCGGCTCGGCGCTGGGTCCGGTGGCGGGCTCGTGGTCGCCCGGGGTGCCGGGCGGCGGGTCGGACGGGGTGGGGTCGTCGCGCAGCCGGGCCACCACGGCCTGCAGGTCGGCCACGGTCGGTTCGCGCACCGGGGCCGACGGGCGAGGGCGGGCCCGCCGCGGGGCTCCGACGGCCACGACCAGGCCGTCAGGGGTCTCGAGGCGTGCGGCCAGCCCGGTGGCTGCCAGGTCTTCGGCCAGCTGGGCCGGCGGGACCTGGGCGACCACCACCGTCGGGGCGATCCGGACCAGCCCGCAGCCGGTCAGTGCCGGGTCGGCCACGACGCGGGCTAGCAGGGCCTCGTCAGGGCTGCGCAGGTAGGCGCCGGCCGGGCCGGCGCGCAGCGCGTCGTGACGACGGGCCGCGTCACGCACCAGGTACTCCAGGCCCTGGGGCACAGCGCCGCGGGACACGGCGGTCAGCTCGGTCAGGACCTCGTCGGCACCGGTGGACGCGACGGCGGTGGCCACCGACTCGGGGGTGAACCGTACGGTCAGCGCCCCGCCGGACGACTCTTCCCGGGCGGCGCTGCGCAGCAGGCGGGCCAGCCGGTCGGACGGCCGGCCCGGGACCACACCGGTGAGGTCGGCCTGGAGCCACACCTCGTCCACCTGGGGCGGCAGGTCTGCGGCCAGGACCGCCGCCACCTGCTGCGGGTCCGTCAGCAGCGCCCGCCCCGCCGGGCTGAGCGCCCCGGCACCGGTCACGCCCAGGCGGGCGGCCTCCCTCAGCAGCGGCGCGACGACGTCGAGCGGCGGCACGGCCAGCGGGCTGCGCCAGGCCAGGACGTCGTGCACCTGCTCGGCGGTCAGCCCTCCCGCGGACGGGACGTCGACCTGCTCGGCGGTCGGAGCCCCTGCGGCCGGGACGTCGGCCAGCACGGTGAGCACGGCGCGTTTCAGCCGGGGCAGCCAGGGCCGCCACCCGTCGGGGTGGCCGGCGGTGCGCACCGCGTCACGGTCGTCCTTGGTGCCGACCAGCCAGGCGGTCCGGGCGCTGGTCAGCCAGGCTCGTGCCAGCACGGCCCACCGGTCCGGCAGCGGCGTCGTCTCCCAGGTGTCGGCGGTGGTGGTCGGGACGAACGCGCTGGTCGGACCGCTCAGGTCAGCGACGACCAGGGACGCCGAGGTGGCCAGCTCGACGACGAAGGCCGCCTCCGTCGGGTCGGTACCGAGGGCCTGGGCGGTGCGGCGCAGGTCGCGGGTCCCCAGGCCACCGCGGCGCAGCACCGGCGGCGGGTCGGCCCAGGCGTCGACCAGTCGTTCCACCGCGGCGACCAGGGCCTGCGCGGCGCGCACCGACTCGGCGGCCACGGTCTCGGCCGGTACCGCCGCGGGTGCGGGCTGCGGCGGCCGGGCGACGGTGCGGAACAGGCGCCCGTCGCCCGCAGGTTCGGGCCGGCCGCCACCGCGGGCCCTCGGGCGGTCGGTGGGTTGGGTCGGCGGGCGGTGGTGGCCGTCGCGGTCGAGCAGCGCGGCGACGCCCGGCGCAGGCCGCAGGGCCTGCTCGTCGTCCCACACCAGCCCGGTGACGACCAGGTCGGCGACAGCACCGGCGACGCGGGCCGTGTCGTCGGGGTCGTGGTCGGTGCCGAGCACCGCCTCGGTGACCTGTGCGCGCGTCGCCGGGCCGAGCGCCAGCGTGGCGCGCAGCACCTGGAGGCCCAGGGCGTCCACGGCGGCCAGGGCCCGCTGCGTCGCCGACCGGCTGGTGGCCCGCCCGGCCAACGACGCGAACGACGCCGGCGTCGGCGTGGCCAGGTACGGCCGACGCGCCAGCAGCGCGGCCAGCTCGTCGTCGTCGCGTGTCCGCAACCAGTCGGTGTAGGACCCCATCCGCACCACACTACGCGGCTCCCGCCGCCGCGCCCGTTCCGGCCGGGCGAGGGCGCCCCGGACGACGAACGACGCCTCTGACCTGCGATGTCGTAGGACGACCGGTGCGCCGGGTGATGTGCCGTCGACGGGGTTGGCGTCGTACAGGCGTTCGTACTAAGGTGAGCATCGCGTCCGGCGCGGGACACCGCGGACCGCGCCGGACGACCAACCAGACCTGCGATCAGCAGGCGACCCAGCTCCGCCGGGCGGTTCCGTCGAGGCGGCCTTGTCGACCCAGCGGCACGACGACCTGCGGGTCGGTGCGGCCGAAGCCCAAGCCTTGCACGACGGGGACCGCCGGGTGGTGCCGACGCACCGCAGCGACCGCGGCGTCACGCTGGGCTGCCGATGGGCGGCGCGGGTGCGTCGTCGGCCGGGCTGAAGGCGGCCTCAAGGCGGCGTCCCCGCCACGGCGTCGTCGGCGGGCCACGCGACGACCGCCGTCGAACCCCGGCGGAACCGTCGTTTCACGGCAGACCGGCGCTGATCGGGTCGGCTCGACCGGTCGCACGGTTCAACTGCGGCGCGACGGCGCCGATGGGAAAGGTGGGACGGATCGACGAAAGGGTTCCTATGAGCCCCGGTGCAGGCATGCTGGGAGCGCTGAGCGAGATCGCCACCACGGTGTGCGTGGCGCGCCAGCGCATCGAGGACGGCGGTGGACGCGCCATCGGGTTCGAGGTGCTGTTCCGTCCGAACGAGAACGCGCAGTCCGCCGCGGAGGGATGGTCGTTCGACGACGACGTCGCCACCGCGCGCGTGCTGACGGCGGTGGCGGCCGAGTTCGACGTGCACGACGTCTCCGGGGACGGTCTGCTGTTCGTCAACCTTCCCCGGTCGTTCCTCGTGCGGCCCGACCTGATCCCGCTCGACTCTGACTCTGTGGTGCTGGAGCTGGTGGAACGCGTCGCGATCGACGACCAGGCGCTGGCCGGGATGGACCGGCTGGCCGACGAGGGCTTCGTCTTCGCCCTGGACGACGTCGTGCCCGACGACCCGCGGCTGAGCCACGTCGACCGGTGCGCCTTCGTCAAGGTCGACGTGCAGGACGTGCGCGCCGACCGGATGTTCGCCCTGGTCGAGCAGGTGCGGGCCCTGGCCCCGGGGGTGCTGCTCATCGCCGAGCGGGTCGAGACGCTCGAGCAGATGGCGATGGCCCGGTCGGCCGGTTTCGACCTGTACCAGGGCTACCTGGTCAACCGCCCCACCATGCTGGTGCGCGAGTCGGTGCGCCCGCAGACCCCGATCGCCGTCAAGCTGGTGGCCCGGCTGTTCGACCCGACGACGAACATGGTCGACCTGGCCGAGCTGGTGCTGTCCGACGCGGCCGTGACCCGTGCCGTCATGCGGCAGGTCAACTCGGTGTCCGGGGTGCGCAAGGAAGTGACGGACATCGTCCAGGCTCTCATCCTGCTGGGGCGCAGCCGCCTGCGGGCGCTGATCATGCTCGAGCTGATGCAGGCCACCGGTCACCAGGACCCGGAGATCCCGCTGCTGGCCCTGGCCCGCACCCGGGCCGTGGAGTCGCTGGCCCCTGACACGCCGCTGGTGGCGGCCACGGAGGCGCTGGCCCGGCTGTGCACCACGGTGCTCGGGATGAGCGAGTCGGAGGTCGCCGACTGGCTGCCCCGCACCGAACCGGCCACGCTCGAGGCGGTGGCCGCCTGCGACGCCCTCGACCGCTACCTGGAGGCCGTGGACCATGCGGCCACACCCCTGCTGCCGGCGGGGTTCACCCCGCTGCAGGTGTCGATGGCGTGGTTGCACGGTCTGCGCGACGCCCGCGACCTGCTCGACAGCGTGCCTCAGCCTCACCAGCCTCGCGACTGACCGGTCCGCGGGCAGGTTCCCGGCGCCGCCGAGCGGGAGGTCTGGTGCCCGCTCGCCCCGGGTCTGGGCGAACGGGGTGAGCCAAGCTGCGCCGCACCGGTAGGCTGGGGTAAGGCTGCGCCCTTCCGGACGCGGTTGCCCCAGACGACCGGAACGCAGAAGAGGTGCAACGTGCCCACCGGCAAGGTCAAGTGGTTCGACGCCGACCGCGGCTTCGGTTTCATCACCAGCGACGACGGCGGTGAGGTCTTCCTGCACGCCTCCGCCCTGCCGGCGACCGTCCAGGCGCCCCGGCCGGGCACCCGCGTGGACTTCGGCGTCGCCGACGGCAAGCGCGGCCCGCAGGCCCTGTCGGTCAAGGTGCTCGACCCGATGCCGTCCGTGGCCAAGGCGAAGCGTCGCCCGGCCGAGGAGATGGCCGTCGTCGTCGAGGACCTCATCAAGGTGCTCGACCGGATCGGCAACGACCTGCGTCGTGGCCGCTACCCGGACAAGCACCGGGGCACCCAGGCCGCCCAGCTGTTGCGGGCCGTCGCCGACGATATCGAGGCCTGAGACATGACCAAGGACGCGGTGCTGGACCGGGCGGTCGACCTGGCGCGGGCCGCCGCCGAGGAGATCGCCGAGGACGCCGGTGCGGTCGGCGAGCACCTGGGTGCGGTCTGGGAGGCTGACCGGCTGGTCACCCACCGGTTCGCCTGCGCGGCCCGTGGATACCAGGGCTGGCAGTGGACGGTCACCGTGGCCCGGGTGCCGCGCGGCCGTTCCGCCACGGTGTGCGAGGCGGTGCTGCTGCCCGGCGACGGTGCGCTGCTGGCCCGGCCGTGGGTGCCGTGGGCCGAGAGGCTGCGCCCCGGAGACCTGGGCGTGGGCGACGTGCTGCCGTTCCGTCCCGACGACCCGCGCCTGGAGCCCGGCTGGAAGCCGTCCGGCGACCCTGACGCGGACGACGCGGCGCTGGTGCCGGTCGAAGAGCTGGCGCTGGCCCGTGAGCGCGTGCTCGCACCGCTGGGCCGCAACGAGACTGCCGCCCGCTGGTACCGGGGCACCCACGGGCCGACCTCCGCCGGGGCGCTGGCCGCCACGGCGGCCTGTGCGACCTGCGGGTTCCTCGTGCCGGTGCGCGGCACGCTGGGGCAGGTGTTCGGGGTGTGCGCCAACGAGTGGTCGCCCGACGACGGGAAGGTCGTCAGCCTCGACCACGGGTGCGGGGCGCACTCCCAGACCGACGCCGACCCGGAACCGTCGCAGTGGCCCACGCCCGACCCGCTCATCGACGACAACCGTGTCGACGTCGTGACGGTCGACCGCTCCGGCCCGGCTCCCGCCGAGGTCTCGGCCGACCAGTCCGACGAGGCGGCCGCCGACGCGACGTCCGCCGACCAGGTGCCTGACGAGGCGTCTGTCGACCAGGTGCCCGGCGAGGCACCTGCCGACCAGGCGCCCGGCGAGGCGTCCGCCGAGCGTACTGACCAGGCCTCGGCCGACTCGTCTGAGCAGGCGTCGGCCGACCAGGCGGACGAGGCGTCTGTCGACCGCTCCGACCAGGCGTCCGCCGACGTGCTCGCCGAGGCGTCGGCCGACGAGCCTGGCGAGGCCGGCACGGACGCGGTGGCCGCTGACCAGCCCAGCCCAGCAGAGGAGGTAGGAACGATGACCAGCACGCCAGAGGAGACGCCCTACACCCCCACGATGGAGCCGGCCGAGCCGCCCGCGGCCCAGCCGTCGGGCGAGTGGACCGGCCCGCAGCTGGCTGTCAGCCTCACGGAAGGTCAGCTCTCGGCGATGGCGAGCCGCCGGTCGTGCCGGGTGATCCCCGCCGACGACCCGGAAGAGCTGGCCGACGAGCTGCCCGGACCGCAGGAGCAGGCACCGCAGGAGTGAGTGCAGGCCGCCAGCAGGACCCGTTCGGCACGGCGGGCCTGCGCGACGCGGTGCTGGCGGCCTGGCGCGCGTCGCCTGCCCGGTTCCGTGAGGACGCCAACACCGAAGAGGACTACGCCCGCGGCTACTACCGTGACCGCGTCCTGGTCGACCTGGCGCAGAACGGCGCCGACGCTGCGGTCCGTGCGGGCCGCCCCGGGAGGCTGCTGGTCCGTCTGGACGTCGACGGTGACGTCGCCCGGCTGATCGTCGCCAACACCGGCAGGCCGTTGGACGCCGTCGGGGTGGCAGCCCTGGCGTCGATGCGTGCCTCGGCCAAACGTGCACCCGGTCCCGACGATCCCCAGGACCGCGCCGGGGTGGTGGGCCGCTTCGGGGTGGGGTTCGCCGCGGTCCGGGCCGTCGCCGACGAGATCGAGGTGCGGTCCACCACCGGGACCGTGCGGTTCTCCCTGACCGCCGCCCGGGCGCTGCTCGACGAGACCTCCGCCGGGCACGAGGGGCTGGCTGACGAGGTGGCGCGGCGCGGTGAGGTCCTGCCGGTGCTGCGCCTGCCCCTCGCCGGGGCGGTCGACCCGTGGGCCGGGCGTACCCGGGCGGGGAACGAGGCAGGTTCGGCCGGGCTGGTCGACCGGCCGCTCGAGGGTGGGCCCGCCGCGGGAGCGCTGCTCGACGACCCGGGCGGCGAGGAGTACGACACGGTCGTCGTGGCCCGCCTGCGCGACGCCGTCGCCGTCGCGGCGGTCCGGGCCCAGCTCGACGACGTCGGTGACCCGATGCTGCTCGGCCTGCCGGGGCTGGTCGAGATCGTCGTCGAGACCCCTGACGGTTCCCGCCGGGTCGCCGACGTCGCCGACCGGTGGCGCACCCGGACCGCCGCCGGGAGGCTGGACCCCGCCCTGCTGGCCGACCGTCCCGTGGAGGAACGGGACCGCACCGGCTGGCGGGTGACCTGGGCCGTTCCGCGCTCGGCCCGGGCGGGCACCACCGAGGCGGCCGGCCGCCCCGGCTGGTCGCCGGTGGTGCACGCGCCGACCCCGACCGACGACCCGTGCTCCTTGCCGGCGTTGCTGGTCGCGACCCTGCCGCTCGACCCGACCCGTCGTCATGTCGCGTCCGGCCCGGCGGCGGACGCGGTGCTCGCCCACGCCGCCGAGGTCTACGCCGGGCTCGCCGCCGAGCTGGCCGCCGACGGTGGTGATGCCAGCGCCCTCGTCCCGACCGGTCGGGCCGCCGGTGAGCTCGACGCCCGGCTGCGCGGGCTGGTCGTCTCGGCCTTGCGGCAGGCCCCGGTGCTGGCCGGCCCGCACGGCCCGGTGCGGCCGGCGGAGGCCGTGGCGCTGGCTGCCCCGGCCGGGCGGGTGCCGCACCTGGTCGAGACGCTCAGCCGGTGGGTGCCCGGCCTGGTCGGTCTGCCGCCCGGCGGGACCGCGCCCCTGCGGGCCCTGGACGTGCCGGTGCGTGACCTGGCCGAGGTGGTCGAGTCGCTGCCGGCCGAGCCTGGCCCGTGGGCCGACCTGTACGACGCCGTGGCCGCCGTGCTGCCCGAGCAGGCCGAGGCGCTGGCTGCGCTGCCCGTCTGCCTGGCCGACGGTCGGGTGGTCCGGGGGGCACGCGGGACGGTCGTGCTCGACGGGGCGCTGACCGACCGGCTGTCTGCGTCGACGGTCGCGGGCCTGGGGGAGTGGGGTGTGCGTCTGGTCGACCCGGCCGCTGCGCACCCGGTGCTGGAACGCCTCGGCGCGGTGGACCTGGACGTGCCGGGCCTGCTGGCCCTGCCCGAGGTCACCGAGGCGATCCTGCGACGACAAGACGACCCGGGCAGCGAGCCCGGCCTCGGGTACCAGGACGACGGGGGCGGCGAGCACCTGGTCGACGGGCCGACCAGTCACCAGGTCGACGGGCTGGGTGCGGTGGCGGCCGCGGTGGTCGAGCTGGTCGCCGCCGGCGACGGTGCCTGGCCGTCTGGACCGGCGCTGCCCGTCCTCGGCCTGGTCGAGCTGCCAGCCGCCGACGGTGAGCCGACGCCTGCGCACGGCCTGGTCGTGCCCGGGTCGCTGGCGCACCGGCTGTTCGACGACCGGGTGATGGCACCGGCGGCGGCCGCGCTGGTCGAGCAGGTCGGCCAGCCGGTGCTGCGGCTGCTGGGCGTGCGTTCCGCCCCGGTGGTGGTGCGGGTCCCCGACGTCGTCGCCGACCCGGCAGCGGTCGACCTCGACGGTACGGACGACGCCGCACTGGTGGCCGCCACCCTGGACGGCTGGCTCGACTACCTGGCCTGGTCGGCCGAACGCCTCGGCCCGGGGGCGTGGCTGGGGGACGTGCGCTGCGTCGCCGACCTGGACGCGGTGGACGCCGACGCCTGGCCGACGATGCTCGCCACCGTCGCGGGCGACCGTGACCTGCGCGCCGCGCTGCTGGACCAGGTCCGTGCCCCCGACGGACCGGCACCGTCCTACACGGCCTGGTGGTTGACCCGGCGTGCCGGGCTGGGCCTGGACCGGCCGTTCGCGCTGCACCCGCAGGTGCTGCCGGGCTGGCTGCCCGGCCCGCCCACGGCCCTGGACGGGCTCGACGACGAGGTGCGTCGCGCCCTGGGCGGTGTCGGCGGACCGGACGACCTGGGCCTGCCTGGCTGGGCCCGTGTGCTGGACGCCTCCCGGGCAGGCGAGCCGGTCGACCTGGCCCAGGCCGTCGAGGTGTGGCAGGCCCTGGCTGCCCTGGCCGCAGGCCTGTCGAGCCCGGGCGCGGAGCTGTCGGGCCCGGCCGCGGGGCTGCCTGGCACGTCGGACCTGCCCGCGGTGCTGCCGGCGCTGGTCGCTGCCGACCGGGCGGCGCTGGTCCACCGCGCGTCGGTGGTCGTCGCCGACGCGCCGATGTGGTGCCAGCGCACCGACCTGGGGGCCGTGCTCCCGGCACCGACGGCCAGCGCCGAAGCGCTGGCCGAGCTGCTCGACCTGCCTCTGGCCGGTGACCAGGCGGCCGGAGAGGTCGACGCTCCCGGCACGGTGGAGCCCGTGCCCGCCGAGGTGGTGGCACGCCTCGGCGCCCCGGAGACCTGGTGCGTCCACGACGACCTCACCGTCGACGGGTGCGAGGTCGACTGGTGGGTCGACGCCGACGGCACCGTCCACGCCGTCCACCTGGCAGGGCTCGCGGCAGCCATCGCCCAGGTGACCGACCGCTGGTCTGACCGCTGGGCGGTCGAGGCCGTCCTGACCGATCCCTCCCGCGCCCCCGAGGCCCTGCTCGACCAGGCGTTCATCTGAGCCCGTCGTGTGCGTCGCGCGTCTCGGTGGACAGCCAGGTCGAGACGTCTGCTCGCCACCGAGCCGGCCGTAGCCTCCGTCGGAACCGCGCCGCGCCCGCCCGTCGGGGTCAGGAATCGTGGCGGCGCAGCCAGCGGACGACGTACAGGCCGATGAGGATGCCGGCGACGCAGGTCGCGGGAGCGGCGACGGGCAGGTGGTCGGTGGCCCAGGCGATCGTGGTGACCACCAGCCCCAGGGCCCACAGACCCGTGCCGACCGTGGTGATGGTCCTCATGGGTACGTCCAGGGGCGCCGCGACCGACAGCGGTCCGGTCGGGACCTCGTCGGGCTGTCCCGCGCTGGTGCTCATCAGGTGTCCCGGTCGAGGTCGCGCAGGACGGACGAGGCGTCCTGGTCCAGCGTTCCCAGGAGGGCCTCGACGATCTCCCACCGGTCCTCGGCCGGCATGGCCATGGCGTGTGCCAGGAAAGCGGGGCTGACCATGCCTTCAGTGTACGTGGTCGCACCCACGCCGGGTCGGTGGGGCGTCCGCTGGTCGGCGTGCGCCAGGAGCGGCCGCAGGGGGATCCGGGTTCAGGAGTCGAGCGCCAGGGACGAGGCGATGGCGAGGGCCTCGGGGACGGCGGCCAGGAGGGCGGCGGACACGTCGTGGGGGTCTCGCCCGGCGGCGAGGACGCCCATCATGTCGTTGGCCTCGTGGGCGACGATCGCGGCCAGCGACTCCCCGAGGGGCCCGGCGTGGAAGAACAGGGCGTCGGCGACCTCTTGTGAGACCCCGGTGCGGGAGATCAGCGACTCGATGGCCAGGTGACGCTGCTCGGCGACCGCAGAGAGCAGGCCGACGGTGTACCCGGCGTCGGAGCCGGCCAGGTCCCAGCAGGCCAGGGCCCGGGTCAGGATGCCCCACAGCTCGGCCACGGTGGACGGCCGCGAGCCGATCAGCGAGGAGATGGCCAGGGCTGACAGGTGGTGCGGGCCGACGAGGACGACGGCCTGGCGGACCGAGTCGATCTCCCGGGGCAGCCCGAAGGCCGAGGAGTTGACCAGGTGCAGCACCCGCACGGACAGCATGGGGTCGGCGGCGACCAGGCCGATGACCGCTGCCTGGTCGATCGGGTCGTCCGACAGCAGCGCCATGAGCTCCAGGCACTGGAGCTCCCCGGCGGTGAACTCGTGCTCCAGGACGTCGCCGCCGCGTTCGAACATGGGGCCCTGGAGCAGGTCGGCCCCGGCGTCCAGGGCGCGGTCGATGTCGGAGCGTGAGTTGGCGCCCTCGGCGATGACGGTGGCACCGGCCGCGTGGGCGCGCTTGATCAGGGCGGCCAGCTCGGGCGCGTCGGCGGCGACCTTGACGATGTGGACGTCGTCCAGCAGGGCGTCCTGCTCGGGCGCCCCGGTGTAGTCCCCGACGACCAGCCGGGTGCCCAGGCCGCGCAGCCGGGCGACGTGCGCCGGGGTCTGCGGGTCGGCGGCGAGCATCCCGGGCCGCTCGAGGACGATCTCGACGTCGTCGGCCGTCAGGGGCTGCTCGCCGGACAGCATCCGCGGGGTGGCACGCACCATGAGCGGGCGGTCGCCGGTGAGCGCGGCGAGGTCCAGCAGGGCGTACTCGGCCTCGACGGCCCGGTCTGTCTGGTCGGCGGCCGCGGCTGCGATGTCGGCGGCGCCGTCGTCGCTGTCGCGCGTCTCGGAGACCGGCATCGGCTCGGCACGCAACGCCCAGGCGAAGATCGACCGGTCGGGGCGGACCACCGGCTGACGGCTGATCGCGGGTGCACTCCACCGTCGCATCGGGGCCTCATCGTGAACGTCGGTCATGGTCTCCTCCACCGCGGGTGCGTCCCAGGTCCGTCAGCCCACCGGTGCTCGCAGCGGGTGGTCCCCGTCGAGCACGACCTGCGCGCAACGGCCGGTCGTCGGGTCGACGACGAGCGGAGCGAGCAGGTTCGCGGTCGGCACCTCACCTTCGGCGTCGGCGGGGCGTACGACCACGAACAGCACCTCGTCGTCGTGGGCGTCGCCCAGGGCGTCGACGGGGATGGTCGGGGCGTACGACGGGAAGAACACGTGCGGGCTTACCAGGAACAATCGGACCTGCGGTCCGTCCAGCGGGTTGCTGCGGATCGAGAACAGCACACCAAGATCGTCGAGTGCCTGCAAGTCGTAGGCGGTGCGCCCGGGCAGCCCGGGCAGCGGTTCGACCAGGTCCAGGTGCGTCGGCACCGCCCGGCTGCCCGACGGGGTGGCCACGGCCAGGTCGTCGGTCGGCTCGGTCGGAGCGGCGGTGGGGACCTGCTTGACCTGCGTATTCACCTCAGGAACTCCATCAGGCTCGGGGTCAGGACCTTGGCGGCGGCGCCGAGGGATGCCTCGTACGCCACCTGCTGGGACTGCAGCTGCAGGATCACCTGGGCGAGGTCGATGTCTTCGATCCCGGAGACCTGCGTGGTGAGGTTCAGCCCGGCGTCCGACAGCTGGGTGGTCGCGTTCTCGACGGTGCGCTGCCGGGCCCCGACGGACGCCAGCTCGTTGCGGATGTTGGTCGAGAAGGCGTCGATCTGGTCCAGGTAGAGCGGCGCGGGGTTCCCGCCGGACTCCAGGGTGGAGGCGATGTTGTCGAGCAGCGCGAACATCGAGGTGGCGCCCTCGCCGAACACGGACTTGCCGTTGGAGTCGACCCGCACCTCGGCGGCGTCGGCGATCGCCCGGTCGACTCTCCCGGCGTCGTTGCCGGTCCAGGCGTACGTCGCGGTGTCGAAAGCCTCGCCGGCGGCCGAGGTCCCGGCGAACACGGTGCGGCCGGAGAACCGGGTGTTGGCAGTCTGCAGCATGCCGTGCTGCAGCTGGCGGATCTCGGTGGCCAGGGCGTCCTTGGCGACCTGCGGCAGGGAGGTGTTGCCGCCCTGGACCACCAGGTCGCGGGCCCGGCGCAGGTCGGTCGACGCGGTCTGGAGCGCCGTGTCGACGGTGTTGAGCCAGCTGGTGGCGTCCTGGACGTTGCGTTCGTACTGGCCGTTGCGGGTCTGCTCCCCGCGCAGAGACATCAGCTGGGCGGAGTGCACCGGATCGTCGGACGCCTTGGCGACCTTCTTGCCGCTGGACAGCTGGCCCTGAAGCTTGGAGACCGACGACAGGTTGGTCTGCAAGTTGGCCAGCGTCGAGCGCTGGATGGTCTGTGACGTGACGCGTCCGATCATCCTCACACCGCCATTCGGTTGATGAGCGTGTCCAGGATCTCGTCGATCGTGGTCATGACCCGGGCGGAGGCCTGGTAGGCCCGCTGGAAGGTCATGAGGTTCACCGTCTCTTCGTCGGCGTCCACGGAGGCACCAGCGACCTGCTCGGCCTCGATCGAGGCCCGGGCTGTCTCGGCGACCGTGGCCGAGGAGATCGCGGCGGCGGTCTTCGAGCCGGTGTCCACGACCATGGCGCCCCACAGGGCGTCGGCACCGCCGGGCCCGGTGGCCAGCCGGGAGATCGCCAGGCCGACGGTCCCGTCGTACCCGCCGATCGCCGGGTCGGCCACGGCCACGTCGTTCGGGTCGCTGATGGCCACCCGGAGGTCCGCTGCGGACGTGCCGGAGAAGAACGCGCCGCCGGTCGCGCCGCCCACCGTGACCGCGGTCTGGTGCAGGGCGTTGACGTCGTTCATCAGCTTCATGGCGACCTCGTCCAGCCGGGCACCGGCCGAGGCGATGATGCCGCCGTCGGCCGCAGGGGCCAGGGTGGACAGGTGCCCGGCGACGGCGCCGCCGGTCAGAGCCACGGGAACGTTCGGGTGGTCGCTCCACTGCAGCGCGATCGGGGTACCCGCCGCCGCCTCGGCGTAGGTGGCCGCGCCGCTGAGCGACAGCTGCGACACGCGGTTGCCGGAGACCAGGGCGTTGCCGCCCACCATGACGTCGATCTGCCCGTCGGGCCGGGTCGAGGTGGTCGCACCGACCGAGGTCGACAGCTGGGTGACGAGCTGGTCGCGCAGGTCCTGGAGCTCTCCGGCCGGTTGGCCGTTGCTCTGCAGCCCGAGGATCTTGGTGTTGAGGTCGGCGATCGACGACGCGGTCGAGTTCACCTGGGTCACCATGTTCGAGACCGCGGAGTAGGTGTTCTTCCACTGGGTGGAGATCGACTGCGACAGGGAGTGCAGCTTGTCCACGACCTGCTGGGACTGGGTCAGCAGGACCGACTTGTTCGACGGCTCGGCGGGGTTGTTGGCCGCCTCCTGCCAGGCGTTCCACATATGCCCCAGCTGGGCCGACAGCGCATCCTTCGCTCCGGCGCCCTCGCCGAAGGAGTTCTCCAGCTTGGTGTAGGCCTCGGCCCGCGACGTGAGATATCCGGCGCTGCCGGTGGCGCTGCGCAGCCGGGCGTCGACGAAGGCGTCGGCCAGACGGTCGATGCTGTTGATGCGCACACCGTTGCCGACCCCGTCGGTCTTGGAGAAGAACGCGGGGGCGTCGGTGCCGGCGATCGACACCATGTTCGCGCGCTGGCGGGTGTACCCGACGGTGTTGACGTTCGCCAGGTTCTGCGCGGCGACGTTGATGGCCTGGCGCTGGGAGATGAGGGAGCTGAGCGCCGTACTGATCCCCGAGAAGGTGCTCATGAGCTCATCACATCGCTCGGTCGACCAGCTGCGCCACCGCCACCTGGGCAGCGCTCTGGCCGGAGCCGTCGTAGGTCATCACGGACTTCTGCAGACCAGCCAGAGCTTCCTGGGTGGCACGGTAGGAGATGGCCAGCAGGTCCCGGTTGCCGGACGACAGCGAGTTGATCTCCGAGGTCAGAGCGCAGAAGGCGTCGCGGTGGGCCCGCAGCAGCTCGTCCCAGGGCGCCGGGGCGGCGGCAGCCAGCTGGTTGAGAGAGGCACCCGGTTCCAGGCCGAGGGTGACGGCGACCTCGTCAGCCTCGATGGCCCTGCCCAGGTCTGCGGCGCGGATCTCGTCGAGCACGTTCTCGACCTCCCGGGCGGCGTGAGCCAGCCAACGGGTACGGCCCGACGTGATGACGAGCTGTTCTTCCTCCAGCTTGAACACCAGCAGCTCTAGCAGGTGCCGTTCGCGCCAGAGAACCTCTGACAGGTCGCTCAGCATTGGTCGCCCTCCTTGGGTCCCTCGATGGCCTTGCCCCCCCATCGGTCGGGCACCGAGGGTTATGACGAACCACCGTCGAGCATGGGGCCGACCGTGTGATCGCCCGGTCGAGGTTGGTCTGCGAGATGGTCTGCGGGGGTGAGGGGGCGGGTGAAAGAAATGGCTTCGGTATGGGGGCGATTCGTACGACGACGCCGTCCGGTCGTCCGCAAATACGTGGATCGTCCGGATTTCACCGACCGGTTCGCCCGAGTTGCGACAGTGCCGACGAGGGGATAGCTCGGGCTGGTCGCAGGACGAGCCTCAGGTCGGCACTCAAGTCCGAGCCCGGACGCGACGAAAGATGAGCCGTGACCAATGCTGCTACCGCGACCACCGACCAGCCCACCGTCGAAGAGCTGGTTCTCAACCACCTGCCGCTCGTCGGGTACCACGTGACAGAGATGCTGCACCGTGTCCCGCCGACCGTCTCGCGCGATGAGCTGGGCTCGGCTGGAAACCTGGCCCTGGTACTGGCCGCCAAGGCGTACGACCCCACCACGGGCGTACCGTTCGCGCGCTACGCGGCGCTGCGGATCGCCGGGGCCCTCCTCGACGAGCTGCGCTCGATGGACTGGGCCACCCGGGGCGCCCGGCGTCGGGCCCGTGAGCTCGGCAACGCCGCCGACTCCCTGCGCGCTACGCTCGGCCGCACCCCGACCCGTGAAGAGCTGGCCGAGTCGATGGGGACCGACACCGCCGCGGTGGACGCCGCGAGGATGGACGCCGAGCGGCGGATCCTGTCGATCGACGCGACCGAGCACCCTGTGGCCGACACCATCCGTGACGACGACGACACCCCGGAGGAGTCGCTGCTGGCCGGGGAGCGCATCCACTGGCTGCGCTCCGCGGTGGGCTGTCTGCCCGACCGGCTGCGCACCGTGATCGAGGGCCTGTTCCTCGAGGAGCGGTCGGTCGCCGAGCTGGCCGAAGAGCTGGGTGTCACCCAGTCGCGGATCTCCCAGATGCGCACCGAGGCCCTGGGCCTGCTGCGCGACGGCATGAACAGCTCCCTGGACCCCGACCTGGTGTCCGCCCCGCACCGTGAGGGTGTGGCCGAGCGTCGGCGCCAGAACTACTTCGCGGCGGTCGCCGCCCGGGCCTCGGGTCAGCCCCTGCTCGACCGGGTGCCCACCCAGCGGGCCGCTGCCCCGGTCGAGCAGCACACCGAGCTGCACCGCGCGAGCACCTGACCGACCGCGAGCGCCTCACCGACCCTGGAGCACCCACGCACCGGCACGGTGCGTGGGTGTGGCGTAGGTGGGCTGAGCACGGCTGTGGGCCGGGCCGGGTAGGAGAGCCTGGCCGACGCCGATCAGGCCGGGCCGGGTAGGAGGGCCTGGCCGAGCTGATCAGGCCAGGTCGGGCAGGAGGGCGCGCGTCTGCACGACGGCGGCCAGCCAGGCGCGGGAGACCACCCACGGGTCCATGCCCAGCGCCGCCACCTCGGCGGGGTTGCCCGCCTCGTGCGCCGCCACCGCCGCCACGGCCGATCCCAGCGCCCCACGGTTGCCCAGCAGGGCTGCGCTGACCTGGGGTGACACCCCTGCTCGCGTGGTCAGCCAGTCGAGCGGGAAGCGACGGACGTCGGCCAGCCCGGACAGCAGGCCGGCGGTGTAGCCGGTCTCCCGGCCGGTGAGGTCCTCGACGGCGCGGGCGCGAGCCAGGACCGCCCACAGCGCGTCCAGCCCGTCCTGACGGGCCCCGGCCAGCGCGGCGACGGCCACGGTGCGCAGCCGACGAGGCCCGGCGAGCACGGTGGCGTGACGCACCGAGTCGACCCGGTGGCGCAGCGCCACGGCCGAGGAGTTGACCTGGCGCAGCACCGCCACCGACAGCTCGGGGGAGGCGGAGATGACCTCGGCGACGTGGTCCGGATCGGCGGGCTGCTGGTCGAGCGCCGACAGCAGGGCCAGGCACTGGGCCTCGACGGCGTCGAGCTGTCCGGGGCTGCGCTCGTCGTCGGGGAACACCCAGGTGGTCTCGACCAGGTCGACCCCGGCGGCGACGGCCCGGTCGGCCGCTTCCCGGCTGGCCGCGCCACGGGCGACGACCTGCGCCGACCCGCAGGCCGCGAGCGTGCCCTCCAGCTGGGGGTCCTCGGCGTCGACCATGACCATGTCGGCCAGGTCCAGGGCCTCGACCTGCTCGGGCGTGCCGCGGAACCCGCCCAGGGCGAACCGCACGCCCTGCTCGTGCCGCTCGGCCATGAGCTCGGCCACGCCCTCGGCGGTCAGCAGCCGGGGCGGCACCTCGACCACCGGCTGGACGACGTCGTCGAGCAGGTCGTCCGCCGCGGCCAGCAGGCTGGGGGTCGCCTGGAGGCAGAACAGCCGGGTCTCACCCAGCGCGGCCAGGTCGGCGTCGCGGTACTCCGCGTCGAGCGCGGCGAGCGCATCGTCGTCGTCGACGTCGTACGGGACTGCCATCCGCAGCCCGTACCCGGCGACAGCGCCGGACTGGTCGGTCACCTGGTACCGGACGACTACCGGGACCTGCCACTGATCGGCCACGACTCACTCCCGGTCGTCATCCTTCGGCGGTCAGGGCCGCCGCGATCCCGCGTGCCTCGGGCAGAGCGTCCAACCAGGCGCGGGACACCTGGTGAGGGTCGATGTCGAAGCCGAGGGCGACGCGCGGGTCACCATACTCGTGGGCCCGCACCGAGGCGAGCGCTGCGCCGACCGGGCCTTTGACCTGCACCAGCGCCTCGGTCGCGCTCTCGGACATGCCGGCCATCTGGGCCAGCCAGGCCGGGTCGACCCGGCGCTGGTCGGACACGGCCGACAGCAGCCCGACGGTGTAGCCGGTGTCGTCGTCGGCCAGGTTCCAGCAGGCCATGGCCCGCGCCAGGATGTGCCACAGGTCGTCGGTGCTGGTCCGGGAGGCCTGGTTGAGCGACGTGGTGGCCAGCGCCCGCAGCAGGCGGGGACCGACCATGATGACGGCCTGGCGCACCGAGTCGATCGGCTGGGGCAGCGAGAACACCGCGGAGTTGACCAGGTGCAGCACCCCGACGGTGAGGTTCGGGTCGGCGGCGACCAGGCCGGTCACCGCGTCGTTGTCCACCGGGTCTTCCGCGAGCATGCCGAGCAGCTCCAGGCAGCTGATGTCGGAGGCGGACAGCCCGCCGCGCTCCAGCTCCCCGGCCGGCAGGAGGCGGCCTTCGACCAGGTCAGCGCCCAGGTCGAAGGCCCGTGCGTGGCCCTCGGCGGTGCGGACCTGCTCGGCCACGACTGTGACGTCCAGGCTGTGGGCCAGGTCGATGAGCTCGCCCAGCCGGTTGTCCGGCGCGGCCGTGTCGATCCCGACCATGGCCAGCTGGGGCAGCAGCACCAGCTCGGCCTCGGTGCCGGTGAACCCGGTCATGGAGGTGCGCAGGTCCCGCGCGTGGCGGGAGGCCACCAGGGTCGCGACCTGCGGGCTCTCGGCCTGCCCGGCCGACAGGCTGGCGACGACGGCCTCGTCCTCGCCGGTCAGCACCCGACGGGTCGCCTGGAGCAGCAGTGGACGCCCGGCGGCCAGGGCGGTCAGGTCGGTGTGCTCGTACTCCGTGTCCAGGTCGTCCTCGGCGGTCGCCGACTCGGCGGCTGGGGCGGTGCGCTGGTGCGGCACGATGTCGTGCAGCGCGAAGGCTGCGACACGCCCCTCGGCGTCGGCCACCGGTTGGTGGACCAGCGCGGCACCGGACACGGTCGGCCTACGCTCGGACATACGGGTCGTCCTCCTGGGTGGTGGAGCTAGTTCGTCGCGTCTATCGTCCGACGAGAGGGCCGGAAGAGACATCTGGAGAGGTCGTCACCCGGTCGGCCTTCACCCTTCACCCAGGGAATTGTCCGTTACCGCTCAAGAACTTCATCCACCGCGCCGATGAAGGGCATAAGGCGTTCGGGTCTTGAAGGAGCGTGCGATGAACCACCGTCTGACTGTCGCTGTCGTGCCTGCCGTGCCGCGAGGTGCTGCCGACCGGAGTCTGCTGGGCGGTGTCCGGCTGCGGCGAGGCGGCTATGCCGACGCCGGCCGGACCAGCATGAAGAAGGTCGACCGCAACGTGGTGCTGGCTCGTGAAGAGCTGGCCAGCGCCCAGGCGGCCGACGACCCGTCCCGGGTCGCGTCGGTGCAGGTGAGGCTGGCCCGGTGGCTGGCCAAGCGGTACCAGACCGGAGAGTCTGCGCACGTCGCCGAACAGGCCTGGGCGGCGGCCGGGTGGCTGACGGACGCCGAGATCCAGTCGGTGGCCCGCACCCAGATCAGCGCCCGGCTGGCCACGGGCGACACCGAGGGCGCCCAGCGCTGGGTGGCGCGGTGGCGCGAGGCCCAGCCCAACAACGCCCTGGTCGACGTCTCGGCGGCGCGGCTGGCCGCGCGGTCCGGCGACGTGGACGCCGGCCTGGCCGCGCTGGCCCGGGTGCCGGCGGTGTTCGTCGACGGTGCCGGGCGGGAACGTCGCCGTGACGCCGCGATCGACGTCGAGTCCAGCCTGCTGGCCCGGGCGGGCCGTCGTGACGAGGCCATCGCCGCGGTGCGGGCGGCCTTGCGTGCCGGACAGGTCGACGTCTCGCCGGTCGTGGTGCGCGAGCTCGGCGAGGACGTGGTCCGCGCCGTCCTGCCGGACCTGTCCGACGACCAGTGGCAGCGCTGGACCCAGATGGCCACCAAGGACGGCTCCTGCCCGGCCCTGCGGGTGCTCGAGCTCATGAACTCCTACCGGCCCGGTGACCCGGCCGTCCTCGCGGCGGCGGCCCGCATCGCCCCGCGGCACGGCCTGGAGGCGGCCGCCGAGTGGGACGCCCGGCTGCACCGGCACGGCATGGAAGACCTGTCCACCCTGGTCACCCTCGCCGGCGACGCTCACGCCCGTCCGACCGACCGGGCCGTCGCTGCCGCCCTGGCCGTCTCCGACTACCACGACGAACGTGCCCTGCCGCACCTGGAGAACGCCCTGGACCAGGTGCCGACCCAGCGTCACCGCGAGCTGGCCGCCCACCTGGAGATCGTCGCCCCGGGCCTGGTCAGCTTCCGCTAGAGCCGGGCCCCCGAAGGCTCAGGGGCGACGGGAGAAGCGTTCCAGCAGGTCGGGGTGACCGGCCACGATGAGGGTGTCGTTGACCGAGATGCGGGTGTCGGGCTGGGCGTAGCGGAAGTCCAGGCCGGGGCTCTTGACGCCGATCACCGTCACGCCGTACTTGGAGCGCACATGGGACTGGGCCAGGGTGAAGCCTTCCAGCTCGCGCGGGGGGCGCATCTTGACGATGGTGAACCCGTCCTCGACCTGGATGTAGTCCAGCAGCTTGCCGGAGACCAGGTGGGCGACGCGCTCACCGGCCTCCGACTCGGGGCGGACCACGTGGTGGGCGCCGATCCGCTCCAGGATCCGGGCGTGCTCGTTGCTGATGGCCTTGGCCCAGATCTGCGGCACGCCCAGGTCCACGAGGTTGGCGGTGATGAGCACCGACGCCTCCAGGTGCGACCCGACCGCGACCACCGCCGTGGGGTAGTCGCGCACCCCGACCTGCTCCAGGGCCACCGGGTTGGTCGCGTCGGCCTCGACCAGGGCGATGCGGCCCGCCCAGTGCGCCACCAGCTCGGGAGAGCGTTCCACGGCCAGCACGTCGCGGTCCGAGCGGACCAGCGTCTCGGCGATGGCCGAGCCGAACCGTCCCAGGCCGATGACGAGGGTCCCGCCGTCGCCCGGGGGCGGGGCAGGCTTGCGGGGGTTGTTCTTCTCAGCCAATGATCGGCCTCTCCTCGGGGTACCGGACCACACGACGACGGTTGCGCAGTGCCAGTGCCGCAGCAATGGTCATCGTGCCAGTCCGGCCGACGAACATCAGGGCGACGAGCACCAGCTTGGCCTGATCGGGCAGGTCGGGGGTGACCCCGGTGGACAGCCCGCAGGTGGCGTAGGCAGAGATCACCTCGAAGAGGATGATGTCCAGGCTCAGGCCGGTCAGGGCCAGCAGCAGCAGGGAGGCCAGCAGCACCACCGTGGCGGAGATGAACACCACGGCGATGGCCACCTGGAGGGCGTCGCGCGGGATGCGCCGGCCGAACGCCTCCAGGTCCCGGTCGCCGCGCGCCTCGGCGACGATCGCCAGCATCATCACCGCCAGGGTCGACACCTTGATGCCGCCCGCGGTCGACGCCGACCCGCCCCCGGCGAACATCAGGGCGTCCATGAGCAGCCAGGTGCTCTCGTGCATCTGGGACACGTCGACCGTGGACAGCCCCGCCGAACGGGGCATCACCCCGGCGAACAGCGAGGCCAGCGCCGTGCCGCTGCCCGACAGGGGCGCGAAGGTGTGGGGGTTACTCCACTCGAAGGCCGCGACCAGCACCGACCCGGCCACCACCAGCAGCAGGCTGGTGGCGATCGTCAGCTTGGAGTGCAGGGTCCAGGTGCGGGGGCGGCGCAGCCGGCTGCGCACGTCGAGGATCACCGGGAAGCCGAGCGACCCGATGAACACCCCGACGATGAGCGGCAGCAGCACCCACCAGTCTGCGGCGTACGGCGTCAGTCCTTCTTCCGTGGGCACGAAACCGGCGTTGTTGAACGCCGAGATCGAGTAGAAGATCGAGTGCCAGGCCGCCTCGCCGGCATGCTGGCCGTCGACCAGGACCCGGGGGAACAGCACGATGGCGATGGAGACCTCGAGCGCCGTGGAGGTCACGATGACGGTCCGCACCAACGACCCGACCTCGCCCAGCCGGGTGAAATGCGTCTCCGACGACACCAGCAGGCGCTGGGTCAGCCCCACCCGGCGGGACACGGCCAGGCCGAGCAGCGAGGCCAGCGTCATGACGCCCAGCCCGCCGACCTTGATCGCGACGAGGATGACCGCCAGGCCCCACCCGGACCAGTAGGTGCCGGTCGGGACGACGACCAGCCCCGTCACGGTCGTCGCCGAGGTCGCCGTGAACAGGGCCGTCACCGCGGGTGCGCTGTGGCCCGAGGCCGTGGCCCACGGTGCCGAGAGCAGCACCGTGAACGAGAGGATGACCAACGCGAAGACGCCCAGCGCCAGGCGGGCAGGGGACTGGCGTGCGGAGCGGTCGACGTAGTCGCGCCAGCGCGTCGCCACGCCTTTGATCGCCACCTGACCTCCTTCGCTGCCGGTCGTCCGGGGCGGGTACCACTGTGGCACGTCCTGGGCCGGCGCGGGTGGTCCGGTCGTCACGGGTGTGGTTCGTGCGGACGGGGGAAGGTCTGGTGCCGGTCGGGGGACCCGGGGCCGGTCTGCCTTTTCGTCGGGGCCCGGCGACCGCTACGGTGGCTTCGACCAGGAGGGAGTGCCCGGTGGACGAGAGCGAGACGTCGACGCGCTTCCTCACCGTCATGGAGGTCGCGAACCTCATGCGGGTGTCGAAGATGACCGTGTACCGGCTGCTGCACTCCGGCGAGCTGCCCGGGCTGCGGGTCGGACGGTCGTTCCGGGTGCCGGCCGACGCCCTGGAGGCGTACCTGCGGTCGGCTGCGACCGAGGCGACCGGCCGGTCGGCCTAGCCAGCCCGGTGCCAGGCGCCCGTCCGGGTCTCCTGGTGCGTCCTGGTCAGCCGTGATCGCGTAGCATGGCCGCTGGCCGAACAGGTCGCGCAAGGCCGAGGCCCTGCTGTGAGCCCGGCCGCTGCCTGGTCGTTGCCCGGTGTATCCATCCGAGCGGCATCCGTCCGACGGTCGTCGCGACCGTACGAACCACGAATGAGGTCTGCATGGGCTCCGTCATCAAGAAGCGCCGCAAGCGGATGGCCAAGAAGAAGCACCGCAAGCTGCTGCGCAAGACGCGTCACCAGCGTCGCAACCGCAAGTAGCCCACGCGCGGGCGGCGCGTCCTAGGACGTGGCGCTGCGGCCGCGGGCCGTGCTCCTCACGACGCTGGTCAGCCACCAGGCCGCGGCGGTGATGGCCAGCGCGTCGACGCCGCGCACGGCCGCGCGTCGCACGGTCCGGAAGTCGTAGCGGGGCCACCCGTGCGTCGCAGCGGTGCGGCGCAGCCACACGTCGGGGTTGACCGCGGCGGGATGTCCGACGGCTCTGAGCACCGGCAGGTCGTTGCCGGAGTCGCCGTAGGCGTAGCAGGCCGGCAGGTCCAGGCCGGTGCGGGCCGCCAGGTCCCGGATGGCCCGTACCTTGGCCGAGCCGTGCATCGGCTCGCCGACCAGGCGTCCGGTGTAGCGGCCGTCGGCGCGTTCGGCGACCGTGGCCAGGCACCCGGTGGCTCCCAGGTGCTCGACGAGGATCTCAGCCATCTCCACCGGGGTCGCCGTGACCAGCCAGACCTGGTGCCCCGCCGCCAGGTGCGCCTGGAGCAGCGCGGTCGTGCCGGTGTACAGGCGTCGGGCGACGTCCTCGCGGTGGACCTGCTCGGCGGCGTCGACCAGCTGCTGCACGTCGTGCCCGGCGATGAGGCTCAACGCCCTGTCCTGCATGTGGCTGACGTGCGACCCGCGCTCGCCCAGCGCCGCATAGCGGACCTGGTGCCCGGCGAACCGCACGAGGTCGTCGTGGTCGAAGAACCCCTGTCGGCACAGCACCTTGGCCAGCCGGAACAGCGTCGTCCCGTGCACCAGCGTGTTGTCCACGTCGAAGAACGCCGCCACCTGGCCGTCGGTGGTGCGGGCCGGCCCGAGGACCGGGCTGACCGGCCGGGGGAAGCCGACCGCGTCGCGCAGCAGACCGGCGAGGCGGCCGGTCGCCGGGGAGGGCAGCACCGCCGGGGCCGACCGTGACGCCCGGGCCCGCAGATCGGCACGGGTGCGCTGGTGCGGCACCTCGGTCAACGGCTCGGCAGGAGGTGCCGAGACCGCGGTGAGCCGGGTGTCGTGCGCGTCCAGCTCGGCCACATAGTGCCCGGCGTTCGCGACCGTCATGCGCCGGGGGGTCCCACGGCGCAGCGACAGTGCTGGGCGCCGGGCGGCCGGGCCACGGCGCGGGGACGGCAGAGACATCACCAGGAGGGCTCCTTCCGAGGTTCGCCCGGCCCATCGGCGTCCCGTTCGTGCCCCTGAGCGCCGGGCGGCCGGTCTCACTCCAGTGCCGTCCCTCGTGCCGTCAGCCGCGCCGCCCGCGGTGCGCAGCCAGGGTCGGGCCGCCACGACGGACCACCTCGCCCGTCGTGGTCGGGTGTGGGGCGGGGCCGGGGTGGGAGGATGGGGGCATGGTGGTGATGACGACGGTGCACCTGCTGCGCCACGGCGAGGTGTACAACCCCGAGGGTGTGCTCTACGGGCGGCTGCCGGGGTACCGGCTGTCCACGCTGGGCGAGCAGATGGCCCAGACGGTGGCCGACGACCTGGCGGGCCGGTCAGGCCAACGGCGGCACGACATCGCCGTCGTCGTGGCCTCGACGTTGGAGCGTGCCCAGCAGACAGCCGCCCCGCTGGCCGCGGCGTTCGGCCTGGACATCGACGTCGACGAGCGGCTGATCGAGGCCGGCAACCACTTCGAGGGGCTCCGGTTCGGCGTCGGCGAGGGGTCGCTGGCCAACCCGCGGCACTGGCCGCACCTGCGCAACCCTGTGCGTCCCTCGTGGGGCGAGCCGTACGCCGAGCAGGTCGCCCGGATGCGGGCGGCGGTCGAGACCGTCCGACGGCAGGTGCCCGGACGCGAGGCGGTGCTCGTGTCCCACCAGCTGCCGATCTGGGTCACCCGGCTGTCCGCCGAGGGTCGCCGGCTGTGGCACGACCCGCGCCGACGCCAGTGCACCCTGGCGTCGTTGACGACGCTGCGCTTCGACGGCGACCGGCTGGTCGGGGTCGGCTACCGAGAACCAGCCGCAGCCCTGAGCGGCCGGGCCTCGACCACGCCCGGAGCCTGACCGGCGCCGTCGTGCCACGCCCCGACGGCGTCAGGCCCCTCCTCCAGCGCCTTCTACAGCGCCAGGCCGAGGCCGAGCAGGACGGCGAAGGCCAGCTCCAGCTGACCGGTGAACGTCAGCACCGGGACCAGGGCCCGACCCCGCGCCCGCAGCAGCACCACCCCCGCCAGGGCGACCGCCGGGCCCAGGCACAGCACCACCAGCAGCGACCACGGCGCGGCGAACGCGCAGGCCGCGCCGAGCGGGACCGGCAGCACCACGAACGCCGCGTAGAGCCGGCGCGCTCGCGTCTCGCCGAGCCGCACCGCCAGGGTGAGCTTGCCGGCCAGGTGGTCCGTCGGCACGTCACGCAGGTTGTTCGCCATGATGAGAGCGCAGGCCAGCAGGCCGATCGAGACGGCGCCCAGCCAAGCGGGCCAGGTGGCGTGCCCGGCCTGGGTGATGGTCGTGCCCAGCACCGCCATCAGCCCGAAGAACACGAAGACGCCGACCTCGCCCAGGCCGACGTACCCGTACGGGTGCCGTCCGCCGGTGTAGGTCCAGGCGGCGACCACCGCCACCACCCCCGCGGCGAGCAGCCACCACACGCCCGACCAGACCACCAGGCCCAGCCCGAGCAGCGCCCCGACGCCCAGCGCGGCGACGGCGGCGGCCTTGACCTGGGCCGGCGGGGCCGCCCCGGACGCGACCAGCCGCATCGGGCCGATCCGGTCGACGTCGGTGCCGCGCACCCCGTCGGAGTAGTCGTTGGCGTAGTTGGCCCCCACCTGGATGGCCAGGCCCACGCCCAGCGCCAGGGCGGCCCTGCCCAGGTGGGCGCCGTCGACCTGGGCCGCCGCCCCGGTGCCGACCAGGACTGGCGCGGCCGCTGCGGGCAGCGTGCGCGGCCGAGCCGCCGACCACCACTCAGCCGGAGTTGCCACGGTTCACCTCCGTCGTGTCGATCGTGCCGACGCACCGGGTGGCCAGGGTCGTCGCCGACCGTCGGTCCGGTTTACCGGAACCTAGCAGCGGCAGCGCGTCGAGCAGCACCAGCTGCCGGGGGGCGGCCGCGGCTCCCAGCCGGTCGGTGACCCGGGCGCGCAGGTCGGCCAGCGTCGGCGGGCCGTCCCGGGTGGGCACCACCAGGGCCGTCACCGCCTGGCCCCAGTGCGGGTCGGGCACGCCGACCACCAGCGCCTCGCGCACCCCGGTGCAGCCGGCCAGCGCCTGCTCCACGGCCAGCGGTGCGACCTTCGTCCCGCCGGTGACCAGCATGTCGTCGGCGCGGCCCAGCACCTCCAGGCGACCGTCGGCGGTGGTCCGGCCCAGGTCGGAGGTGACGAACCAGCGGCGTCCGGCGCGGAGCGGCAGGTCCTGGGCGTCCAGGTCGGGCCGGCCCAGGTAGCCCCGGGCCAGCACCGGGCCGGTCAGCATGATCCGGCCGTCGTCGGTCAGGTCCGCCTCGACCCCGCCCAGCGGCTTGCCGTCGTAGACCGCCCCGCCGCAGGTCTCCGTCGCCCCGTAGGTGGTGACGACCCGCACCCCGGCCGCGTCGGCCCGGGCCAGGAGGCCGTCGGGCGCACCCGCACCGCCGAGGAGCACCGCCTGGAACGACCTCAGCGCCTCGGTGGCCGCCGGGTCGTCGAGCAGCCGGAGCAGCTGGGTGGGGACCAGGGAGCAGTACGACGGTCCGGTCAGCCGCCGGGCGGCAGCGACGAACCCGTCGGCGCGGAACGGTCCGGGCGGCAGCACCACGGGCGTGGTGCCCGCCAGCAGCGACCGGACCAGCACCTGCAGGCCGGCGACGTGCGTCAGCGGCAGCGCGAGCAGCCATCGCCCGGTGCCGCCCAGCCGGTCGGCCGAGGCCTGGGCCGACGCCAGCAGCGCCGCTGCGCCGAGCATGACGTCGCGCGGCTCGCCAGTCGAGCCGGAGGTCCGCACGACCACAGCCACGTCGTCGGGCACCGTCCGGGCGACCGTCGGCACAGTCGCCGGCACGGTCGTCGGCCCCGTGGCCGGTGCGGTGCTCTGCGTGGTGCTCGTGCTGCGCGGCGACGGGCGTCGAGAGGTCTCTGCGATGGTCAGCGCCGTGTCGTCGCCTGTCGGCCCGGCCGTCACCGCCAGTGCCGGACCGGTGCCGTCGAGGGCCGACGGCAGGGCCCGCGCCAGGCTGGCCGCCGGGACGTCGTGCAGCGGCCGGGACACCCGGACAGAGTAGCGGTCGCGGCTGTCGGCGCGGACTGCCCACGGAGGCCCGTGCCGCCGACGTACAGTGTTCGAACCATTGTCGAAGGAGTCATAGTGTCTCTATCCTCCCGGTCCATCGTCCGCCACGGCGGGTGGGTGCTGCTGGTCGCGGCAGGTCTGGCCGCGACCGCCTGCGGCGGCGGTGCCGCGCCGACGGTGACGGCGTCGGACGACATCTCCTCCACCAAGGGTGCGGTGCCGGACCCGCAGGTCCCCGAGACCTGGCCGCTCACCGGCCAGCCGGTGGGCGACGGCGGCGTGGTCCGCCCGTCGCTGGCGGTGAAGATCGAGAACGACAAGGCCGCCCGGCCGCAGGAAGGCCTGGAGCAGGCCGACATCGTGTGGGAGGAGCGCGTCGAGGGTGGGATCACCCGCTTCGCGGCCGTGTTCCACTCGCAGGTGCCCGAGGAGGTCGGCCCGGTGCGGTCGAACCGGCCCATGGACGCCCGGATCGTCGGCCCGACCAAGGGCCTCATCGCCTTCTCCGGCGGGCAGTACACCCAGCAGCTGCGTGATGCCGGGCTGCAGGTCTTCAGCCAGGACGGCGGCTCGGCCGGGTTCTTCCGCAAGAGCGGTGTCGCCAAGGCCCCGCACAACCTCTACGGCAAGCCGCCGACCTGGTGGGAGGGGGCCGACGACTCCCACACCGCCAACCCGCCCGCGCAGTTCGCCTTCGCCCGGTCGGCCGACCAGGCGACCGCCGTCACCGCCGGCAGCCCCGCCTCGACCCTCGACGTGACGATGTCGAACGTCTCGAAGCCGACCTGGGCGTGGGACGCGGCGAGCGGGACCTGGCTGCGCTCCGAGGGAACCACCCCGTCGTCGTCACGGGCCGGGGTGCGCCTGGCCGCGACCAACGTCGTCGTGCTCAAGGTCGAGCTGGTCATGACCAACGACCGCGACCCGGCAGGTGCCCGGGTCCCGGACACCAAGCTCGAGGGCTACGGTGAGGCCCTCGTCGCCACCGGCGGCAAGACGGTCAGCGCCACCTGGACCAAGGCCGGCACCACCGAACCCGTGGTCCTGACCACCGACAGCGGCACGACGGTCACGCTGGCCCCGGGCAACACCTGGGTCGAGCTGATGCCGTCCGAGGGTGGTTGGGCCGTCTCCTGACCCACCGCTCGTCCAGGGTGTCCGGTCGACTGCGGACGCGGCGCCCTGGACGACGATGACGCCCGGCGCTGGTCAGCGCCGGGCGTCAGGTCAGTAGGTGCGGCGCCGCAGCAGGACCCAACCGAGCATCGCCAGCGCGGCGGCGGCCGCCAGCCCGACCGGAACCTGGACGAACGGGCGGGCACCGCTCATGGTCCACCAGAGCACCGAGTGGAGCCCCTGGCGCAGAGTCGGCACCGCCAGCATCACGACCAGAGCCGCGACCAGCCCCGCATCGATCGCGACGAGCGTGCCGGGGCTGGTGGCCCACCGAGCCTGCACCAGGGCTACCGTCTGGGCGATCAGCGCCATGACCAGGACGGCAGTGGCCGTGGCCAGCCAGGCGAGCGCGGGGACGTGGTCGAAGTGGCCCATCGCCTCGGAGATCCCGTCGATGGCTTCGACGTAACGCAGCGTCGCCGCGTCGAGGGTGTAGTGCAGCACCGTGGTGCCGACGCCCACCCCGAGGCTGAAGACGCCCACGGTGAGCAGGCTGCCGAGGTAGAAGTCGGCGGGGCGGGCACCCAGGTTCAGCGTCCGCGAGTAGCTGCGCGTCGAGACGAGCACGGCGGCCAGCACCGGCCAGGCCCACAGGGCGCAGCCCAGGGACAGGATGACGTTGTTGGACGGGTCGCCCTCGAACGGCAGGATCAGGTAGTTGGCGGCCATGAGGGCCGTGACGATCCCGAGCGTCGCGTACCCGGCGAGGAAGGTACGGCCGGACAGGTTGAGGCGGACCAGGCGCCACGCCCGGTGCCAGGTGGTGCTGGTCTCGTGGGTGGGGGCGGTGAGGGTCGGTGCAGACATGGTCGGTCCTGTGGGTTCGCGGAGCGCTGGGTCGAGGGCGTCGTGGGTCGCTGGTCCGTGGTGAGGGGCGACGGTGGCCGGTTCAGGCATGCTCGGCTCCTTCCAGGAGGGCGACGAACAGGTCGCCGAGCCCCTGAGGCTCGGTGCGGACGCCGTCGGGCGTCTCGACCCGCCGGTCGAGGACGCCGACCGAGGTCAGGCCGGCGGCCGCGGTGGTGGACAGCACGTTCAGACCGGCCGTCAGCGGTGCGACCTGCGAGGTCGGGCCGACCAGACGGTACGAGCGCTCCTCGATGTCGGTCATGGGTGCGCGCATCATGACGGTGCCGCGGTCGATGATGACGACGTCGCTGGCGACCCGCTCCAGCTCGTCGACCACGTGGGTGGAGACGACCACGGTGCGGGGCCGCTCGTCGTAGTCGGCGCGCAGCGCGTCGTAGAAGCGCCGCCGCACGATCGGGTCGAAGCCGAGCGTCGGCTCGTCGAACAGCAGCACCGACGCCGGGCTCGCCAGCAGCAGGATCGCGTTGACCATCGACGACATGCCGAAGGACAGCTGGCGGAACCGCTTGGCGGTGTCCAGCTCGAACCGTTCGGCCAGCTGGCGGGCGTAGGTCTCGTCGAACCCGTCGGACAGGCCGGCGGCCTGTTGCAGCAGGTCGCGCAGGCGCAGGTTGAACTGGGGTGCGGTGGCCTCGACGAACCGCAGCCCGGGCGGCGGGGTGCCGACGCCCGAGGCGTGCCCGGCCACCTCGACGCGGCCGCTGGTGGCGTCGGTCCGGCCGGCCAGCGTGCGGAACAGGGTGGTCTTGCCGGCGCCGTTGCGCCCGAGCAGGCAGTAGATGCCTGGCTGGTCGATCCGTAGGGTCAGGTCGTCCAGCGCTCGCGTCGCGCCGTAGCGCTTGGTGACGTTCTCGCAGGTGATCATGGTTGTCCTCCTTCAGGACTGCTCTGCCCAGAGCGCGGTGAGCTGGTCACGGTCGATGCCGAGCTTGCGGGCTTCGGCGACGAACCGTGGAGCCAGGTGGTCGAAGAACTCCTGCCGACGGCGGGCCAGGATCGCCTCCCGGGCGCCGGGCAGCACCGCCATGCCCAGACCCCGGCGTCGCTCCACCACCCCACGGTCGGCGAGGGTGCGCAGCGCCTTGACGGCCGTCTCCGGGTTGACCCCGAAGAGCCGGGCGATCTGGTTGGTCGAGGCCACCATGTCGCCGACGCCGTAGGTGCCGTCGAGGATGCCGTCCTCCAGCACCTCGATGATCTGGACGAACACCGGTCGTTCGCTGTCCATGCCACCGTCCTTCCTGGGCTGAGGGGGTAGGGGGTGTACCACATGACCCATGAACCTACTCTCACGCCCGTCCCGTCGCAACCCTGTCCCCTGATCAGGTGAACATCGAGTCGTTCTTGTCCCCATTTCTGCGGAAGGTCTCACCTGGGGAACAGGCGTCTCCTAGGGTGGCCGACGGGCCCGCCGGTAATCGGACGGGGGGGTAGATCTGCTGGTCAAGGAGGGTTATCCATGCGGCATTCGACCGTCTGGCGACTGGTCGTACCGGTCGCGGCGACACTGCTCGTCGTCGGCTGCACCGACGGCGCGAAGCCCGGTGCCTGGTCGACGGCACCGGCCGTCGCGGTGGGCGACGTGGCCGAACCGGTGTGGCAGGTGCGGGCCGAGGCCATGAGCCAGCCGCGCGTCAAGGACGGCGTGGCTGTCGCCTACCTGGCCGTCCCGGACCCCGACGCGCCGGTCCCCGAGGTGGAGCAGTACGAGACCCCCGTCGTCCCCGACGTCCTGACGGTCGTCGCCTGGGACGCCAAGACCGGCCAGGAGCTGTGGCGCCGCGCCGCCGCGCCTGGCAGCAGCCTGCCGACCGACGCCGACGAGTACGGGTACGGGCCGCGGACCGCCGTCTCCGAGTTCGACGGCCAGCAGGTCGTGACCTACCTCGTGGCCGACCCGGACTCCGACGGCACCCTGGTGGCCACCGCCGACCTTCGCACCGGGAAGGAGACCAGGTACGGGCCGGCGGTGTGGGCCACCAGGCGCCCGAGCGGCTGCGACTCCGACCCGTCGCGCGGCGTCTGCCTGACCGGCACGTTCGCCGGGGAGGCCGACGCCCACGAGATCGAGCTCGACCTGCAGGCTGGGACGCTGGTCGCGGCGCCGCCCGACCCGGCACCGGCCAACCCGGTACCGGCCGGCGCCCAGCAGCTGGCCGCCGGTCTGTTCTACGCCGACGGGCAGCTGGGCTACGCCGACGACGCCGGTGAGGTCCTGTGGACCCGTTCGTACGAGGACGTGTTTGTGCCCGGTGCCACCCCCGACGGGCTGGCCGGCTGGGTGCGCCGTGACGACGACGGCGTGCTGGTCGGGGTCGGGGCGGTGCCGACCGCGGGGCAGTACGACGCCTCCACGGTGATGCGCACCGTCGTGCTGTCGCTGGAGACCGGCGAGACCGTGGGATCGGCCCCGGGGCTGCCCTGCACCGGTGGCTGGAGCACCTCGGACGACATCCTGCCGGTGTGCGTCGAGACCGGGACGGTGAGCATCCCCGGGGACGGGTCTGGCTCGCTGACCTACACCGACCACGGGCGCTACACCGTCGGCCTCGACGTGGTCAGCGGGCAACAGCTGTGGCGTTCCCCGGCGGACGGCGCCGAAGCGGTGACCGACGACAGCACCTACGTCTCCCCGTACCCGTACGTCGACGCCGACACCTACCTGGTGCAGCGGTGGTCCGGCCGGTCGCAGGTCCTGGACCTGCGCACCGGCAAGGCGACCGCGCTGGACGACGGCACCACCCTCCTGTGCCGGCCGCAGCGGGACCACGCCTACGCCGCGACGCTCACCGTCGGCGGCGCGGGCAGCGCGACGCGCCGCCACATGCGCGACGTCGTCGAGGTCTGCGACCTCGACGGCCAGCCCACCGAGGCGCCCTGGCCGGCCTACTTCGTCAAGGCCGCCTTCACCGACGACGAGAACGACGACGGCAGGGACGACGACGGCCTGTTCGTCGTGGCCAGTCCCGGCCAGATCGCCGCCTTCCGGCTGTGACCCGAGACGACAGGGAGGATTCCTCGATGCGCAGGACGACGATGGCGGTGGCAGGTCTGCTGGTAGGCCTGCTGCTGGTCGGATGCAGCGACAAGAACGATCCGCAGCCGTCGCCGTCGTCGGCCGCCCCCGTGGCGCAGCCGGCGTGGTCGGTTCGCGTCCAGGCCGTCCAGCAGCCGGACGTGGTCGACGGGGTGGTGGTCGCCGCCGTCGTCGATCCCACCTCACCGAACGGCGAGTCGGTGGTGGCCTGGGACTCGGCCACGGGCGACGAGCTGTGGCGTCACGACGGCACCGAGCCGGGCGTGTTCGAGGTCGGCGGCACCAAGAAGATTGCCTACGGAGTGTTCCGCTCGGAGACGGGGGCGCTGGTGCTCGCCGACGTGCATTCCGGCGAGGAGTCTGTGGTGGCGGTGCCCGACGGGCGCCGGGTCGACTACGTGAACCGCTGCGGCCGGGGCGGTGGGGTGTGTGTCGTGTCCATCGTCGAGGCCGGCAGCACCTACAACAACTACCAGCTGGACGAGTCGTCGATGGTGCTGAACGCCGTGCCGATGTACACCAGCGACAACCATGTCGCCGATGGCGTCACCATGGCGTACGAGAGGTCCAGCGGGACCAGTACCGCCGTCATCGGTTTTGACGGAGACGCCGACCACGCCGCCTGGTCCCGTCCGCTCGGCGAGATGCTGGGCACCGAAGGACGGTGGGGTGGGAGCTACTACTATTACGACGCCACCCCGTGGGCCTGGTCGGGCGACGGCGACGTCCTGCTCGGCAGCGCTGAGCAGTACACCGACGAAGGGGTCGTGATCGACGCCAGCCAAGAGTTCTTCTCGGGCGGTTTCGCTCCCGACGGCACGACATTGTGGACCGCTCCGGGCGTTCCCTGCTCGGGTCGCTGGACCACCGGTCCCGTCCAGGCCTTGTGCGTGCAGACCGGCACGGTGAGCTACACGACCACCCAGACCGACACCCACATGTGGACCTTCCTCCCCGACCGCACCGACGACGGCAGCTACTGGGTGGGAGTCGACACCCTCACCGGTGAGCAGAAGTGGCGTTTTCCGGAAGAGGGCACCGTGATCGTGCCAGACAGGGTCGCTCAGGACTTCGCGCCTGTCGGGGACGGTTACCTCATGGTCGAGACCGGCGACGGACCTACCCTGATCGACATCGCCACGGGAGAAGCGGACGTTCTCGACCACGACGGTGCTTTCCTGTGCTCTCAGGGCTCCACCAGCACCGACAGCGGACGTTCGATCTTCCGCAACATCCGGCGGATCTGCGACTACGACGGCAACCCGATCGTCGCCCCGTGGCCGACCCGCTGGGTCGAGCTCACGGGCGAACCCGACGGCCAGGGCACCTACGTCCTGGCCACGGCCAGCCAGCTGGTGGCCTTCGACCTGTGATCCGAAGCCCGGTGCGGCGCTCTCACCAGTCGGGTGGCTCCCTGGTGAGGGTGCCGCACCGACGGGCGCGGTTCCGATGTTCGGCCAGGTGGGGGACGGTACGGCCACAGTGACGTCGTCCGGCGTCGCAGGTGGCGAATGGCGGCCCTGCCTGCACAGACAGCGGTCTGCTGCCGCCGCGGCGGCGTGGCGGGCTCCCCGTCGTGCGCTCAGACGGCCCAGCGGGCTCCGGCGTAACCCGATCGGGGGGTCAGGTAAGGGTGGCTGTGCCCGATGAGGGCCGGTATGGGCACACGACACGAGTCTTCGCGCAGCGCTGCGCCGACCGCGCGCAGCCGACGGGCTCGTCGGTGGGCGCTGTCGACCGTCGGGCTCGTCGTCGCGACGCTGCTGGGCAGCAGCGCGGCTGACGCGACCCCCCGGGGGCAGAGGGTGACACGGTGACCGGCCAGGTTCCTACCACAGGGGTGACCTTCCAGGTCTTCCCGGGCAACGACGTGACCACGATGCTGGGCTCGAACGGCAAGCTCTACGCCTGGGGGCTGAACTCCTACGGGCAGGCGGGCGACGGCTCGGTCAGCAACCGCTCGACGCCGGTGCCGGTCAACACCTCGGCGCTGCCGTCGCCGGCGCTGCCCTTCCTCACGGTCGCCGCTGGCGGTTCCTCCATGTACGGCGTGGGCCAGGACGGCAACCTCTACTCCTGGGGTGCCAACAACTTCGCGCAGCTGGGCGACGGGACGAAGACCGCGCGCCGGACACCGGTGCCGGTGACCACGTCAGCAGCTCCGGCGGCCGCGTTCCCGTTCCAGTCGGTGGTCGGCGGCTCCTACGCGGCCTACGCGCTGGGTGCGGACGGCAAGGTCTACGCCTGGGGCTCGAACAGCTACGGGCAGCTGGGTGACGGGACGATCACCGAGCGTCGGACGCCGGTGCCGGTGAGCACCGCGACGGTTCCGGCGGCGGCGTTGCCGTTCACGGCCGTGGCTGCCGGCACCTATGCGGCCTACGCGCTGGGCACGGACGGCAACATCTACGCCTGGGGCGACAACATCGACGGACAGTTGGGCGACGCGACGACGACCGGTCGTCGGACGCCGGTGCCGGTGAGCACGTCGGCGCTCCCGGCGGGAGCGCTGCCGTTCACGGCGGTGGCGGCCCGCGCCGGCACGGTCTACGGGCTGGGGTCCGACGGCAACATCTACGCCTGGGGTTCCAACACCCTCGGGCAGGTGGGTGACGGGACGACGACCGCGCGCCAGGTGCCGGTCCCGGTGAGCACGTCGGCAGTGCCGGCGGCGGCGCTGCCGTTCACAGCGGTGGCTGCCGGCCTGTACGGGGCGTACGGGTTGGGCACCGACGGCAACGTCTACGCCTGGGGCTGGAACGACTACGGGCAGGTGGGTGACGGGACGACCAGCACGCGCCTGGCGCCGGTGGTGGTCGACGCCTCGGGGCTGCCGGCGCAGGCCCTGCCGTTCACGTCGGTGAGCGCGGGCTCCTACACGGGCAACGCGGTCGGGGCGGACGGCAACGTCTACGCCTGGGGCTGGAACGAGTACGGGCAGGTGGGTGACGGGACCGCGATCAACCGCTCGGCGCCGGTGCAGGTCACGGGCCTGGGGGCGACGGTGCTGGAGGTGACCTTCGGCGGTGTCCCCGGGACTAACCTGTCGCAGTCCGGCGGCACCTGGCAGGTCACGGCCCCTGCCGGCTGCGGTCCGGTCGACGTGGAGGTCACGTACCACCACCCGCTCGATCCGGCCGGCGTGGTGCGCTCCGTCGTCGACGCTGACGGGTTCGTCTTCGGGGCGCCCCCGTCGATCGTGTCCGAGCCGGTCTCGGCCACGGTGGCCGCCGGGGGTACCTTCACCGCGACGGTGGACACGTCCGACGACTGCAAGACCGACGTGCAGTGGCAGGCGTCCACGGACGGCACCACCTGGACCGACCTGCCCGGCCAGACCGCAGAGGTGCTGACGGTGGCCGGCGTCGCGACCACGACGCACTTCCGTGCCCTGGTGACCAACTGCTGGACCGTCCGGGACCCGGCCTACATGGCGACGTCGGCCGTGGTGACCGTGACCGTCGAGCAGGCCGGCGGCGGCGGCGACGGTGGCAACGGTGCTGGCGGCAACGGTGGCGCTGGTGGTGCTGGCGACGGTGGTGCTGGTGACGGTGGCAACGGTGCTGGCGGTGATGCCGGCAACGGTGGCGGTGCTGGCGATGCTGGTGGCAATGGTGGCGACGCTGGTGGCAATGGTGGCAATGGTGGCGACGCTGGCGGCAACGGTGCCGGCGGCGGCGGCAACGGCGACGCCGACGGTGGCGGTGCGGGTGACGCTGGCGGGAACGGCGCCGGTGCCGGCGGGACCAGCGACACCAGTGCGGGTCTGGCTGGTGCTGCCGCGGGCAGCGGCAGGGATGCCGGTGGTGCCGGCACGGTCAGCGGCACCATCACCCACCGCAGCAGCGGAGCGGACCGCAGCAACCTCCTGGCAGCCACCGGGTCGACGGGTGCGCCGGAGATTCTCTGGACGGCGGCGGTGCTCCTGGTCGCGGGCGCCGGCAGCCTCGTCGTGGCGGCCAGGCGGCGGACCGGCCGGCGACGCCCCTGAGGTCGAGGCCCGTGACGGGCGAAGCTACGCGTCAGCGCAGACGGCGCGACCACCCTCCGGCCGCTCGGCCGGGAGACTGGTGCTGCTCGGGCCGTGCCGGTCGGCCAGCCGTCGAGCCGCCGGTCAGTAGGCCCAGCCGAAGGACGACCAGTCAGGGTCGCGACGTTCCAGGAAGGCGTCACGGCCCTCGACGGCCTCGTCGGTGGTGTAGGCCAGCCGGGTCGCCTCCCCGGCGAACACCTGCAGGCCGGCCAGCCCGTCGTCGGCGGCGTTGAGGGCGAACTTCAGCATCCGCACGGCCTGGGGCGACTTGGTGGCGATGATCTGGGCGTACTGGCAGCCGACGGCCTCCAGGTCGTCGTGGTCGACCACGTCGTTGACCGCGCCCCACTCGTAGGCCTGCTGGGCGGAGTACTCCCGGGCCAGGAGGAAGATCTCCCGGGCGCGTTTCTGCCCCACCTGCCGGGCCAGCAGCGCCGACCCGTACCCGGCGTCGAACGACCCGACGTTGGCGTCGGTCTGCATGAACCGGGCGTGCTGCCGTGAGGCGATCGTCAGGTCGGCCACGACGTGCAGCGAGTGGCCACCCCCGGCCGCCCAGCCGTTGACCAGCGCCACGACGACCTTCGGCATGGTCCTCACCAGCCGTTGCACCTCCAGGATGTGCAGGCGCCCGGCCCTGCCCGGGTCGAGGTGACCCTCGTCGTCGCCGTACCGGTAGCCGTCGCGCCCCCGGATCCGCTGGTCACCGCCGGAGCAGAAGGCCCAGCCGCCGTCCTTGGCCGACGGTCCGTTGCCGGTGAGCAGCACGGTGCCGACGTCGTAGGTCTGCCGGGCGTGGTCGAGCACCCGGTACAGCTCGTCGACGGTGTGCGGCCGGAAGGCGTTGCGCACCTCGGGCCGGTCGAACGCCACCCGCACCACCGGCAGGTCCCGCTCGTCGCCGTCGCGCTGCACCCCCCGGTGGTAGGTGATGTCGGTGAGGTCGTCGAACCCGGCGACGTCACGCCACCTGGCAGGGTCGAAGGTCTCGGACACGACGTCAGGCAGCTGGCTCACGCCGGCCACTGTAGGTCGTCGGCGACCTCCTGTCCCACACGTCCCCGGCGCCGAGATGGTCGGCAGCGCCCCGCTCGGACGCGCCGACCCGACGGGCACGCGGCGAGGTCACGCCCGGTGCGCGTTCCGACAGGGCATCCAGCCCCGTCGACGGTGGATGTGACCCAGGCGCCGCGGTAAGGCGCTGTGTGGCCCTCGCCGTCCGGCCAGCGCCCCTGTGCCATGGAGCCAGATGGTTGTGCCATGCACCCAGATGGTCCAGAGCGCTCGGGTCATGACCCCATCGGGGGGTCAGGTTCGGCAGGCCAGGCCCGATTGAGGCTGATATGGGCTCACGCTGGTCGTCTCGCGCTGTGCCGACGGTGCGCGGTCGGCTGGTCGGTCTGCTGTGCGCCGTCGGGCTGGCTGCCGCGCCGCTGCTGGTCGGCAGCGCGGCCGGGGCGACCCCGGTGGCGGTGACGGAGGGGGCGACGGTGACCGGCCCGGTTCCTGCGGCCGTGCGGTTCCAGGCGGTGACCGGCAGCAACACGGCGTACGGGACCGGGACGAACGGCCGCCTCTACGCCTGGGGCCAGAACTACTACGGGCAGGTCGGCGACGGGCGGTCGACCATGCGTCCGACTCCGGTGCCGGTCGACACCTCGCGGGTTCCCGAGGAGGCGTTGCCCTTCGAGGCGGTCGCGGCGGGAGCGATGGCAGCGTACGGCCTGGGCACGGACGGCAACCTCTATTCCTGGGGGAACAACCCCGACGGGCAGCTGGGTGACGGGACGTTGGTCTCGCGCCGCCGGCCGGGCGCGATGGGTACGGCGGGGCTGCCGCCGCAGGCCTCGCCCTTCCAGTCGGTGGCTGCGGGTGCCTACGCGGCGTACGCCACGGGTGCGGACGGCACCGTCTACGCCTGGGGTCGCAACGACGACGGGCAGCTGGGTGACGGGACGACCACCTCACGCCGGACGCCGGTCCCGGTGAGCACGGCGGGGCTCGCGGCGCAGGCGCTGCCTTTCCGTGCGGTGGTCGCGGGTACCTCCGCGGCGTACGCCATGGGCGCGGACGGCACCGTCTATGCCTGGGGTCGCAACGACGACGGGCAGCTGGGTGACGGGACCACGGCGGACCGTCTGACACCCGTGCCGGTGGACACCTCGGGGATCCCGGCCGGGGCGCTGCCGTTCCAGACGATGTCTGTCAGCCACGACTCGGTGTGCGTGCTGGGCGCGGACGGCCAGCTCTACGCCTGGGGGGCGAACGAGCTGGGGCAGGTGGGCGACGGGACGACCACGCGGCGTCTGAAGCCCGTGCCGGTCGACACCTCGGGGCTCCCGGCGCAGGCGCTGCCGTTCCGGTCGGTGGTCGGCGGCGCGTACATGGTGTTCGCCACGGGTGCGGACGGCCAGGTCTACGCCTGGGGCTCGAACGCCTACGGGCAGGTGGGTGACGGGACGACCACGGACCGTCTGACACCGGTACCGGTGGACACCTCCCGGGTGCCGGCGCAGGCGTTGCCCTTCCAGAGCGTGACCGCCGGCTATCAGACCGGGTACGCCGTGGGTGCGGACGGTGAGACCTACTCCTGGGGTGGCAACAACGACGGCGCGGTGGGCGACGGCACGACGACCAGCCGTCTGGCGCCCGCGCCGATCACCGGTCTGCGACCGGCCGTGGTGGTGGAGGTGACCTTCGGTGGGGTCCCGGGCACGGTCCTGTCGCAGGCCGACGGCACCTGGCAGGTCACGGCTCCGCCCGGGTGCGGTCCGGTCGACCTGGAGGTGCGCTACATCGACGACTTCGAGCCTGACGTCCTGGTGAGCTCGGTGACCTCACCGGACGCCTACGTCTACGGAGCGCCGCCCGCCGTCACCGACCAGCCGGAGTCGGGCACGGTCCCGGCCGGGGGGACGTTCACCACGACGGTCGCCGTCGCCGACGACTGCCCCGCGGACGTGCAGTGGCAGTCGTCCGCGGACGGCACCACCTGGACCGACGTCCCCGGCCAGACCAGCACGGTCCTGACGGTCGCCGACGCCACGACCACGACGTTCTTCCGGGCCGTGGTGACCAGCTGCTGGACCGCCCAAGACCCGGTCTACATGGCAACCTCGGAGGTCGTGACCATGACCGTCGACGGCGACGGTGGTGGCAACGGCGGCGGGGGTGGTGGCGGCAACGGCGGTGGCGGGAACGGTGGCGGCAACGGCGGTGGCGGTGGCAACGGTGGTGGCGGCGGCCACGGCGGTGCCGGTGGCGGTGGCAACGGTGGCGGTGGCAACGGCGGTGGCGGGAACAGCGGCAACGGCGGTGGCGGTGCCACGGGCGGCGTCGCTCCCGGCGGCCGCACGGCCGCTGTCGTCGCGACGGGGCCTGTCGTGCCCGCGAGCAGCCTGGCCAGCACCGGACCGGCCGGTGCGGTGGGGACTGTCGCGGCGGCCGGGGCACTCCTGACCGTCGGCGCCGGGATCCTCGTCGTGGCGGTACGGCGACGGACCAGCCCGTCCTGACGACCCGGCAGGGGCCGGGGGCCGACCGGGTCGTCGACGGTCGGTGCACGGACGCCGCCCTGGTGCCGGTCACAGGTCGCGGCGACGCCCGACGACCCCCAGGAAGCTCACAGGGAGAACCCAGGGGAACCGGAGGGCAGGCTGCGATGCTCGATGCCATGACGATGACCACCGCGCGACCAGACCGTGCGACCGGTGAGGGCCGTCGTCCTGTCCGGGCTCTGGTGGTGGACGACGAGCCGAGCCTCGCCGACCTGTTGACGCTGGCGCTGAGCCTCGAGGGGTGGCAGGTCGAGCAGGCGCTCAGCGGCCAGGAAGCCGTCCGGCTGGCCGACGAGGTGGACCCCGACATCGTCGTGCTGGACGTCATGCTGCCGGACCTGTCCGGGCTCGAGGTGCTCGCCCGGCTGCGGGCCAGCCACCCGGGGCTGCCCGTGCTGTTCCTGACGGCCCGGGACTCGTCCGACGACCTGACGGCCGGTCTGGCGGCCGGAGCCGACGACTACGTCACCAAGCCGTTCAGCCTGGCAGACGTGGTGGCACGCCTGCGGCAGCTGCTGCGCCGCGCCACGACGGCCGACGGCCAGGCACCTGGACGTCGCCCGGCGCGGCGTGCTCAGCCGACGCTCAGGATAGTCTCGGACTAGTTCCAGGGTGCGCGCCTACGCTCGGCGCGACAGCGAGAACCGGCTCGGAGGGATGACCGGATGGGTCCTGCGGCAGATCGTGAGTTGCCAGCCGCCGAGCTGGAGGCGCTGCGTCGGGAGATGGTGCTCTACCGCTGCGCCCTGAGGTCGGTGAAGGCCTGGCTCGACAACCTGGACGAGTACTACGCGGCGCTGGCCGACGCCAGCCCTGTCGAGAACGTCAGGTGCCGGCTCAAGTCGGTCGAGAGCATCGCCGGGAAGCTGGCCGCCCGCGACCTGCCGCTGACGGCGGCCAGCGCGGTCGAGAACCTCACCGACATCGCCGGGGCCAGGGTCATCTGCTCCTACACCCGGGACATCGCCGAGATCGTCGCGGTCCTCAAGACCCACCGAGACCTCGAGGTGATCACCGAGAAGGACTACGTGACGCACCCCAAGCCGAGCGGGTACCGCAGCTTTCACCTGGTGGTGTCGGTCATGCCCGGGGGGCTGTTCGGCGAACGGTCGTGCCCGGTCGAGATCCAGGTACGGACCGCGGCGATGGACTTCTGGGCCAGCCTCGAGCACAAGGTGCGCTACAAGTTCGCCGGGGACGTTCCCGAGCACCTGAGGCGCGAGCTGTACCTGTGCGCCGAGAGGACGAACTCCGTCGACGAGCGGCTGTACCTGGTCCACGAGCTCGTCGGACTGATCAACGAGCGACGCACGGAGGAACGGTGGACAGCAGCACGAAGCGGATCTACATCGCCGACGACGAGACGACCATCCGGAGCGCGATAGCGAGGTTCCTCGAGCACGAGGGGTATGTCGTCGAGGCTTTCGACACCGGCGACGCGCTGCTGGCGCGGTTCATGGCAGATCCGTGCGATCTCGTCGTGCTCGACGTGATGATGCCCGGTTCTAACGGGTTCACCGTCTGCAAGGCGATCCGGGCGGCCTCGCCGGTCCCGATCATCATGCTGACCGCCCGGGATTCTGACCTCGACTACATGACGGGTCTGGCCATGGGGAGCGACGACTATTTCACGAAGCCGTTCAGCGCGATGTCGTTGGTCATGCGGGTGAAGGCGATCTTCCGGCGGATCGAGCTGGACAAGGGGAGCGTCCCCGGGGCGGCGCCTGTCTCCGTGGTGCCGGACGCCGCGGGCGAATGATGGCGCAGCGGTTGCCTGGTCTGCGCAGCATGAGGAGCCGCATCCTCGCGGTCTTCCTGAGCGTGACGCTGGCGGTCTTCGTCGTCGTCATCACCGCTTTCAACGTCATGGTCAGCCGCTACATCACGTCGACGGCCACCGCCCACCTGTCGAGCGTGGTCGACGCTCGCCCGGGGGACAGCGCCGACGGCACGACGGACGTCCCCGACATCAGCGGAACGGCGGCCGGTCCGCTGAACACCCCTCCGGCGGTCTTCCTGCTGGACCCGGACTACTCGGTGGTCATGCCCGAGGGGTCGTCGACGGCCGACAGCCAGACGGCCGCGGACCTGGCGGCGCTGCTCAAGGCCCGGGACATACCCCTGTCCGAGGTGCACAACCTGCGGCTGGCCTCGGACGGGAGCGTCTACTACGTCTCCTGCGTCCCGGACGCGGCGGGCGCGGGCTACCTGGTCTTCTACGTCGACGTCACCGGGATCGTCCACTTCGCGAACAGCGTGAACTTCCGCCTGCTGGTGATCATGCTCGTCGCGATGCTCCTGGTCTTCGTGTCGACGGCGGTCATCGCCCGGAGGGTGACGCGTCCGCTGAGAAACCTGACGACCTTCGCCCGGCGTATCGGCGAGGGTGACTTCTCGCCGTATCCCGAGGAGTTCAAGGACCGGGAGATCGCGACGCTCGCCGACTCCATGAACCGCACGGCCCACCAGCTCGAGGTCTACGACAAGGACCAGAAGACGTTCTTCCAGAATGCCTCGCACGAGCTGCGGACGCCCCTCATGGTCATCTCGTCCCATGCCGAAGGGATCGCCTGCGGCATCATGGAACCGGTGCCCGCCAGCCAGACCGTGCTGAAAGAGGTCGGTCGTCTCACCGAGATGGTCGAGGACCTGCTGTCCGTCTCCCGGCTCGACTCCATCACCAAGGAGACGTCGACCGTCGCCTGCGACGTCCCCGCCCTCCTGGCCGCCGCGGCCGACGAGCAGCGCCAGGTCGCCGAGGACCGGGGGCTGACCTTCGTCCTCGACCTCGACGGGTCGGTGGCGCCGGTGCAGGGCAACGACAAGACGCTGCACCGGGCGTTCTCCAACCTCGTCGCCAACGCTGTGCGCTACGCCCGCAGCACCATCACCCTGAGCTGCGCCGAGCAGGGCGACGGCGTCGTGGTCACGGTCACCGACGACGGTCCCGGCATCGAACCCGCCGACCTGCCCCACATCTTCGAGCGGTTCTACAAGGGCGCCGACGGCAACCACGGCATCGGCCTGGCCGTGGTCCGGTCGGTGGCCGAGCTCCACGGCGGCACCGTCGACGTGCGGTCGGACGGCGTGCAGACGGTCTTCTCGCTCACCGTCCCGCGGTCGCGGGCCGGTCGCAGGCCCGCCTGACGGTCCGGTGCTCGGCCGGGTGGCCGACGCGGGGAAGCCGGGGGGTCGGCGGGTGGTCCACAATGGCCCGGTGCTGACCCGCAACGTCTCCGCCGCCGATGTCGACGCGGCCGCCGTCCGGCTCGACGGGGTCGCCGTGCGTACCCCGCTGGAGCGCAACGACCGGCTGAGCAGCCAGACCGGGGCCGAGGTCTGGCTCAAGCGCGAGGACCTCCAGCCTGTCCGGTCGTACAAGATCCGCGGGGCGTACAACCTCGTGGCCCAGCTGGACGAGGCCGCCCGCGCGGGTGGGGTGGTCACGGCCAGCGCCGGCACCCACGGTCAGGGCGTGGCGTTCGCCTGCGCCCGGCTGGGGGTGCGCGGCCGGGTGTTCGTGCCGACCACGACCCCCCGGCAGAAACGTGACCGGATGCAGGTGCTCGGCGCCGGCTGGATCGAGCTGGTGGTGACCGGCGAGACCTACGACGACTCCGCCGCAGCCGCCGCGGCCGAGGCGGCCCGCACCGGGGCGGTGCTGGTGCCCGCCTTCGACGACGCGCGCACCGTCGCCGGTCAGGGCACGGTGGCCGCCGAGATCGTCGCCCAGCTGGGTGCCGCGCCGGACGTGCTGGTGGTGCCCGTCGGCGGTGGCGGGATGCTCGCCGGGTGCCTGGCCTGGCTGTCCGAGCGGGCCCCGGGCACCTCCGTCGTCGGGTTCGAACCGGCCGGTGCCCCCACCATGAGCCGGGCGCTGGAGGCGGGGCACCCGGTCGAGCTGGCGGTGCTCGACGGGTTCGTCGACGGGGCGGCGGTGCGGCGGGCCGGTGACCTCACCTACGCGATCGTCGCCCAGCACGCCCCGCCGGTGCTCACCGTGCCCGAGGGCAGGGTCTGCGCGCAGATGCTCGCCATGTACCAGGCGGACGGGATCATCGCCGAACCGGCGGGCGCCCTGGCCCCGGCCGGTCTGGGCCTCATGGACGTGGAGCCCGGCAGCACGGTGGTCGCCATCGTCTCCGGCGGCACCAACGACGTCTCCCGGTATGCCGAGATCCTCGAACGGGCCCTGGTGTACGAAGGCCGCAAGCACTACTTCCTGGTGGACTTCCCCCAGGAGCCCGGTGCGCTGCGCCGGTTCCTGGACGGCGTGCTCGGCCCCGACGACGACATCACCTTGTTCGAGTACGTCAAGCGTTCCAACCGGGAGACCGGCCCGGCGCTGGTCGGTGTCGAGCTCGGCGACCCGGCGTCCCTGCCCGACCTGCTGGCCCGCATGGCTGCCGCGCCGATGCGGGTCGAGGCCATCGACCCGGGTTCCACCGCCTACCGGTTCCTGGTGGCCCCGTGACGGCCGCCGCGGTCCGGTCCCGGGCCCGGGGGCGTGACGGGGGAGCCCGCCGGTGAGCGACCTCGTGGTGTACCAGGTGCCGCTGCGCACCCGGTTCCGGGGGCTGACCTCCCGCGACGGGGTGCTGCTGCGCGGCGACGCGGGCTGGGCGGAGTTCTCACCGTTCTGGGACTACGACGACGTCGAGGCGCGGTCGTGGTGGCGGGCCGCCCGTGAGGCGGCCGACACCGGCTGGCCGGAGCCGGTGCGCGACAGCGTCGAGGTCAACGTCACCGTGCCCGCGGTCGCGGCGGCGCAGGCGCACCAGGTGGTCTCCGCGTCGGGCTGCCGCACGGCCAAGGTCAAGGTGGCCGAACCGGGGCAGTCCCTGGCCGACGACCAGGCCCGGGTCGAGGCGGTGCGTGACGCGCTGGGCCCGGCCGGGCACATCCGGGTCGACGCCAACGCCGCCTGGGACGTGGACACCGCGGTGACCGCCCTGGCGCTCCTGGACCGCGCCGCCGGGGGGCTGCAGTACGCCGAGCAGCCGGTGCCGACGGTGGCCGACCTGGCGGCCCTGCGCCGCCGGACCCGTGTGCCGCTGGCCGCCGACGAGTCGATCCGCCGCTCCGACGACCCCCTGGCGGTGGTCGCCCAGCAGGCGGCGGACGTCGTGGTGCTCAAGGTGCAACCGTTGGGCGGGGTCCGCGCCTGCCTGGAGCTGGCCGAGCAGACGGGGCTGCCGGTGGTGGTGTCGTCGGCCCTGGAGTCGTCGGTGGGCCTGGCTGCCGGGCTGGCGCTGGCCGCGGCGCTGCCCGAGCTGCCGTACGCCTGCGGCCTGGGCACAGCGGCCCTGCTGGCCGCCGACGTGGTGGCCGAGCCGCTGCTGCCGGTCGACGGCCGGATGGCCGTGCGCCGCCCCGACCCGGTGCTGCCGCTGGCGGCGCCGCAGGCTCTGGTCGAGCGGTGGGCCCGGCGGGTCGCGGCCGTCGACGGGCGGCACGCCTGAGCCGCGCCGACGGTTCGAGCGGATGAAACTGCAGCCCAGCTCACTGGATCGGGTGCCGTCGTCACCCACACGTGTTCTTCAGGGCCCTGACCTTGGCACAATGGGCGGATGGCTGCCAGTCCCGAACCGACGGTGCAACCTCCGGCTGTCGCGGCGGCACGGGTGCTGCTCCAGGCGCTGGCCGCGCTGGGCCTGCGCGACGTCGTGCTGTGCCCGGGTTCGCGCTCCGGTCCGCTGGCCTTCGCGCTGGCCGACGCCGCCCTGCCGGACGACCTCCGCCCCGACCAGGTGCCGCCCCTGAACCTGCATGTGCGGGTCGACGAGCGGTCGGCCGGGTTCCTCGCGCTGGGCCTGGCCAAGGGTCTCGAGGCCGACTACGACATGCGTCCGGTCGCCGTGGTCACGACGTCGGGCACCGCCGTGGCCAACCTCCTGCCCGCGGTGCTGGAGGCCCACCACACGGGCCTGCCGCTGCTGCTGCTGACCGCTGACCGGCCGCACGAGCTGCGGGGCGTCGGCGCCAACCAGGTGACGGACCAGACCCAGGTGTTCGGCCCGGCGACCCGGCTGACCGTCGACCTGCCCGCCCCGACCGGTGCCCGCGACGAGGCGCGCGACCTGCGCCAGCTGGCCTCGCGGGCGGTGGCGGCGGCGCTCGGCGCCCGCACCGGCAGCCCCGGGCCGGTGCACCTCAACCTGGCCTACCGCCCGCCCCTGGTACCCAACGCCGTGCCCTGGCCCGAACCGGCCATGCGAGGCCTGACCGTCGTCGCCCCGCGCACCTCGGCCATGGCCGACGCCGAGCCGCAGTCGGCGGGCTCCGTGCCGTTGCACCACCAGCGCGACCAGCCGACGGTGCTGCTGGCCGGGGACGGCGCCGGACCGATGGCCCGCCAGGTGGCGGAGATCAACGGCTGGCCGCTGCTGGCCGAACCGTCCTCGGGCGCTCGGGGCGGCCCGAACGCCATCGCCGCCTACCGGGTGCTGCTCGAGCTGCGCGAGCTGGGCGGTGCGGTGCGCCGGGTCGTCGTGCTCGGTCACCCGACCCTGGCCCGCCCGGTGCAACGCCTGCTGGCCCGCGACGACGTCGAGGTGGACGTCATCGCCCCCCGCGGCCGGGACTGGTCGGACGCCGCCCGTTCGGCCACCCGGGTGCACACCGAGGTGCCGATGCGGATGCGGTCCGGGCGTTCCAGCCCCGACTCCTGGCTGCAGGAGTGGACCGGCGCTGACGACGCCGCCGGTGAGGCCATCGACGAGGTGCTCGACGAGGTCGAGGACACCCGCAGCCGCCAGCGTCGCTTCCGCACCCAGCCGCGCATCACCGGCCCGTTCCTGGCCCGGGCGGTGGCCCGGGCCTCCCGCCCGGACGACGTGCTGGTCGTCGGGGCCTCGCACCCCATCCGCGACCTGGACCTGATAGCCCGTTGGGAGGATTCTCCGGTGGTGCTGGCCAACCGGGGCCTGTCCGGGATCGACGGCACCGTGTCGACCGCGGCCGGGGTGGCGCTGGCCATGCCTCACCGGCGGGTGCGCGCCCTGCTGGGCGACCTGACGTTCCTGCACGACGTCGGCGGCCTGCTGGTCCCGACCGAGGACGCCGAGCCGTCGGTGCAGCTGGTCGTCGCCAACGACGAGGGCGGATCGATCTTCCACACCCTGGAACCGGGGGAGGACGCCCACCGGGAGGTCTTCGAGCGGGTGTTCGCCACCCCGCACGACGTCGACCTCAGCGCTGTGGCCCAGGCCTACGGCCTGCGGTACCAGCTGGTGCTCGACGCCGACGACCTGGAACCGGTGCTGGAGGCGTTCGTCCCGGGCCTGTCCCTCATCGAGGTGCGGGTGGACCGGGCCGGGCGCCGCGACCTGGCCCTGGCGCTGGCGACCCGCACGGTCGAGGCGATCGGCATGCTCACCCGTTGACGTCGGGTTCTCAGGAAGTCTTAAGGTTCAGCCCAGGGAGCTCTCAGAGCACCGTGCTGGACTGTTCTCGTGCCAGCAGCCCCGCTCACGACGACCAGGAGAGTCCATGTCTGATCCTGACGGCCCCGCGACCTCACCCGAGCAGCCCGAGCCGACCCAGCCCGCCCCAGACCAGCCGACGCTGGTGCAGCCGGCGGCGGCGCAGCCGGTTCCGGTCCAGCCGACCGCCGCACCGGTGGCGGCCCCGGTGACCCCCGCTGCACCCCCGGCCGCGTCGCAGCGGGGCACCGGGTTCACCGTCCTCGTGGCCGGTGCCACCGCCCTGGTCGTGGCGCTGGTCGTCGCGGCCGGCACGGCGTTCGCCGTCACCCGGCACGCCGACAGCCGACCGCACCGTGTCATGGTCGACGTCCAGCCCGCCGACGGCATGCAGCGTCTCGACGGGCCCGGTCGGCCGGGCCAGATGCCCGGTCAGATGCCCGGTCAGCGTCCCGACGGCCAGGAGCGCGGCTCGAGGGTCGACGGTCAGGACCGCCGCGGTCCGGGAGCCGACAGCCAGGGCGGACGTGAGTCGGACGAGCAGGGCCCGACGGACTCTCCGTCGTCAGGTTCCTGAGTTTTGTCAGGGCGCTCCCAGGTCGCGTCCAGATACTCATCAGCCCGGTGTGGTGAGATCGTAGAGAACGAGGAGGTACGTGATGTCCACTCCGGATGATGCCCGGCCTGGTCCGGTGCTGCCCGAACCGGCGCGGCCGGACGAGCCGACCGGTGCGCCCGCGCTGCCGGACGCCGGTCCGGCAGCCGACGCCCCGCCGGCCCGGCCGCCCGCGCCCGAGGTCCCGACGTCCGAGACCCGCAGCGCCCCGCCGCCCGCGCCGGCCTCGCCGGGTGGTGCTCACGCCGCACCTCCGGCCGCCCACGCGACCCCGCCCGCTGGCGGGCCCGCGCCGCTGGCTCCTGTCGTGCCGACCGCAGGCCCGGCGGCACCGCAGCCTCCTGTCGTGCCGGCAGCAGGGCCGCTGGCACCGCAGCCTCCTGTCGTGCCCGTCCCGGCACCGTCGGCGCCGCCGGCTCCTGTCGTACCGGCCGCAGGGCCGTCAGCACCACCGGCACCCGTCACGCCCGCCGCAGGGCCGCCGGCACCACGGGCTCCCGTCGTGCCGGCTCCGTCGGCACCACCGGTGCCCGCGGGCCAGGCCGCTGCCTCGGCCGGCGCTGCCACCTGGCACGGCGCGGCGTCGTCGGGGTCTGCGCTCTCGCCGTCGCCCGGCTATCCGGCGGCACCGCCCCCCTTGTCGTCGGCCTACCCCCCCGCCGGTGCCTACGCGGCACCGTCTGGGCCGGTCCCGGACACCCGGGTCCGTCAGCAGCGACCGCTGTGGGTGGCGGTGGCCGTGGCCGCTGCGACCGCGCTGCTGGTGTCGGCCGGCACCTCCTTCGGGCTGGACCGGTTGACCGGCGACTCCGACGCGAAGGCGACCCCTCGGCCGGCGTCGGTGTCCACGATCGGCCAGACCGTCGCCGACGGTGTCCCGGTCGAAGGTTCGTCGGTGTCCCAGCCGGACTGGGAGCGCGTCGCCGGTACGGTGACCAAGTCGGTCGTGGCCATCGAGGTGACGACCCCTGAGGGCACCGGGGCCGGTTCCGGCGTCATCTTCTCGGCCGAGGGCGACATCCTCACCAACAACCACGTGGTGTCGGGGGCCAAGGACGACACGGTCCGGGTGTCGCTGTCTGACGGGCGGGTCTATGACGCCAAGACCGTCGGCACGGACCCGACCACCGACCTGGCCGTCGCGCGGATCACCAACCCGCCGACCGACCTGTCACCGGCCGCGCTGGGCGACTCGTCCACCGTGACCGTCGGCCAGCAGGTGATGGCCGTCGGCAACCCGCTGGGGCTCCAGAACACGGTGACCACCGGCATCGTCTCCGCCGTCAACCGACCGGCCACGACGATGGGGGAGAGTGCCAACGAGGAGGTCATCACCAACGCCATCCAGGTGGACGCCGCGATCAACCCGGGCAACTCCGGTGGTCCGTTGTTCAACGGCGAGGGCAAGGTGATCGGCATCGCCACCTCGATCGCCTGCGTGCCGTCGCAGTGCTCCTCCGGGCAGACCGGTTCCATCGGCCTCGGTTTCGTCATCCCGGTGAACCTGGCCAAGAACATCGCCAGCCAGCTGGTCAACAACCCCGACCACACGGCGCAGCACGCCTACCTCGGGGTGCGGCTGAACGACGGCGACGCCGAGGCTGACGGTGTGCTCCGCACCGGCGCCAAGGTGGCCCGGGTGGAGGACGGTACGCCAGCCGCTGCGGCGGGCCTGGCCGAGGGTGACGTCATCGTGGCCCTCAACGACCTCCCGGTCCAGGGTGCGTCGTCGCTGAAAGCCCTCGTGGGGTCGTACGGCTCGGGCGACAAGGTCACCTTGACCGTCGTCCGTGACGGCAAGGCCGTCACGCTCGACGTCACCCTGACGGCACGCGACCAGGCACCGACCGAGCCCAGCTCGGGACCGACCCCCTAGGAGCAGGTCAGCAGGAGATCAGGGACAGGGTCAGCTGGAGCCGAGGGCGTACCGCATCGGCTCCAGCTTGGCCTGGGACTCGGCCAGCTCGGCAGCCGGGTCGGAGGCTGCGACGACGCCGCACCCGGCGAACAGCCGCACGGTGCAGGGGTCGGTCGGGTCGACCTGGGCGCTGCGCAGGGCGATGCCCCACTCCCCGTCGCCGTCGGCGCCGGTCCAGCCGACCGGTCCCGCGTAGCGGCCGCGGTCCATCTGCTCGAGCGTCCGGATCAGCTCGGCCGCTGCCTGGGCCGGGGTGCCGCACACCGCGGCAGACGGGTGCAGGGCCGCGGCCAGGTCCAGCGACCCGGTGGTGGCGCTGGCGAGCACCCCGGTGATGTCTGAGGCCAGGTGCAGCACGTTGGGCAGCGGCAGCACGAACGGCACGTCCGGCACGTTGGCCGAGGTGCAGTAGGGGGCCAGCGCGCTGGCCACGGACTGCACGGCGTACTCGTGCTCCTCGAGGTCCTTGGACGAGTGGGCCAGGACGCCGGCCCGTGCCAGGTCGGCCTCGTCGTCGCCGGTGCGCTGGATGGTCCCGGCCAGCACCCGTGAGGTGACCAGCCCGCGCTCGGTCCGCACCAGCAGCTCGGGGGTCGCCCCGATCAGGCCGTCGACGCAGAACGTCCAGCAGGAGTCGTACCGCCGCGCCAGCCGGTCGAGCGCCCAGCGCACGTCCAGCGGGTCGGTGGTACGGGCGACGACGTCCCGCGCCAGCACCACCTTGTCCAGCCCGCCGGAGCGGATGACGGCGACCGCGTCGGCCACCCTGTCGGCCCACACCTGCGGTTCCAGGGCGCCGGAGGAGTAGCGGACCGCGCCGGGCGCGCGCACCGGGGCGGCGGCCGACACCGTGGTGCGTCGGGTCGCGGCCGGGCCGACAGTCGTCATCCAGGTGCGCCCGTCGCGCCGCCCGACCAGCACCGACGGGACGACGAGCATCCCGTCGGCCGTCGAGGGGTCGAAGGCGAACGACCCGAACGCCACCGGCCCGGTGCCTGGCAGGCCGACCTCGTCGCGCACCACCGCCCGGTCGACCAGCGCCGTCCAGGCGGTCTGCGCCGAGGTGATCTGGTCCGGTCCGGTGACATCGATCCGGGCGGCGGTGCCCCAGCCGACCAGCCCGTCGCCGCGGCGCACCCAGCTCAGCGGGGCGCCGTGCAGGGGCGGTCCGTCCTGCCCGTCTTGCGGCTGCGTCCCGTCCTGCCGCGCCGGCAGGTGCCACCCGTCCGGCAGGAGTCGCAGCAGGTCACCGGGGTCGTCGATGGCCACGGTGCGTACCACCAAGGTCGGCGCGCCGACCGGGTCGTCGTGTATCGGGGTGGTGCTCATCGCGGTCACTGTAGCCGCCGCGGGCACCCTGGACGCCCCGGTCTTGCCGTGGTCTCAGCCGGACGAGGGAGCTCGTCCGGCCCGTCTCACTGGTGTGCATGGAACAGCGCACCTGCCGGTGCCTCTGCCAAGATGGCCCTCGTGGCTCGAGCCGGTCTGGACAAACGACAGCGGGACGTGGCGACCATGTTCGACACCATCGCCCCCCGGTACGACGTGACCAACGACGTGATGTCGCTCGGCCAGGACTGGTCGTGGCGGCGGGCCACGGTGCGGGC
>JAVBSR010000161.1:0-14338 GCA_031556715.1 Cellulomonas sp.
CGAGCACCGGGTGCTGCTCAACGGCCACCGCACCGTCGTCTTCCGCTGAGGAAGCAAGACCACCGGAAAGCCGGAATGCTGCTTGGAGACGGCGAACCTGTTTGTTCACCCAGGACCCCGCGCGGCCTGGACGCGATGGCCTGTCCGACGGTCGCTACGCCCTGGTCCCGTCTCAGGTGCACCACGCATCCGTGGCCATCGCGACGATCAGAGCCAAGAACCAGGTGACGCTCCCAGCGCCAAGGTGCGGCATGCGTCGCTGGTTCGACGCCGTCGGCGCATTCCGGCCCTCACCGCGACTGCCCTGGTCAGCGACATCCCGGTGGTCGCCCAGAACGTCCGAGAGCTCGTCGGCATCCCCGCCTGCGGGTCGTCGATCCGACAGGTGTGATCTCGGGACGACTCACATCCGTCTCAGGTTGCTCAGCCGCGTCGCCAGGTCGTCGGCCGCGTTGTCGTCGACGTCGACCAGCTTGTCGCGTGCAGTCGCACCGGAGACCAGGTGGACGTGACGACGTCGCACCCCCAGCGCGTCGGCCAGGGCCGCGAGAGCGGCCTCGGTGGCGGCTCCGTCGACCGCGCGGGCGGTGACGGCCACCACCAGGCGGTCGTCGCCGTAGACGCCGCCCGCCCGGGTGCGCGAGGCACCCGGGCGGACTCGTATGGCAACCCTCATGTGGGGACGGGTCAGATGAGGCCCAGCGACCTGACGGCGTCGCGCTCTTCGGCCAGCTCGGCGACGGAGGCGTCGATCTTGCCGCGGGAGAACGCGTCGATCTCCAGGTCGGGCACGATCTGCCACTCGCCACCGGTCGAGGTCACCGGGAAGGACGAGATCAGGCCCTCGGGCACGCCGTACTCACCGTGCGAGACGACACCGGCGGACGTCCAGTCGCCCTCCGGGGTGCCCAGCGCCCAGGAGTAGATGTGGTCGACGGCCGAGCTGCCCGCAGACGCCGCCGACGACGCGCCGCGCACCTCGATGATCTGCGCCCCACGCTTGGCGACCACGGGGATGAAGGTCTCCTTGGCCCAGGCGTCGTCGTTGATGACCCCCAGCGCCGCCTTGCCGCCGATGGTGGCGTGGGTCAGGTCCGGGTACTGGGTGGCCGAGTGGTTGCCCCAGATGATGACCTTCTTGATGTCGCTCAGCGCGGCACCGGTCTTCTCGCGCACCTGCGCCAGGGCCCGGTTGTGGTCCAGGCGGGTCATCGCGGTGAACCGCTCGGCCGGCACGTCCGGCGCGTTCGCCGAGGCGATGAGCGCGTTGGTGTTGGCCGGGTTGCCGACCACCAGGACACGCACGTCGTCAGCCGCACCGGCGTTGATCGCCTGGCCCTGCGGCCCGAAGATCCCACCGTTGGCCTCCAGCAGGTCGGAACGCTCCATGCCCGGGCCACGCGGCCGGGCGCCGACCAGCAGCGCGACGTTGACCCCGTCGAACGCCTTGGTCGCGTCAGAGGTGATGTCGACACCGTCCAGCAGGCCGAACGCCGAGTCGGCCAGCTCCATGGCCACACCCTCGGCGGCCTTGAGGGCCGGGGGGATCTCCAGCAGCCGCAGACGCACAGGCTGGTCCGGGCCGAGCAGCTGGCCCGACGCGATCCGGAACAGCAGCGCGTAGCCGATCTGGCCAGCGGCACCGGTGACGGTCACGACGGCGGGGGTCTTTGACACGGAACACTCCTTGGGTCGGAAGATGGTCGAGCGGGCCGTCGTCCGCAGCCCGTCGGGCGGCCCGGTTCCGAACCTACCCCCCTCGGCAGGGCAGAGCCACGGCCGCCACGGGAGAAGAACCGGCATCCTGCATCGCGACCAGCAGGTTCCTCTGAACCCGATCTCCTCCAACCGCCGGGCGCCAGTGGCACACAGGTCCTCACAACGACGAGCGCAGTCCAGACGACCTGTCGACCGTCGAGACCTCGACGCCACCCGGGTCGCCCGACACGACGGGCTACGTGCGCGGTCACGGAGGCCACGCCGCGCAAGGATGCTGATCAGCGGATCGGCGAGTCGAAGTCATTGTCGGTTACGTCAATGTTGTAGCAGTGCTTGGCGGAACGCCTACACTCGGCGACCGGCTCCCGACGGGTGACCTTCCTTCGTTCGTTCCCAGACGAGTCGGTCCAGTACCTCCACTCGACCGGCTTGGCATAGAAGCGCAGTTTGGAGCCGCACTTGATGCACGTGCCGCCCAGCCAGACGGTCGTCAACCGTGTCTTGCCGTCTCGGTAGCGAACCCCTGCCAATCCTGGCAGCAGCGCAACCAGCGGCTGATAGACATGCCGCCGCATGAACCCCCAGAGGGACCACCCAAGTGCTGCCCCCACGGTCGCGCCCCCGAAGACGAAGACCCACCCGGACGTCTCTGGCAGGCCAGTCGGACCGGTCGATACCTGGCCGATGCCTCTCATGCCGTCGACCATCTGAGAGACAGACTGTCAGCCACCGACGAACATCAAGATCGTCAGCAGGGCCGACACGGTACCGACTGTGGTCGTCGTGATCGGGAGCAGGCGAGCCTTCTGGACATGGATGGGCTGCTCCGGCTCTCCCTGCTCTTGAACGACACGGACGGTGATAGGGCCGGAGTTGTCACGGCCGATGACGATACCGCTGGACCCGCCACCGGCCTTGACCTCTTGCGGTGCGACTTGCTCACGTTTCCTCCTCGGTCGCCGCAGCCGTGTGGTGCGCGCACGAGGCACAGTAGAGACAACCACCGACACGAGCCGTCTGTCTCGGTGCCTCCAGGGAACAGGTGCGGGCCAAACTCCGCACGCAGATCAAACACCTGCTTCTTCAACATGGATATCCGCCCGACCAGGAGCCAAGCGCGACTGAACTAATCATCAGACAGGCGGAAACAACAGCGGAGATAGACCCGGAGGACGGCGGCGACTAAGCACAACCAGATGCTCGACCATGATGAATGAGAGCATGTTGGCCGATGCCCAGATCGCAAGGCCTCGACGCGCTTGTCACGGTCGGACAGCCCGGCGACACGGGAGCGTTGCTGGATGACCGACCCGGCGCGAACGGAGAGGATCCAACAAACCTCGAACAGTATCGTTATTCAGGCACAAGCGATTTGGTCCATCATAGCCGCATTGTCAGTGTCCCGAAACGGTACGGTCGGTCAGCGGGCCGCTGGCTATCAGCGCGTCAGGGTCTCCATGACGTCCCCTCTGACCACCACCGCTTGATTGTTGCTGATCGGACGCAGATCCAGCGTGCCGGAGTAGGTGTCCAGTATGGTCCTGGCTGCTTTCTTGAACGGCACATTCGTCGCGTGCGGCACGACGCAGAAATCTACGACTCCTAGCCCGGTAAAGTCGTCGTCCAAGCCGGGGGCCGCCTTGGGCGAGTCCATGTGACGCACATACCCGATGTCCTTCGACAGGACCATCGAGCCAGCAGAGGCTCCGATGTAGGTCTTGCCGCTCGCGATGTGCTCGATGATGCGACGGTCTGCACCGGTGCGCCGCAACTCTTGCAGCAAGAAGAATGTATTGCCTCCGGAGACGAAGATGTAGTCAGACCTCGATATCTTGTCTGCGATCTCCGTGCCCGATGCTGACGAGACCTCCAGGTCGTCGACATCCATCCCAAGTCTGGCTAACGCCTTTCTGTCCGCACCGACGTAGAATGTCACCTTTTCCGGGACGCTGGCCGTCGGGATGAAGCACACCTTCTTGCCCGCACAGGCATCGTCGGTGAATGCAGAGAACATACTCGCGACATCTTTGAAGAACGAGGCCAAGAAAAGTGTTCGCATCGTATCTGCCTTCGCTGCTCGAGGGTGATGCCCACGCTACACGAAGTCGACAGTATGCCCAAACGCCCGTTCGACGGTTCGACGGTTCGACGCAGGGTGCCGCCCCTTTCGGCTGTCCCTCAGCAGATGCGAGGGAGCTGTTCGCCAAGGGGCCGGGAGACGACACGACCGGCACCCAGGGGGGAACGGGCGACGAGAAGCCCGGGGTGGTCGTCGCTGACCTTACCGATGACGGCGGCGTGGGTGCCCAACGAGTGGGTCTGGAGTGCGGCCAGGGCGGCGTCGGCATGCTCGCCCGGAACGACGGCGATCATCTTGCCCTCGTTGGCCACGTGCAGGGGGTCGAGGCCGAGGAAGCCGCAGGCGGCCGAGACGGCGTCGGGCGCCGGGACCGATGCCTCTTCCAGCTCGATGCCGACACCGGCGACCTCAGCGATCTCGCACAGGGTGCCGGCGACGCCGCCGCGGGTGGGGTCGCGCAGCACGTGGACGTCGGGGACCGCGGCGAGGAGGGCGGCGACCAGGCTGTGCAGGGGGGCCGTGTCGGACTGCAGGGTGGTGCCGAACTCGATGCCTTCGCGCAGGGACATGATGGCCACGCCGTGCTCGCCGACGTAGCCGGAGACCAGGACGACGTCGCCCGGGGTGGCACGGGCGGGGCGGATGTCGACCCCGTCGGGGATGACGCCGACACCGGAGGTGTTGATGAACAGCTGGTCGGCCTTGCCGCGGTCGACGACCTTGGTGTCGCCGGTGACGATCCGCACCCCGGCTGCCTTCGCCGCCGCGCCCATGGCGGTGACGACACGGCCGAGCACCGCGGTCTCCAGGCCCTCTTCCAGGATGAAACCGGCGGACAGGGCCAGCGGCTGGGCGCCGGACATGGCCAGGTCGTTGATGGTGCCGTGCACTGCCAGGTCGCCGATGCAACCACCGGGGAAGAACAGGGGCGACACGACGTAGGAGTCCGTCGTGAACGCCAGCCGACCAGTCGGGGCGTCCAGGACCGCCGAGTCGCGCATCTCCGCGTTGGTCTCGTCGCCCAGGGCGGGGAGGAACAGGTGCTCGATCAGCTCGCCGGACAGCACTCCCCCGCCGCCGTGGCCCAGGACGATCCGGTCCTGGTGGCGCAACGGGGCCGGGCAGGTCCAGCTCTCGACGTCGAGGACCACGGGAGGGATCGGCAGGTCGGTCATCGGGGTGTGTCTCCCAAATCCGAGAGTGGACGAAAGTGGAGCGCGGTCAGTTCGAGACTCCGGCCTTCAGCTCGAGGGTTCAGCTCTCGAATCGGCGACAGAAGTATCGAACCAGCCATCAGGCGACGGTCAGACGACGGAACTCGTAGTACGCGGCACAGGCGCCCTCCGTGGAGACCATCGTGGCGCCGAGCGGGGTGCGGGGGGTGCAGGTCGTGCCGAACGACGGGCACTGGTTCGGCTTGATGAGGCCCTGCAGCACCTCGCCGGCGTGGCAGGCCTCAGGCTCGGCCGTGTGGATGTCGTCCACGGCGAACCGGGTCGATGCGTCGAACTCGGCCCAGGCCGGTGACAGCTGCCAGCCCGACTGCGGGATCGGGCCGATGCCGCGCCACTGACGGTCGCAGACCTCGAACACGTCGGCCAGCACCTTCTGCGCTGCCGGGTTGCCCTCGGGGGCGACGGCGCGGGGGTAGGCGTTGCCCAGCGCCGGCGTACCGGCCTCCAGCAGGGTGACGCACTGACGCACGCCTTCGAGCAGGTCCAGCGGCTCGAAACCGGTGACGACGATCGGCACCTGGTACTGGTCGACCAGCGGTCCGTACTCGGCGGTGCCCATGACCGTGCAGACGTGGCCTGCCGCCAGGAAGCCTTGCACCCGGGTGGCCGGGGAGTCCATGACGGCGCTGAGGGCTGGGGGCACCCGCACGTGGGAGACCAGCATGGAGAAGTTGGTCAGCCCGCGCTGCCGGGCGGTGACCACGGCCATGGCGTTCGGCGGGGCGGTGGTCTCGAAACCGACGCCGAAGAACACCACCTGCTTGTCGGGGTTGTCCGACGCGATGTTGACCGCGTCCAGCGGGGAGTACACCACCCGCACGTCTCCCCCGGCGGCCTTGACGGCGAACAGGTCGCGGTCGGTGCCGGGCACCCGCAGCATGTCACCGAACGAGCAGAAGATGACCTCAGGCCGGGAGGCGATCTCCAACGACCGGTCGATCATCTCCAACGGCGTGACGCACACCGGGCAGCCGGGGCCGTGGATGAACTCCACCGCCCCGTCCAGCAGCGTGTCCAGGCCGTTGCGGATGATCGAGTGGGTCTGGCCGCCGCAGACCTCCATGAGGGTCCAGGGCTGGGTCGACAGGGCAAGGATGTCGTCGATCATCCGGCGGGCGACCACCGGGTCGGCGAACTCGTCGAGGTACTTCACGACTGCGGGGCCTCCTCCGGCTGAGGCTCGGACGCCGTATCGGGGAAGGTGATACCCAGCTCGGCCTCCAGCATGCCCAGCTCACGGAAGGCCGTCAGCGACGCGAGGGCCGACTCCTCGTCCAGCCGGGTCAGCGCGAACCCGGCGTGCACGATGGTGTAGTCACCGATGTTCAGGTCGGGTAGGTACGCCAGGCACACGTCCTTGGTCGCGCCGCCGAAGTCGACGTCAGCCATGAGCGTGCCGCGGTCGTCCCAGATCCGCACCACCTTGCCAGGAATCCCCAGGCACATACTCTCGTCCCTTCCCTCAGACCTGCGCAGCAGCTGCCAGGACGGCCTGTCCCAGGCTGAGCCCACCGTCGTTGCAGGGCACCAGGCGGTGCTGCACCACCTCGAACCCGGCGTCGTGCAGCAGCGCGGCGCACGGGCGTACCAGCAGCACGTTGGCGAACACCCCGCCGGTCAGCCCGACGTGCGTGATCGGTTCCGTGGCCCGGACGTCCCTCGCCGCCGCCACGACGGCACGGCACACCCAGACATGGAACCCTAGCGCGAGCGCCGCCCGGTCCTGACCAGATCGGACACCCTGGACCAGCGCCCGGATCACCGGGGCCGTGTCGAGGAGGCGTCGTCGCTGGTCACCCGGGTAGTCGGGGGCCTCGGCCGGGCCCCAACCACCCGCACCGGCCACCGCCTCGTCACCCGTCCAGCGCAGCGGGTCACGCCCGGTGACCTCGGTGGACGACGCGGCCACCGTCTCCAGGTCGATCGCGGCCTGAGCCTCGTAGGTGATCTCCTGGCGGACACCGAGCAGCGCGGACACCGCGTCGAACAGGCGACCCATCGACGTCGTCGCCACCACACCCACCGGCCCGGGGCCGTCCGACCCCGGCGACCAGCGGTCCAGCACCTGCGCCAGCACCCGCCGCGCCGACGGGTCCGCAGCAGCCACCGGAGGCAGGTCGTCCGCCCACGGCACGCCCGCACGGTGCAGGTGCGCCAGCGCCAGGCGCCACGGTTCCCGCACCGCCCGGTCACCGCCGACCATGCCCACCGCCGCCAACGACCCGAACCGGACGATCGCGTCCTGGCCCCGCACGGGCACGTCGGCGCCGGCCAGCAGCCACTCCCCGCCCCAGGCGGCACCGTCGTCGCCGTACCCGGTGCCGTCGAAGCAGGCAGCCAGCACGGGTGTGCCCAGCAGGTGCTGCTCGGCCAGCAGGGACGCCACGTGCGCCCGGTGGTGCTGCACCTCCACCAGCGGGACCCGGGCGAGACGCTGCGCCCAGGCCCGGGTCTGGTAGGCCGGGTGGGCGTCGGCAGCCCAGCGGGTCGGTGCCACCTCGTACAGGTCCATGACGTGCGCCGAGGTCGCGGCGAGCACCTGCTGGGACTCCCAGCCGGCCATGTCGCCCAGGTGCTGGGAGCACACCGCGTCGTGCCCGTCGAGCACGCACACGGTGTTCTTCAGCTCGGCACCCACGGCGAACGTCGTCGGCCAGTGCGGCACTTCCGCGCCCGAACGACGGGTCGGACTGGGGGTCTGGGGCGGCCGTGTGGCACCGGCCGGTCCGAGGTGCACCGGCAGCGGCGCGTGACCGCGCGAGCGACGCACCGGGTACGGCTCGCCGTCGACCACACGGAACACCGAGTCGTCGCACGGGGTGACGATGGGCCGGTCGTGGCCCAGCACCAGGTCAGCCAGGCCGAGCAGCAGGTCGGTCTGGTCGTCGCGGTAGCAGAGCGGTTCGTCGGACAGGTTGGCGCTGGTCATCACCAGCACGTCGCTGACCGGCACGCCCGACGGCCCCGGGGTCATCAGCAGGTGGTGCAGCGGGGTGTAGGCGAGCATGACACCCAGCTCGGGTGCGGCGGGCGCCACGGCCGGAGCCACGCCGGTCGGAGGCCGACCTTCCAGGTCGTGGGCCGGCAGCGCGCCGCCGCGCTCAGTCTCTCCCGGCGGGACGGCGTGGTGCTCGTCGCACCCGCACGTTCCGCGAGAGGCCAGACCTTCGGCGAGCTGACCTGCCACCTCGCTCCCCGTCGTGCCCGAGCGGGGGTGGCGCCAGGCAGGCGGGGTCGACGATATCCGGGTCCCGGCCGGGCCGTTCGTCTCGACGTCGGTCGCGTCCGGAAGCGGCGACGGGCCCTCACGATCCACCGCGGCGACGCCGGTGCCTGCCCGACCGGTCGCACGGGACGCCAGGACGATGGGGCGGGCTGGGCTGGTGAGAAGGGCTGTCGTCGCGTCGTCCAGGGCGATCAGACGGCCGGCGGCGGCCAGGTCCCGGGCCATGAGCGCGAAGGGCTTGTCCGGGCGGTGCTTGCGGGCCCGGAGGCGGGCGACGGCGGTCTCGTCGTCGGCCCGACAGGCCAGGTGGTAGCCGCCCAGTCCCTTGACGGCCACGGTACCGCCGTCGGCCAGCACCTGCTGGGCCCGAGCCAGTGCTTCCTCGTCGCCGGTGGTGCGGGTGGCGCCGTCGTCCGCCCACAGGTGCGGGCCGCAGTCCGGGCAGGCGATCGGCTGGGCGTGGAACCGACGGTCGGCCGGGTCGTGGTACTCCCCAGTGCAGCGCGGGCACATGGGGAAGCCGGCCATGGAGGTGGACGGCCGGTCGTAGGGCACACCGGTGATGATGGTGAAGCGCGGGCCGCAGTTGGTGCAGGTGATGAAGGGGTGGCGGAAGCGCCGGTCGGCCGGGTCGGACAGCTCGGCGAGACAGTCGTCGCAGACCGCGCAGTCGGGGGGGACGGTCGCCCGACGTGACGGCGCCGCCGCCCCGTCGCCGTCGGCCGAGGCGATGATCGCGAAGGCGGTCAGCGTGGGGTCGTCGGGGCTCTCGGAGCGGACCTGCACCGACCGGACGTCGGCCAGCGGCGGGGCGTCGTCGGCGATCCGCCGGGCCAGCTCGTCCAGCACCGGTGCGGGTCCCTGCGCGTCGACCACCACCCCGGCGGCGGTGTTGCGCACCGACCCGACCACCCCCAGGCCGACAGCCAGGCGGTAGACGTGCGGACGGAAGCCGACGCCCTGGACGACGCCGGTCACCAGCAGCGAGCGCCGGGCCACCGCGGACCGATCAGCCCTGGACCGGTGGACTGCCCGGGGCCGGGCCGGCGCCGGTGACCTGCGCGTACCTGACCTGACCCAGACCCTCAGCCCCGGGTGCAGGGTCGGACTGGTCGACGCACGACTCGGGGACCAGGCCCAGCGCGACGAACGCGGCCAGCGACTCGGCGGCCGACTGCGGGTCGAGCAGCTCGACAGCGAACCCGTGCTGGACCAGCACATAGTCGTCGACGGCGGCGTCCGGCACGTACGACAGGCAGCAGGCCTCGGTCCGGCCGGCGACGTCCACCTGGGCCATCGGCATCTCGCCCTGGGTGATCTCGACGATCCGGGCGGGTATCGACAGGCACATCTCTAGCGGCTCCCTGTCTCAGGCGGTGACGGTTCAGGCTGGGTCGATGCTGCCACGGACCGGACCTGCAGTCCCATCCCCCCGACGGGTGCGCTGCTGCACGGCAAGCACGGGTCAGCCTCGCGGACAGCCTCCTCAAGCGCAGTCTGACCTGCATCGACGCCACCGGTCTCGCCGACGACGGCGTCGAGCAGCAGCTCAGCCAGCCAGCGTTCGTTCTGGGCCGTCGGAGTGAGGATCGTCACCTGCGTCACCGTTCCGGTCCCGTCGGTGGCGTACCGGTGGACGAGCAGACCCCGCGGACCGTCGGCCCAGCCGACACCCACACCAGGTCGATCGAGACTGTCAGCCTCACGCTGCGGGGCGCCCGTCGTCAGGGCGTCGTCGGCCAGCAGCCCTGCGATCACCTCGACGCAGTGCACCGTGACCACGGCCCGGGCCGCGCGGGCCCCGCCCTGCCGTGAACCGCGGTGCTGCGACGCCACCGTGGCGGCCCAGGCGGCCTGGAGCGCGGCAGCCAACGGCGTGGTCAGCGTGCCGATCCGCAGCTGCGACACCGGGCCCACCCGGTACCCCCCGGCCTGCGGTCCGAGCGAGAGCAGATAGGGGCGCGGCGCGGCCGCACCGGGCACCGACTCGGCGACCAGGTCGTCCCAGGCGGCCGGGACCGCAGCCGGTTCGAGCACGGTCCCGTCGGCAGCCACCACCCGCAGCCGCTCGCCGAGCAGGTCGGGTCGACCGTCCGGACGGGCCAGAGCGACATCGGCACCGAGGTACGCACCGGCCGGGACGGCAGGCCGGTCAGCCCCAGCCTCGGCCGCGTAGGCCAGCTCCTGCCGGGCGATCCCGACAGCAGCCTCCAGGGCCGCACCGACGCCTGCGGCCAGGTCGTCCCGCGCCTGGGCGGACACAGCGCCCGCCACCCCGCCGACCACGGCCGTCGCCGGGAAGTGCCCGGGCGAACCCGCAGCCGCCGACGCCGCCCGGCCGAATCCCCGCAGCACAGCGGCGGCCCCCGGATCCACCACGACCGCCCGCGCCGCGTGCGTCTCCACCGTGGCCCCGTGGTGCAGCAGAGCCCGCACGGCAGCACCCGTCACCGTCGGTTCCGCTCTGGCCAGCGCCTCCAGCGCCCGCACCCCCGCCAGGTGGTGCGCGGCCGGGCAGATCCCGCACAGCCGTTCCACCAGGGCGGGCACCCCACCGACCGGCTGGCCGACGAGCATCGCGTCCACCCGCGGCAGACCCGTCAGGTCGAACCGGGCTGCCGCCGGACGCCCCTGCGCATCACGCTCCACGACGACCGTCGCGCCATAGGCGTCGACGATCTCGTCCAGCACCCACCGTCGGCTCACCGTCGCCCCTCCCGACCTTCCGCCCCCAGCCCGAGAACACGGCACCACGGCACCCGATGTCCAGCCCGGCCTGACGCCCCGACCCGCGACCCGTCCCGACCACAACGACCCCCATACCCACGCCGCCGCACCCCGACCCGTGCCACCATGAACGGGTGCACGAGCTGGGGTTGCTGCGGTCCGTCGTCACCGCCGTGGAGAAGGCGGTGCACGACGCTGGCGCCACCGGTGTGGAGGCTGTCGGTCTGAAGGTCGGCACCCTGTCCGGGGTGGTGCCGGAGGCGCTGGAGAGCGCCTGGCTGATCGCCACGGTCGGCACCGTGGTGGCCGGTTCCCGGCTGGAGGTCGAGACGGTCCAGGCCACGGTGTGGTGCCCGACCTGTGCGGCGGAGCAGCCGATCGACGAGTTCTACGCCTTGTCCTGCCCCGTGTGCGACACCCCGACGGGACAGCTGGTGCGCGGCCGCGAGATGGCCGTGACCTATGCCGATCTTGATGTCGACCGCACCGCCGACGCCGACCGCACCGACGAGGCAGCTCACGGCTGACCGTCGGCGGGAGCCGGGCTGTCGAGCTGGGCCAACCAGTCGTCGAGCACCGCGACGGCGGCCGCCGCGGCCTGGCCCAGCGCCCCGGTGACCGGGCCGGACAGCCCGATGCGCAGCTCGACCGACTCCGGCACGATGCCGACCACCTCGACCTGGTCCGGTTCGTGGTCGAGCAGGCGGGTCGCGGCGAACACGTCGAGCAGGCTCACCTGGTGGGGCGACAGCGACGACGACAGCAGCCGAGGCAGCTGGTCACCGGAGAACCGCAGCACCTGACCGGGCGTGGCCCCGGCGACCGCGTCGAGCACCAGCAGCCGGCTGGCTTCCTGGACCACGGGCACCAGCTCCATGCCCCCGGTGCCGCCGTCGACATACCGGACGCGCGCGTCCGGCCGCTGGTCCTGGACCCGCGCCAGCAGCGCCAGGCCGATGCCGTCGTCGGCCATGATCGGGTTGCCCACACCCAGCACCGTCACCGGTGCGGGCGGGGCCTCCCGAGCGTCGGTCGACTCGACCGCCATGGGCTACTCGACCTCGGGGGCGTCGACCGGCCTCGAGCCGCGCCGCACCCAGACACCGCCGTTGAACATGGCCGACACCCCGCCGTGCCGTTCCAGGGAGTCCGCCCGCACCGCCATGTAGACGTGGATGATGACGAACGCCCAGATCACGAACATCATCACGGCGTGGAACAACCGGATGGACGTGATGCCCCACCAGTGCGTCGGGGTCGAGACGAACTCCCAGAACGGGCTGCTCTGGTTGGACAGCCCGTACAGGACGAGCCCGGAGGCCATCTGCAGGCCGCCGAAGATGTACAGCATGGTGTACGACAGCTGCTGCAACGGGTTGTGCGCCAGGTACAGCGGTGCCTCGCGCCGGACGAAGGCGTAGTGCCCCACGACCCGACCCAGGTTGCGCACGTCGCTGCGCGACTGCAGCGGCCAGAGCGTCGACCACCGCAGGTAGCGGTCCGAGGACGTGAAGGCCAGCACCGCACGCGTCAGCCCGACGACCAGCCAGATGAACCCGGCCGCGAAGTGGATGAAACGCACGGTACCCATGAGGTACCCCGACGCTTCACCGACCCGGCTGGTGCCGGGGATGAGCGCCGGGTTCATGATGAGGTAGCCGGTGCAGCTGAGCGTGAAGATGACCACCACGTTGATCCAGTGCTGCCAGCGCAGCAGCGCCGACCACAGCTCGACCCTGGTGAAGGAGGCGTCCGGGTCGGCCACCGCCTCGTGCTGGTCGTCGACCTGGTGCAGCCCGACGAAGCCTTGGACGCGGAACTCCCCGACGGTGCCGTCGTCGGCCACCGGCGCCGCGGCCACGGCCAGCGGCCGTCCGCCCCGGCCGACGGTGCGCCGGGCGTTGCGCCGCAGCAAGGCCGCGCCCAGCCGGGTGGCGCCCGAGGCGTTGACCACAGACTCCAGGTCGCCGCGCATCGCGATCACGTCGCGCGGCTCGCCCGAAGGCATCGGCAGCTGGCGCACCCGGACCAGGCTGTACCGCCGGTCCGGGGTGGCCGGGTCGACGTCGTCGCTGTCCACGGTGACCGGCGGGATGTCCGGGTGCTCGCGGCTCAGCGACCGGTCGAGCGCGTCGCACACCGGGTCGTCGGCGCTGGGCCGGCCCACGGCCGCCAGGGCGAGGAGACGGCCGTGGCTGAGGCCGCCGACGCACACCACGTCGCCGACCTGCAGCTGCGGGGCCTGAGCCCCTTCGGCCCGGTCGCTGCCCGTCATGACGTCGCTGTCCGTCATGACGTCACTGCTCCGAGCTGGTTCCCCTCCAGGTCGAGCACGTGCACGGCGCACGACATGCAGGGGTCGAAGGAGTGGACGGTGCGCAGCGCCTCCAGCGGCTGGGTCGGGTCGAGCAGCGGGTGAGGTGTGGCGCTGCTGCTGCCGCCCAGGGCCTCTTCGTAGGGCCCCGCGACACCCTTGTCGTCACGGCCGCTGGCCAGCCAGGTGGTCGGGACGACGGCCTGGTAGTGCTTGACCTTGCCGCGCTCGATGGTGACCCAGTGGCTCAGGTTGCCCCGGGCGACCTCGACGAACGAGTAGCCCGTCGCCTTGGTCGGCCACGACGAGGGGTCCCACTTCGAGGAGTCGAACACCTCGATATCACCGTTCTTGAGGTTGGTGACGAACTGGTCGAAGGTCTCGCTCAGACGCCGTGCCGTCGTGGCAGCCTCGACCGCCCGGGCCAGCGTGCGGCCTGCGGTGGAGTTCAGCTGACCCGGTTCGATCCCGAGCTTCTCGACGGCCAGGTTGACCAGCTCGGTCGTGTGCGGGTCGCCCTGGAGGTAGGCCACGAGGACGCGCGCCGCCGGACCGACCTGCATCGGACGCCCGTCATAGCGCGGCGCCTTGCTCCAGGTGTACTTGCCGTCCTCGGAGTCGACCAGGTACGCCCCGCCGTCGACTGCCGGTGCGTACGGCGGCTTCGGGCCGGTGTACTTCGCCGTGGTCTCCCCCTCGCTCGGGTGGAGCTCGGTGGCGCCGTCGGCGTAGGTGTACCAGGCCGAGGCGATGCCCTCGGTGATCATCGCCGGGTCGAACGGCAGAACCTGGAGGTTGCCGTCGAGCACGACACCCGGCTTGATGTCGTGGTGCAGGTCGCCCGACTCGATCTTGGTCTCGTTCGGGTTGCCGGCGTGGAGGGCACCCGACCGGCCGACGGCCAGGAAGTTCGGTGCTGTCGCTCCGACGGTGAACCAGTCCGGCGAGGTCGCCGGGTCGTCGGCGCCGGGCCGCGACGGGCCTCCGTAGACGCTGAGGATGGCCAGCCCGTCGGGCACGTAGCACTCGTTGACGAA
>JAVBSR010000130.1:0-38030 GCA_031556715.1 Cellulomonas sp.
GCGGGAGCGGAACCGGCGCAGCTGCTCGGCGTCAGACACCGAGAACCAGTACTTGCGCAGCAGGATGCCGTCGTCGATGAGCATCTGCTCGAACAGCGGGGCCTGGCGCATGAACCGGGCGTACTCGGCGTGGGTGCAGAACCCCATGACCTTCTCGACCCCCGCCCGGTTGTACCAGGAGCGGTCGAACAGCACGATCTCGCCGGCGGCGGGCAGGTGGGCGACGTAGCGCTGGAAGTACCACTGGCCCTTCTCGCGCTCGGTCGGGGCAGGCAGCGCCGCGATCCGCGCCACGCGCGGTGACAGGTACTGGGTGATCCGCTTGATCGACCCGCCCTTGCCCGCCGCGTCCCGGCCCTCGAAGAGCACGACGATCCGTGCCCCGGTGGCCTGGGTCCAGCGTTGCAGCCTGACCAGCTCGGACTGGAGGCGGAACAGCTCGGCCTCGTAGACGGCGTCGGAGATCTTCGGCGGCGTGCCTGTGTCCATGACGCTGAACGTACTCCAGCCGACCGTGCCGTGTCGGCCCGGGCGATCGGCCTACAGTGCGGCCGATCCCACCTCCGCGGGGATCTGCGCGTTGTGCCCCGCGGATTCCAGCGCGGCACGCAGCGCCTCCGCGGCGGCGTCCAGCGCGGCCGGGTCAGGGTGGCGGTCGGCCTTGGCGAACGACAGGTCTTCCTCCGAGCGTGCCGGGACGACGTGCACGTGCAGGTGCGGCACCTCGAACCCGGCGACCAGGACCGTTGCTCGGGTGCGCGGCCACGCCTGCTCCTGGGCGCGGCCGATCGTCGCCGCCACCGCCGCCAGGTGGGCCAGCAGCACCTCGTCGGCAGCCGTGAACCGGTCCACCTCGTCGCGCGGCACCACCAGGGTGTGCCCAGGCGTGATCGGGGCGATGGTGAGGAAGCCGACGCAGAGCTCGTCGGCCCACACGAACCGGCCTGGCAGCTGCCCGTCGATGATCTTCGTGAACACGGTGGTCATGACGTCAACCTACCGGTCGTCGACCGGCAGCCCCTACAGGTAGGCCAACGGGTCGAACTCGTCGACCGGGATGATCCGCAGGCGCGGCAGCTGCACGTTGAACGCCTCGACGTCGTACTCCAGGTCGTACACGGGCAGACCGAGCGAGGTCAGCGACGAGCTGGTGAACTCGCGGAACGCCAGCAGGCCGATCTTGCGACCCGCCTCGACCAGCCGGGCCGCTCCGGGCGCGAAGTCGCCGTCGTGGCTGGCCAGCAGCACGTCCCCGCCGCGCTCGGCGATGGCGTCGAGCATCTTCGACACACCGATGTCGACGACCTTCTGGTGCGGCTCGCCGGCCAGGGGGACCGGCCGGAAGCCGATGGCGACCAGCGCCTGCACGAACGGCATCGGCAACGACCCGGACGAGGCGTTGAGGAAGAACAGCCCCCGCACCGGTTGCGACCACACCTGCTGGGCAAAGGTGAGCACCCGCTCCCAGCGTGGTCGTTGGTCGGGATTGGGCCGACCGCCCAGGATCGACGACCCGAGGGTCGCATCTAGGTTCTCACCGTCTACCAGCAAGTATGTTGTAGGTTCGTCCACCCCCGACAGACTAGGGCATGCCACGCCGGCTCACAGAACCGGCAGGTACGCCCGCCGGTACCGCTCCCGCCGCGGCCCGCCCCCGCGGCGCCGACCCACCGCCGTCGAGGACGGGCTGACCTCGGCGAGGGACTTCGGGCCCATCGTCCAGACAAATCGTCCGGCGACCATAGCCAGTGGTGTCGGATCCCTGTCCTGGACACCTGGTTGTCGGTTCCGGCGCTGCCGTCGAGGTGAGGGGCGTGAGGCATGAGGGTGCTGCTTGCCGTGGCCTCGCGGCACGGAGCAACCTGGGAGATCGGCGGACGTGTCGCCGAGGTGCTGCGCGCCCGCGGGCACAGCGCCGACCTGGTCGTCCCCGAGGCGGTGACCAGCCTGGAGGGGTACGACGCCGTCGTCGTCGGGTCGGCGGTCTACCTCACCCAGCTGCTCCCTCCGGCGCGGCAGCTGCTGACCCGGCTGCGTGCCGAGCTGGCAGGGGTGCCGCTGTGGCTGTTCGCCTCGGGCCTGGCCCGCCCCTCGTCCGGTGCCCGCACCGCCGCCGACCTGGCCCAGCTGACCGAGCGGCTGGACGCCCGCGGGTTCCAGCTGTTCCGCGGCCGGCTGGAGAGGGACGGCCTGAGCTTTGCCGAACGGGTGGCGGCCGCCGGGGTGCTCAACCGCGAGGGTGACCACCGCGACTTCGAGGTCATCGAACGCTGGGCAAGGCTGATCGCCGACACGCTCGACCAGGTCGCCGCCGGGCCGGACCCCGAGGTGCGCGCCTCCTGACGGGCCGCACGGCCGCCGCGGGACCGGCTCAGACCGGGCTCGACGAAGGACGCCGGCAGGGCTGCGCCGTGTGCCATGATCACGAGGTGCCCGACCACCCGCTCGCCCCGTACGGGGCAGTCCTGATCGCCTCGTTCGGCGGACCCGACGGTCCGGACGAGGTCATGCCGTTCCTGCGCCGCGCCACGGCCGGCACCGGCGTGCCCGAGGCTCGGCTGGCCGCCGTGGCCGAGCACTACTACGCCCGGGGCGGGGTCAGCCCGATCAACGCCGCCAACGAGGCGTTGCGTGCCGCGCTGGCCGACGAGCTGGCCCGCCGCGGCGCGCCCGTGCCGGTGCTGTGCGGCAACCGCAACGCCCCGCCGGAGTACGCCGACGCGCTGGACGCGGCGCAGCAGGCCGGGGCGCGGCACGTCGTCGCGCTGGTGACCAGTGCTTTCGCCAGCTACTCCGGCTGCCGGCAGTACCGCGAAGACTTCGCCTCGCAGCTGGAGGGCCGTGACCTGGTGCTGGACAAGGTGCGGCCGTTCTTCAACCATCCAGGCTTCGTCGCCGCCAACGTCGACGCGGTGGTCGCCGCCTGCGAGCAGCTGGGCGAGGTCGACCGGGTGGTGTTCGTCACCCACTCCCTGCCGCTGGCGATGGCCCAGGCCTCGGGAGCGTGCGGGCCGGACTACACCGCCCAGCACCTGGACGTCGTCACGCTCGTCGTGCAGGCCGCCGAAGAGCGGCTGGGACGCGCGCTGACCTGGGACCTGGCGTACTGCTCCCGGTCCGGCCCGCCCCGCCAGCCGTGGTTGGAACCGGACGTCAACGACCACCTGGTGAGCCTGGCCGCCGACGGCGTGCGGCGCGTGGTGCTGGTCCCGGTCGGTTTTGTCTGCGACCACATGGAGGTCGTCAACGACCTCGACGACGAGGCGGCGGCCACCGCCCGGGAGCACGGCATGACCGTGGCACGGGCCGCCACCGCCGGGACGCACCCCGCCTTCGTGGCCGGCCTGGCCGACCTGCTGGTCGAGCGTGCCGCGGCGGAACGCGCCCGGGCCGCGGGTACCGCCGCGCCGGACCCGGCCCGGGTGGGTGCCCTGCCCGTCCGGCCCGACCGCTGCCCGGCGGACGGCTGCCTGCGCGAGGCCGGGGTGGGCACGGGTCGACCCGCCGCCTGCACCGAGCGGACCGACGCCTGACGGTTGTGGCGGCGCGCCCGGCAGGGTCGGGTCGGGTACGCCCGGGCATGGCAGGGTGGTCAGCATGGATACCTCGCCTCTGGCCACCGCCCATGCCCAGCTCGCGTCGGCTGTCGAGATCCTCGGGTACGACACCGGGGTGCACGAGATGCTCGCCACCCCACGCCGGGAGATGCTGGTCAGCGTGCCGTTGCGCCGTGACGACGGCACGGTCGAGCTGCTGCGCGGCTACCGGGTGCAGCACAACATCTCCCGAGGGCCGGGCAAGGGTGGGCTGCGCTACTCCCCGGACGTCAACCTCGACGAGGTGCGCGCCCTGGCGATGTGGATGACGTGGAAGTGCGCCGTGGTCGACGTGCCGTACGGCGGCGCGAAAGGCGGGGTGACGCTCGACCCGCGGGGCCACTCGACGGCCGAGCTGGAGCGTGCCACCCGCCGTTTCACCTCGGAGATCATGCCGATCATCGGCCCGGAGCGCGACATCCTGGCGCCCGACGTCGGGACCAACGAGCAGACGATGGCCTGGGTGATGGACACGTTCTCGGTCAACGCCGGGTACACGATCCCGGCCGTGACCACCGGCAAGCCGCTGGCCGTCGGCGGGTCGTTGGGCCGGTCCACCGCCACCTCGCGCGGTGTCGTCGACGTGGCGCGGGTCGCCCTGGCTGACGCCGGTGTCGCGCTGTCCGAGGTCAGGGCGGCCGTCCAGGGGTTCGGCAACGTCGGATCGCACGCGGCGCAGCTGTTGCACGCCGCCGGCGCCACGGTGACGGCGGTGAGCGACCAGTTCGGCGGGATCGTCAACGCCGACGGCCTGGACCTGCCCGCGCTGGTGGCGCACGTCGCCGCGACCGGGACGGTCGTCGGGTTCGACGGCGGTGACCCGGCCGACCATGCTGCGGTGCTCGAGGCTGACGTGGACCTGCTGGTCCCGGCGGCGGTCGAGGGCGTGCTCGATGCCGAGACCGCCGCGCGGGTCAAGGCCCGCTGGGTGGTCGAGGGCGCGAACGGCCCCACCACCACCGAGGGCGACGCGGTGCTGGCCGAGCGCGGGGTGCAGGTGGTCCCCGACATCCTGGCCAACGCCGGTGGTGTGGTGGTCTCCTACTTCGAGTGGGTGCAGGCCAACCAGACGTACTGGTGGACCGAGGACGAGATCAGCCGCCGGCTGGACCGCAGGATGCGAGCCGCCTACGACGCCGTGTCCCGGCTGTCCCGGGCCGACGGGCTGACGCTGCGCGAGGCGGCCACGGTCATCGGGGTGCGGCGGGTGGCCGAGGCGCACCAGATCCGCGGGCTGTACCCGTGACGGTCCCCGCCGGGACCCGGTCGTCGCGCGTGTCGGCTCCGGGCCGCAGGTGACCCGTAGGCTGGGCCGATGCCGACCTTGTCCGCGCTGTCCCAGCGTCACGGGCCGCTGCCTCCCGCCGACCTCGAGTGGCTGCAGCTGCTCACCGGGGACTGGCAGGTCCTGTCGGACCTGGCGTTCGCCGACCTGGTGCTGTGGTTGCCGACCCCGGACGGTGGTTTCGTCGCGGTCGCGCAGTGCCGTCCGTCGACCGGTGCCACGGTGTACGACGACGACGTGGTCGGGTCGGTGGCCTCACGTCAGCAGGCCGTCCAGCTGCAGGCCGCGCTCGACGAGCGGCGACCGCTGCGGCTGAGGTCCAGCTGGCGCCCCGCCGCGGCCACCGTCCCCCGGCTGTCGACGGCCGTCATCTGGCCGACATCCGACCGCCACCCGCGCTGGTACGGCGACTTCACGGTGCGTGACGAGGTGGTGCCGGTGGTGCACGACGGCCGCCCGATCGCCGTGATATCGCGGCACGCCTCGGTGGGCGGGAACCGCAGCCCGAGCCGGCTGGAGCTGAACTATGTGGCGGCGGCCGACGACCTGGTCCGCATGGTCGCCCACGGCGAGTACCCGCTGCCGGTCGGCGGGGCCGCCGACTCCGGCTCGCCGCGGGTCGGCGACGGGATGATCAGGATCGACGCCAGTGCGACGGTCCTCTACGTCAGCCCGAACGGGATGTCGTGCTTCCACCGGCTGGGGGTGCTGGACAACCCGGTCGGGCGCTCGCTCGTCGAGGTCTCGGCCCCGCTGATCGGCCTGGAGATCGAGGGTGACCCGCCCTTGCTGAGCACGACGCCGTGGCAGGGAGACGTCGAGGTCAACGGGGTGTCGGTGGCGGTCCGGGGGCTACCGCTGACCGAGGACGGGATGCTGACCGGGGCGGTGCTGCTGTGCCGCGAGGTGTCGGAGCTGCGCCGCCGGGAACGCGAGCTGGTCACCAAGGACGCCACGATCAGGGAGATCCACCACCGGGTCAAGAACAACCTCCAGACCGTGGCGGCGCTGCTGCGGATACAGCTGCGCCGGGTGACCTCGCCGGACGCCCGGGCGGCCCTGGCCGAGGCCATGCGCCGGGTGTCGACCATCGCGATGGTGCACGACACGCTGTCGCAGACCCCGGACGCGACCGTGGACTTCGACGACGTGGTCCGCCGGACGCTGCGTCTGACCGCCGACGTGACGGCCCGCGAGAACCGGGTCGGCACCGTCCTGGAAGGTACGTTCGGGCAGCTGTGCGCCCGGGGCGCGACGGCCCTGGCGCTGGTGCTCACCGAGCTGGTGTCCAACGCTGTCGAGCACGGGTTCGCCGACGGCGAGCCGGGCACGGTGCGGGTCGCCGTGGAACGTGACGGCGACCACCTGCGGGTCGAGGTCGTCGACGACGGCCGAGGGTTGACGGACGACCGACCCGGCAGCGGCCTGGGTACTCAGATCGTCTCGACGTTGGTCGCCAACGAGCTCGACGGCTCGATCTCGTGGCGACCCGGGCCGCAGGGCGGCACGTCGGTGGTCATCCACATGAAGGCGTGCCTCTCGTGGGACAGGCCGGGGGGCTGAGCGCGTCAGCCGGCAGCGCGGCGCTGGCGAGCGGTGCGCCGCTTCAGTGCCCGGCGTTCGTCCTCGGACAGCCCGCCCCAGACGCCTGCGTCCTGACCGTTCTCGATCGCCCAGGCGAGGCAGGTGTCGACGACGTCGCAGCGGTGGCACACCGCTTTAGCCAGCTCGATCTGCTGCAGGGCCGGGCCGGTGTTCCCGATCGGGAAGAACAGCTCGGGGTCCTCGTCCAGGCATGAGGCACGGTGACGCCAGTCCATCAGTTGTTGCTCCTAGTTCGAGGCCGCACGAAGTCCACCACGACGGTTCGGGGGGGCGGAGACGCGGCCATGAAGGTCAGTGGCTCCGGGGACAAGCCTCACACGACGACGAAGCGGGGACAACCGCATTCGGCTCGCAGTTCGGACACAGCAGTGTGAGATTCGTCACACTTTACGGATTCATGACCCAGTCCTGGCGCCCATCAGGGGGACTGTCGCTGCAGCACTCTTGTTTCGACACGGTGACCTGCGTAAACCCATCACTGTCAACTCGTCGGACCGGTGTTGTCGGGTTGCGGCCATGACCCTTATGTCCCGAATATCGCCCGCTCGGTGCGGCCCGTTCTTGCCCGCAGAGCCTGGGCGGTCTGGTATAAGCGGCGCGGCCCTGGCTGGGGGCGCCTCGCCGGCCCGTGGGAGGTGGGCGTCGGCCACCGCCCGGCGTCGCGAATCTGTCCGGCCCGGTGACGGTGCCGCGACCCGTGCCGCGGCGTTCCGGCCGCGTCCCGTGACCACGGGCGGCGTCGCTCCGCGCCGCGGGTCGCGGCGCAACCGGGTCGAACGGTGGGGTTCATCGGTGACCTGCCATGTCCTACGATGAAGCCGTGATCCGTGTTCTGTTGGCCGAAGACGACCCTGCCATTGCCGAACCTTTGGCACGCGCGCTGTCGCGCGAGGGCTACGACGTGCGAGTCCAAGGGACAGGTCAAGGTGCCGTCGACGGGGCCTCCGACGTGGACCTGGTCGTCCTCGACCTCGGTTTGCCTGACATGGACGGTCTCGACGTCGCCCGGACCATCCGGTCTCAGGGTCTGAGCACACCGGTTCTCATCCTCACGGCCCGGGCCGACGAGGTCGACCTCGTCGTCGGGCTCGACGCCGGGGCCGACGACTACGTGACCAAGCCGTTCCGGCTGGCTGAGCTGCTGGCCCGCGTGCGTGCCCTGCTGCGCCGCACCGGCAACGAGCCCGGCGATGCCGAAGAGCTGCAGGCCCAGGACGTCCGGGTCGACGTCGCCGCCCACCGGGCGTTCCAGGGCGAGGTCGAGCTGCACCTGACCGCGAAGGAGTTCGACCTGCTCCGGGTGCTGGTCGCCGCGGCGGGCACGGTGGTGGCCCGCGAGGCGATCATGCGCGAGGTCTGGGGCACCGACCCGAACGGGTCGACCAAGACCCTCGACATGCACGTGTCCTGGCTGCGCCGCAAGCTCGGCGACGACGCCAACGCCCCCAGCTACATCACCACGGTGCGGGGGATGGGCTTCCGTTTCGAGGAGTCCGGGCAGGACTGAGCGGTGCGACGCCGCGTCCTGCAGGCCACGATCGCGACGGTCACCGTCGCGGTGGTGCTGCTCGGCGTGCCGCTGGCCTTCCTCGGAGCCCAGCTGGTGCGCCAGACCCAGATCCAGGAGATCGAGACCACGGCCCAGGCGCTGGCCATGGCCGTGGACCTGCGGATCGAGCAGCAGGTCCCCTTCGACGAGACGATGCTGGCCCGGTACGTCGACGGGCCGACGGTCCGGCACGTCAGCGTCCAGATGCCCGACGGACGTCGCCTCACCCAGGGCGAGGAGGTCTCCGGTCGCAGCGTCGACGCCCGGGTGCGCTCGGCCCAGGGTGCGCAGGTGGTCGTCTCGACCTCCTGGTGGGACGTGTTCTGGCTGTCGGCGCGGGTGATCGGGCTGGTCGTCGCTGCGGCCCTGGTCGCGTTCGCGGCCAGCATCGGGTTGGCGATCTGGCAGTCAGACCGGCTGTCCGCCCCGCTGGTCTACCTGGCGGCGTCGGCCGAACAGCTGGGTTCAGGTCAGGTGCGCCCGCACCTGGAACCGTCGGGGGTCGAGGAGATCGACCTGGTCGCGGCCGAGCTGGCCCGCAGCGCCGACCGGATGGCCGGCCGGCTGGCCGCTGAACGGCAGTTCGCCTCCGACGCCTCCCACCAGCTGCGCACCCCTCTGACCGCGCTGTCCATGCGGCTGGAAGAGATCATGATGACCACTGAGCGTGACGACGTGCGCGAGGAGGCCCGGATCTCCCTGGAGCAGGTGGAGCGCCTGGTCGGTGTCGTCGACGACCTGCTGACCAGCTCACGCCGGGCGGCCGGTGGCACCACCGAGGCGGTCCTGCTGGCCGAGGTGCTGCACCAGCAGGAGGAAGAGTGGTCGGTGCCGTACGCCGACGCCGGCCGTCGTCTGGTGGTGCACGACGACCCGGACGTCGAGGTGCTCGCCACCCCCGGGGCGTTGGCCCAGGTGCTGGCCACGCTCATCGAGAACTCGCTCAAGCACGGCGGCGGCACCACGACGGTGCGGTCCCGGCCGGGCACGTCCGCCCGGTCGCTGGTGGTCGAGGTCGCCGACGAGGGCGCCGGGGTGCCTGACGACCTGGCACCGCGGATCTTCGAGCGCAACGTCACCTCCGGTGCGGGCACCGGGCTGGGCCTGGCTCTGGCTCGTGACCTGGCGTCGGCCGACGGCGGTCGTCTGGAGCTGGCTCAGCGCCGCCCTGCGGTGTTCGCGCTGTTCCTGGCCAAGGTCCCGCCCGCCTTGCGCACCGACAAGGTGCTGCCGATCGGCCCGGCGGTGGCGACCCGTCCGGACCGGCGTCGCCACCGGGGCGACTGACCCGGCGGCCGGTCAGGCCGGGGAGACGGCCGGCGGCGCCGGGAAGACCCACAGCTTGTAGCCGGAGTAGCGCAGGGCCGTGCCGATGCCGATGCCGACCACCGACGCCACGTTGGCGGCCAGCGGGCCCGTCGCGCCGACCCAGTAGGTGGTGACGTACAGCACGGCCGGGGCGACGAGCAGCGCCACCGCGTTGATCGCCGCGTAGATCGTCAGCTCGCGACCACGGTGGTGCGACCGGCGTTCGGCAAAGGTCCAGTGCCGGTTGCCCACCCAGGAGACCAGCGTCGCGACCAGTGCGGCGACGATCTTCGCCGTCACCGGCTTGTGTCCCAGCAGCTGCCCCGGCCCGAAGACGAGCAGGTTGAACAAGCCCATGTCGACGACGAAGGCCGCGCCACCCACGGTGAGGAACTGGGCCATCTCTGTCCACCAGGCCCGGCCCGGCCAGGCGGCCCGCCTCTGCACGGTGGCATCCTGCACTGCAGTCTCGATACTCACCGGACGATAGTAGGTCGTGTCGGCCGCAGATGTCGGACCGCCGGGACCGGATGGGGTACCAGGCGAGGAGACCAGACCAGCGGCCGGTGGCCGGGCCGCATCCGACGGCCGACGTTCCACCAGGGCCGGGTGTGCAGCCGACGATGCTATCGTCGCAGGTGGAAGACCGGATGGCCGCTGCTGGGGCGTGCGTCTGGTGGTCGAGAGGAGCAGACGTGAGCGGACCGTTGGTGGGCATCGTCATGGGGTCCGACTCGGACTGGCCGATGATGCAGGCCACTGCCGAGGCCCTGGCCGAGTTCGACGTGCCGGTCGAGGTGGACGTCATCTCGGCGCACCGCCAGCCCGACAAGGCCTTCACCTACGCCAAGACGGCTGCGGAACGCGGTCTGAAGGTCATCGTGGCGGGTGCCGGAGGGGCGGCGCACCTGCCGGGGGTGCTCGCCGCCATGACGGTCCTGCCGGTGATCGGGGTGCCGGTGCCGCTGGCCTACCTGGACGGCATGGACTCGCTGCTGTCCATCGTGCAGATGCCCGCCGGGGTGCCGGTGGCCACCGTGTCGGTGGCCGGTGCCCGCAACGCGGGTCTGCTCGCGGTGCGCATCCTGGCCGCGGGGTCGGGCCCGGAGGCCGAGCGGCTGGCGGTGGCGATGGCCTCGTTCCAGGACGGGCTGCGCGCTGCTGCCGACGCCAAGGGCGAACGGCTGCGGGCCCAGGTCGCCGCGCCCACGGTCGGCTTTACCGCCTGACGCCGGTCAGCCGACGCCGCCCACCACGCCCGCGGGGAGGGTGCCGTCGGCGACAGCCTGCCAGAAGGCCGGGGAAGCGTCCGGGTCGAGCAGCACCGTCGACCCGACGTTGCCAGGCCGGTAGTCCAGGGACTTGATCGGAGGCGTGCCGGTCACCCCGCCCGAGCCGTTGGCGGTCCGGAAGGCCAGCGCCAGACGACCCAGGTCGACGGTGCTGGTGCCCTCGTCGACCCGCAGCGCGGCCGTCCCGGCGTCGACGAGCGCGACCTGCTGGGCCGGGTGCCAGACCAGCGAACCCGGGTCGACCTTGCTCATCACCGCGCCCACGACCTGCCGCTGGCGCAGGCCCCGGCCGATGTCACCGGTGGGGTCGGCCTTGCGCATCCTGGAGAACGCCAGCGCCTGGGTGCCGTCGGCCTGGTGGCACCCGGCGGTCCAGACCATGCCGGAGTCGGGGTCGTCCACGTCCTTGTCCCAGCACAGGTCGACCCCGCCGACAGCGTCGACGACGTCCTTGACGCCGCCCATGCCGATCTCGACGTAGTGGTCGACCTTCAGACCGGAGAGCTGCTCCACGGTCTGCACCATGAGCGGCGCACCCCCGTAGGCGGTGGCCGCGTTGAGCTTGGCCGGGCCGTGCCCGGGGATGTCCACGTAGGTGTCCCGGGGCAAGGAGATGAGAGAGGTGGTGCCGGAGTCGGGCACGTGCAGCAGGAGGATCGAGTCGGCGCGCGACCCGGCCGTGCCGTCGTCGGCGATCCCGCCGTCACGGGCGTCCGACCCGGTGATGAGGTAGGTGGTGCCCGGACCGCCACCGGTGAGCCTCAGACCGTCGATCCGCTGGATCTTGCCGTTGGCCCAGACCACCAGACCGACCGGCCAGGCCACGGCCAGGACGAGCAGGACGACGAGCGTGCCGACGATCCAGCGCCGCCGGTGGCGACGGCGCGGTGCGCCGACCGCAGGTCCCGGGGACGTACCGCCCGGCGCCGCAGGCCGTCGGCCGGGTGGCTGGGTCGGGGCGGGCGGTGCGACAGCGGCCGGTGCGCCACGAGGCGCGAACGACGGAGGAGCAGCAGTCGGGCTGGTGGGCCGTGGCGCGCTGGCGGGTCTCGGCGCGGAGGCGGGTCGTGGCGTGGCAGCCGGGGGTGCGGCCCTGGTCGCCGACGGCCCGCCGTGCGGTGCGACAGGTCGGGCAGACGGTCCGTTGCGACGTCCGCTGCCGGGCGCGAAGCTGGGCGGAGTGGACTCAGGCATGCGGGGTGGACTCAGGCATCAGGTGTCAGTTCCCGCCCCCGCAGACCTGGGTCGCGGACTGCTGCACCTGGTTCACGGTGGTGACTCCGGTCGGTGTGGGGTCCGGTTCGGTCGTCGGGGGACTGGTGCTGGTGGGGCTGTCCGCCGGGTCGGGCTCGGGCGCGGGCGGGTTCAGCACGTCGACGATCGGCCGGTCAGCGGCCATCGCCGCCCAGACGTCGTCGGCCTGGGACGACCAGCGCACCCGGTTGGGGTTCTTGGAGTCGGGACCGGACGGGATGGTCGTGAAGATGATCTTGCTGGTGTCGATCTTGCGCATGCTGTAAGCGATGCCAGCGATGTTCTGCGCGGTCAGGTCCTGGTCGACGTGCAACGAGTTGGTCACGGCGCTGACGAAGGCGAGCAGGGAGGGAGCATCAGCGACCGCGTTCTTGGACAGCACCTTCTGTGCCAGGGCCCCGAGCAGCTGTTGCTGACGGCCGATCCGAGAGGTGTCCGACCCGTCGGTGCCGGTGATGTGCCGGGCCCGGGCGAACTGCAGCGCCTGCACCCCGTCCAGGTGCTGCAGCCCTGCGGGAAGGTCGAGCCCGGTGTACTTCGTGTCCTTCATGGGCTGTTCGAGGCAGACGTCGATCGTGCCGACCGCGTCGACCATCTGCTGGAACCCGGCGAAGTCGACGACGACCACATGGTCGATCGGCACGTGGGTGTTCTCGTGCACCGTGGCCATGGTGCAGGCGGCCGCGGAGTCCATGTCGCCGCCGGTGTCCCAGCCCCGGGCGAACGCCGAGTTGAACATGGCCTCCCGGGTCGCGGGGATGGTCTTGTCGTTCGTGGTCTGGCACTCCGGGATCTTGACCAGGGAGTCGCGGGGGATCGAGACCATCTCGACGCGGCTCCGGTCTGAGGAGATGTGCATGATGATCGTGGTGTCCGAGCGCATCCCGGGATCGGCACCACCGATCGCCTCGTTGTCGCCGGAACGGTCGTCAGAGCCGATCAGCAGGATGTTCAAGGAGTTGCCGGCGGCCGGGTCGACCGGCGGCGGGTTGGCGACGTGGTCCTTGACGTTGATGTGGTCGAGGTCCGAGTTGAACAGGTACCCGACCGCTGCCGCGCCCGAGACGCCGCAGATCAGCAGCGCCGCGGTCAGCACCCCGACGGCACGCCAGAACGGGTGCGTCCGACGACCGCGGCCGTGCCGCGGGCCGTGGGCGCGCAGCGTCGTGCCGTGTCGAGGGTTCACATGTCGATCGTAAAGGGCACGGGGCGTCCGTTCTCGCGAGCGTGGCGCGGGGGCTGTGGAGATCCGGTGGAGAGCTAGGCCTGAGAAGGACATACCGGCGCAGGCTGGTCGACCGTGCTGTCGGTCTCTCCAGGCAGGTCAGGTGCCAGGTCGGACGGCGCGCTCGGGCCCGGTGCCGGCCCCGTCGGGTCGGCCGGGTGCAGGGCGGCGGCGACGGGCGTGTCGGCCGCCATGGCAGCCCACACGGCCTCGGCCTCGGGTGTCCAGACCACCCAGCTGGGGTTCTGCGGGTACAGCTGCCACGGGATCGTCTCGAGCACGATGTCGTCGCCCTGGATGCCGCGCAGCGCCCAGGCCAGGCCGACCGGGTCGAGCCGCTCGTCGACGGTCAGCGCGCTGGTGACCTGGTTGACGAAGACAGCCAGCCGGGGTGCGTCGGCGGCCGTGTCGTTCGACAGCGCCTCGGTGGCCATGGCGGAGAGCAGCTGCTGCTGACGGCTGATCCGGGAGGGGTCCATGCCGTCGCTGTGCTCCACGTGCCGGGCCCGGGCCAGCTGGAGCGCCTCGGCCCCGTCGAGGTGGTGCGGTCCGGCGCTGAGGTCGAGCCCGGTGAAACGGGAGTCCTTCAGGTCTTCTTCGATGCAGATGTCCACGCCGCCCAGCGCGGTCACCATGTTCTGGAAACCGACGAAGTCGACGACGACGAAGTGGTCGATCGTCAGCCCGGTGCTGGCCTGCACGGTGGCGACGGCACAGGCGATGGCCGAGTCCTGGCGTTCGGTGTCGGTCGTCCCGCCGTGGTTCCACCCGATGGAGAACGCCGCGTTGATCTGCGCGCCGGGCTGAGGGCTCGTGGTGGTGCCGTCGGCCATGAGGCACGCCGGGATGTCGACGACGGAGTCGCGCGGGATCGAGATCAGCTCGACCCGGTCCCGGGCCGCCGAGACGTGCATGACGATCGTCGTGTCGGATCGTCGGCCGGAGCTTGCCCCGCCGATCTGCTCGTTCTCACCGTCCCGGCTGTCGGAGCCGAGCAGGAGGATGGTGAGGTCCCGGGTCGTCTCGGCCTCGTCGGGTCCGCCCGGCTGGGCCACGAGGTCCATCGCGGTGCTGCGCGTGAGGTTGGCCTCCTGGAGGTAGGCGTAAGTGGCCACCGCAGAGAAGGCGAGCGTCAGTGCGGCCGAGACGGTGAGGCCGACGCCGCGCCAGACCGGGTGACGGTGGTGGCTGCGGGCGTGCCGCACGGTCGTCCGGTGGCGGCGACGCTGGTGTGCAGGCATGCGCGCCAGGCTAGGAACCTGACGTGGTGGTCCTGGGTGGACGACGTCAGCGCGGTGTGCAGGTGACGTGGAGGAAGACGGTCAGCGTCCCAGCGTGGCGTACTTGGCCTCGGTGGCGTCCTTCTGGGGCCGCCACCAGGCTTCGTTGGCGCGGTACCAGTCGACGGTGGCGGCCAGGCCGTCGCGGAAGCTGGTGAACCTCGGGGTCCAGCCCAGCTCGTCGCGCAGCCGGGTGGCGTCGATGGCGTAGCGCATGTCGTGGCCGGGACGGTCGGAGACCAGGTCGTAGGCGTCGCGCGGCTGGCCCATGAGCTCCAGCAGGGTCTCCACCACGGTCTTGTTGTCCACCTCGCCGTCGGCGCCGATGAGGTACGTCTCGCCGATCTGGCCGCGGGTCAGGATCTGCCACACGGCGGCGTTGTGGTCGTCCACGTGGATCCAGTCGCGCACGTTCTGGCCCGTGCCGTACAGCTTGGGCCGCACCCCGTCGAGGACGTTGGTGACCTGCCGGGGGATGAACTTCTCGACGTGCTGGTAGGGCCCGTAGTTGTTGGAGCAGTTCGAGATGGTCGCGGCCACGCCGAAGCTGCGCACCCAGGCGCGCACCAGCATGTCGGACGACGCCTTGGTCGCCGAGTACGGGCTGGACGGGTTGTACGGGGTGGTCGGCGTGAACTTGGCCGGGTCGTCCAGCTCCAGGTCGCCGTACACCTCGTCGGTCGACACGTGGTGGAAGCGGGTGCCGTGCCGGCGGACCGCCTCCAGCAGCGTGTAGGTGCCCACGACGTTGGTCTGCACGAACGGCCACGGGTCGGCCAGCGAGTTGTCGTTGTGCGACTCGGCCGCGAAGTGCACCACCGCGTCGGCGGCGGCGACCAGCGGGTCGACCGTCCCGGCGTCGGCGACGTCACCGGTGACGAAGGTGATCTGGTCGGCCACCGGGTCCAGGCTGCGCCGGTCGCCGGCGTAGGTCAGCGCGTCGAGCACGGTGACCTGGGTCTCGGGGTGCTCGCGGACCACGTGGTGGACGAAGTTGGCGCCGATGAACCCGGCGCCCCCGGTGACGACGATGTGCACGGCTGCATCCTTTGCTCGGGGGTCTGTCGTGCGCCGGACCGGAACTTCTCGGGTCGTCCCGGGCGGCGCCGCCCAGCCTAGTGGTCTGGTGCGTCTGACGTCGGAACCTGTCGTCCTGCGCTACCAGTCCCACCGCGTTCGTGCACGTCGGAGGTCATCCGGACGGACGTCGCCCGGTCGGTCGTACCTGCTTCAGGCTGCGTTTGCCGGGGCCGATGAGCGGTGGTATGAACCGTCGACCCTTCTTTCGTCCTGGCCTCGTCGTGGCCGTGGCGCTGGTCGCCGTCACGGTCCAGGGTCTGCCCGCCGTCGCGGACGAGGGTGTGGTCCGGGTCTATGCCCGGCTGGTCCAGGTCCTGGCCGAGGATGCCGACAGCAGCAGAGCTACCCCCACCATCGACACCGAGCCGGACTCCCAGGAGGGGTCGGAGGACGTCGTCTCCATGGTCGAGGTCGACGGGCGGTTGTTGGCCCTGCCCGACGGGATCGCCGTCGACGGTGCCACCGGTGACAGGGTGCTGCTCGCCATCGAGGGCTCCGACGGCGCCAGAGGCGCCGACGCCGTGGCCGCCACCGTGGCCGACACCAACCCGGCGACCGTGGTCGAGATCAAGGTCGACCCCGCCGAGGTCGCCGAGGTGAGCGAGTCAGGCACGCTGGCCATCCTGCCGGTGTACTGGAGCGGAGGGCCGTCCGCCACGACCGCGAACCTGCAGACGCTCGGTGAGGCCACGGCGACCTACTGGTCGCAGCAGAGCGGTGGTGCGATCTCGACCAGCGTCGTGGTCAAGCCGTGGATCGACGCCAGGTCGGCACCGAACGTCTCGGTGCCCACGTCGTGCTCGTACGAGGCGATGGCGACCCTCGCCTCCCAGGTCATGGCCGCCAACGGCTACTCCGCGACCGGGTCGCGCCGTGCCTCGGTGTTCTTCCCGCACTGGAGCAGCTGTGGATGGGCCGGCCTCGGCTCGGTCGGCGGGTCGCACAGCTGGATCAACGGGTACACCAACCCGGAGATCCTCGCCCACGAGTACGGGCACAACCTCGGGCTGGGCCACGCCAACCGGTACAGCTGCGGCGACGTGGCGCTGAGCCTGCCGGTCAGCTCGTGCGTCAACAACGAGTACGGCGACTACGCGGACGTCATGGGCTCTGGGATGCTGACCGGCAGACCAGGCAACCTCAACTCCGCCATGGCCGACTGGCTGGGTCTGGCGAGGGTCATCAAGGCTCAGCCTGGTCTGACGACGACCGCGACGCTCGCCCCGCTGGGATCGGTGTCGTCGGTACGTGCAGTGTCGGTCCCGGTGTCGGGCGGGACGGTGTACGTCGACTTCCGGCCGAACGTGTCGCCTGACGACCGCAGGCCCTCCTGGGCCGGGGTCCAGGTGCGCATGCAGGTCATGACCTCGTACTACCCGACGACCTACCTGCTCGACATGCATCCGGACCAGAACTTCGCCAACCCGACCTTGGGGGCAGGCGAGAGCTGGCAGGTGCCGGGTACCGGGCTGGAGATCACCGTCGTCGCGGTCGACGGCACCTCCGGCGCCAAGGTTGCCGTCGCACCGGTCGGCAGCGCCACAGGCTCGGTGACGCTGGGTTCCGACCTGGGGTTCGTGCCGGTGACTCCGGTGCGGTTGCTGGACACCCGGGCGACGGGTCGGTCGTTGGGCGCGGGCTCGCGGCTGGACCTCCAGGTCGCAGGGGTGCGAGGGGTGCCGTCCGGTGCCAAGGCTGTGGCGGTGAACCTGACCGCTGTCGGTCCGTCGGCGGTGACCTACCTGCGGGCCTGGCCGACAGGCACGTCCGAGCCGACGGCGTCGGTGCTCAATGTCGAGCCGAACGCGACGGCAGCGGTGGCGACTTCGGTCGGCGTCGGTGCCGGGGGAAAGGTGAGCCTGCGCAACAACCTCGGGTCGGTGAACCTGGTGGTGGACGTGACGGGCTACTACGTCGACAGCGCCGGTGTCGGGTTCGAGCCGCTGCCGCGGGCGGTGCGCCTGCTGGACACCCGCCTGCCGGGCTCCGGCCTGGCTCCTGACGGGACCCGTCGGATCTCGGTGGCGGAAGCCGGGGTACCGTCCAACGCCACGGCGGTGATGGTGAACGTGACGTCGGCCGCGGCACGTGGTGCCGGGTATGTCTCGGTGGTGCCCGCGGGTGCCGACGTGCGCGCCACGTCGACCGTGAACCACCGGCCTGGCGCCGACGTGGCCAACCGGGCGACGGTGCCGGTGTCGGGCGGGAAGCTCGACGTGTACCTGGCCGGAGGTGCTGCCGGTGTGGTCATCGACGTGGTCGGCTGGTACGGGCCCTCCGGGACGCTGCTGCTGACGCCCGTGGTGCCGCAGCGCGTGGTGGACACCCGGACCGTGGGCGGCGCGCTCAAGGCCGGCCAGACGCGCACGCTGGCGGTGCGGGACGCGATCTTCACCAGCTACAAGCCCAAGGCGGCGCTGGTGACGCTGACCGCGACGCAGCAGACGGCAGGCGCGACCTACCTGACGGTGGGCGCGGCCGGTCAGGCGCTGCCGCCGACGTCGGACCTGAACACCGGCGCCGGCCGGGACCAGGCGGCGCTGGCCCTCATGGTCTGGGACTCCTCGGGCGCGTCGGTGGTGTACAACAACGCCGGCACGACCCAGGTGATCATCGACGTCACCGCCATATTCCGGTAGGGCCTGCCCCGGACGCGCCCCCGGGTGGGCGCGACGGGCGACCTCGTTGTGACCGCCGTCGTGGTGGGCAGACGTCGAGCCGACCGCGGACGCCGGTCGGGGCGGTCGACGGTCGGCAGACCGGGTCAACCCCGGGTAGATTGTCGGTCGGAGGTGCTCACATCTAGGCCGGGGTGTGCCGACGAGATGATAATGAGGCCAACCAATCGAGAGGCGAGGCGATGACCGCGCAGACGATCCGGAGGGCCCTTGCCGCTGTCGTGGTGGTGGCCACCGCGGGCTGGGCAGTCCCTGCCGCTGCGGTCCCGCCGACCTCGGCACCGGCGGTCTCGACCACGGCGGCTGCTGACAGCGACACCGTGCAGGTCGACGAGCTCGAGCTTCAGGTGGAAGCGCCGCACGCTGGCTCGACGACCGGCGGTCCGACGGTCGACCCGGGCCGCGACGACTCCGTGCTGGCCGACCGTTCCCTGCCGGGGGACCGGGTGGCGACCGAGGTGGTCGAGACCGCTGACTACCAGACCGTCGGCGTGACCTGGCCCGAGTCGGAGCCGGGGGCGGACCTCGCTGTCCAGATGCGGAGCCGGACCGACGGGACCTGGTCCGAGTGGGCCACGATGCCGGTCTCCGACGCGTCGCCCGACGTGGGGACGGTCGATGCCGACCAGGCCCAGACCCGGGCCGGGACCGACGCGGTGTGGATCGGCGACGCCGACGCGGTCCAGCTGTCGGTGCTCGACTCGGCGGTCGACGTCGCCGACGTCCGTCTCTCCGCGATCGGCTCCGAGCCGACGGCCGCCTCAGGGACACCGTCGGCACCACCAGCCTCCCCCGAGCCGTCTGGCCCCGGCACGCCCGAGCCGACCGGACCGGGCACACCCGAGCCGTCCGAGCCGGGTTCACCCGAACCGTCCGCCCAGCCGGCCCTCTGGATCGATCCGGCCTCGGCACCGACCACCCTGGCCGCCTCGGCGATGGCTGCGGCCCCGTCGGTGATCACCCGCGCCCAGTGGGGCGCCGCCTGGCCGACCTGCACGATGGACACCGCCCCGCTGGTCGGGGCCGTGCTGCACCACACGGCCGGGTCGAACAGCTACAGCTCGACCGCCGAGGCGATGCAGCAGATCCGCAACGACCAGCGCTACCACATGCAGTCCCGCGGCTGGTGCGACCTGGGCTACAACTTCGTCGTGGACAAGTGGGGAAACATCTACGAGGGCCGGTCCGGTTCGCTGACCTCGTCGGTGATCGGCGTGCACGCCGGGGGGTTCAACACCGGGACCGTCGGCATCTCGATGCTGGGCACCTACTCGTCGACCACGCCGTCGTCGGCGGTGACCCGGTCGGTCGCGCAGATCGTCGGCTGGAAGCTCCAGCCCTACGGCATCGACCCGACCGGTTCGATGGTCTACTACACGCGGTCGGGAGAGAACTCCAGGTACCAGAACCAGTGGGTATCGCTGCCCCGGGTGTTCGGTCACCGTGACGTGGCCTACACCGCCTGCCCTGGTGACCGGGGTCAGGCCACCCTGCCGACGGTGCGCCAGCTGGCGCGCGGCTACGCCGGCCCGATGTTCATCGCCCCGACCCCGAACCGGTGGTCGATGTCGATGGGTGACTCGGTGACGGTCACCGCCCCGACCATCTCCGACATCAGCTGGAAGCTGACGGTGACCGACGACCGCACCGGCACCGTCATGAAAGTGACGAACGGGCTGGCCACCGAGGCGTTCGGCGGACTGGTGGCGACGTGGGACGGCACCGGGCCTGCCGGTCCTGTGGGGGCAGGGCCGTTCCGGCTGACGATCACCGGTACCGACGCGGGCTCTGGCGCGCGGGCGAACTCCTGGTCCGGCGTGGTCCAGGTGAACGGTGCGCAGAACCCCGCGACCGTGGCCGCGGTGCCGCTGAGCAGCGACCTGGGTTTCGTCCCGGTGACGCCTACGCGCCTGGTCGACACCCGCGCCACCGGACAGGCGCTGGGCGGCGGAGGACGGATGGACCTGACCGTCGCCGGGGTGAAGGGCATCCCGGCCGACGCCAAGGCGGTCGCTCTCAACGTCACCGCGGTGCACGCCTCGACGACGACCTACCTGCGGGCGTGGCCCGCCGGTGCCGCTGAACCGGCGTCGTCGGTGCTCAACGCCGACCCGTACGCGACCTCGGCGGTGTCGACGGTGGTCGGCGTGGGCGGCGAGCGCAAGGTGAGCCTGCGCAACAACGCCGGTTCGGTCCACCTGGTCGTGGACGTCACCGGCTACTACACCGAGACCGGGGGAGCGGGGTTCACGGCGCTGTCCACGGCTGACCGGCTGCTGGACACCCGCACCGGAGCCAGCCTGAGACCGGGTGAGCGTCGTACCGTCCCGGTGACCCGCGCCGGGGTGCCGTCTGGTGCGACCGCTGTGGTGGTGAACGTCACCGCGGCGGCGGCAGGCGGCAACGGGTTCGTGTCGGTGGTGCCCAAGGGCGGCGACGTGCGGTCCACCTCGTCGGTCAACCTCCGTCCCGGCACGGACGTGGCCAACCGGGCCACCGTCCCGCTCTCGGACGACGCCGTCGACGTGTACCTCGAAGGCGCCCAGGCGGGGGTCGTCATCGACGTGGTCGGCTGGTACGGGCCCACGGGAACGCTGCACCTGACCCCGGTGGTGCCGCAGCGGGTGCTGGACACCAGACAGACGGGCAGCCCTCTGGGACCACGGCAGACCCGCACCGTCGCGGTGCGCAACGCCATCACGACCAGCAGCACGCCAGCGGCGGCGCTGGCCACGGTGACCGCGACGCAGCAGACTGCGACGACGACGTACCTCACCCTGGCCGCGGCCGGGCAGGCGTTGCCGCCCACGTCGGACCTCAACACCGGTGCCGGCCGGGACCAGGCCGCACTGGCTCTGCTCGTCTGGGACAGCTCGGGTACGTCTGTTGTCTACAATGACCAAGGCTCGACCCAGCTGGTCATCGATGTGAACGCTGTGTTCCGCTGACCGGTCTCACGCGACGCGTGCTCCCGAGCCTGCCATCGCGTCAGGAGGTTCCCCAGTGCCGGTCTACGAGGCCACGGTCAGCGCGTCCGACGGCACGAGCCACGGACACATGCTGGACCTCATCGGCGGCGGCAAGACCGTGCTGGACGTCGGCTGCGCCACGGGATACCTGGCGCGGGCCCTCGTCGAGCGTGGGTGCCAGGTGTCTGGGGTCGAGCTGGTCCCCGAGGCGGCCGAGGAGGCCCGGCCGGTGCTGGAGCAGCTGGTCGTCGGTGACCTGACCACGCTCGACCTGGCCGCCGAGCTCGGCGACGCCCGGTTCGACTGTGTCGTCGCCGGCGACGTCCTGGAGCACCTGGCCGACCCGGCGCCCGTGCTGCGCTCGCTGGTCGGCCTGCTGGCCCCCGGTGGTTCGGTGGTGGTGTCCACGCCCAACGTCGCCCACGGTTCTCTGCGTCTGGCGCTGCTCCAGGGCCGCTGGCAGTACCTGGACCGGGGGCTGCTCGACCGGACCCACCTGCGGTTCTTCACCCGGGCGTCGCTGCTGGAGCTGTTGCACGACGCCGGCCTGAGCGTGGTGCAGATGCACCCCACGACCCTGGACCCGCTGGGCACCGAGGTCGACATCGACGCCGCGGCGCTGCCCGAGGGGATCGTCGACTGGGTGCGGGCCCAGCCTGACGCGATGGTCTACCAGTGGGTGCTGCGCGCCGTCGTCGACGACGCCGCCGGGCGGGCCGAGTCGGTGTCGGCCGAGCTGGAGGACCTGCGCCGCACCGCCGACAGCCTGCGGGCCGAGCTGGCCCAGGCTTCGGCCGAGCGGGACGCGGCCCGGGCCGATCTGGAGGTGGTCCGGTCTACCCGGGCCTGGCGCGCGCTGGAGCCGGTACGCCGGGTGGCGGGTCGGGTACGGAGGACGGCGTCGTGACGCTGGTGCGTGACCTCGTCCGTTCCCGCGAGCTGCTCGGCAACCTGGTCAGCCGCGACGTCAAGGGGAAGTACAAGCGCACCGCGCTCGGCCAGCTGTGGTCGCTGGCCAACCCCCTGGCGCAGATGGTCATCTTCACGGTGGTGTTCTCGCAGTTCATGAGGATCGGCGACCAGGTGCCGCCGGGGGACCCGTCGGGGCTGCATGCTTTCGCGTTGTTCTTGATGTGCGGGCTGCTGCCGTGGAGTTTTTTCGCCAACTCGCTGACCGGCGGCATGTCGTCGTTGGTCGCCAACGAGAACCTCATCAAGAAGGTGTGGTTCCCGCGGGCGACGCTGCCGGTCGCCAGCACCGGAGCGCTGCTGTTCTCCTGGAGCATGGAGATGGTGGTGCTCCTGGTCGCCCTGCTGGTGTTCGGGGCCTTTACGCACGTCAGCCTGCTGACGGCGGTGGGGCTGGTCGCCCTCGTGGCGGTGTTCATGGTGGTGCTGGCGTTGTTCTCGGCTGGTGCCGCCCTGTTGTTCTCGGTCGTGAACGTCTATTTCCGCGACATCCAGCACCTGACCACCATCGTGCTCCAGGCGTGGTTCTACCTGACGCCGGTCATCTATCCGGTCGGCATGGTCAAGAAACAGTCGGAGTCGGTCGGTCCGCTGGTGGGTGACGTGACGGTGCTGGACCTGTACCAGCTCAACCCGATGGAACGGTTCGTCTCGGTCTTCCGGTCCTTGCTCTACGACAACCGCTGGCCCGCGGCCGACGACGTCCTGTGGGTCGTCGGCTGGACGGTGGCGGCCGTGGCCTTGGGGATCTGGGTGTTCGGGCGTCACGAGAAGCGTCTGGCGGAGGTCCTGTGAGCGCACCAGCCATCGTGGTGGACGGGCTGTCCAAGCGGTTCCGCATCTACCACGAACGGAACAACACCCTCAAGTCCGCCGTGATGCGGCGCAACCGGGCCCACTACGAGGACTTCTGGGCGCTGCGGGACGTATCGTTCGAGATTCCTCAGGGGCGGACGTTCGGCCTCGTCGGTGACAACGGTTCGGGAAAGTCGACGCTGCTGAAGACGTTGGCGAAGATCCTGTTCCCGGATGCCGGGAGGGTCAGCACCCTGGGCCGGGTGGCTGCCCTGCTCGAGGTGGGATCGGGGTTCCATCCGGAGCTGTCCGGGCGGGACAACGTGTACCTCAACGGTTCCATCCTCGGCATGACGCGGTCAGAGATCGACCGCAAGTTCGACGACATCGTCGCCTTCGCCGGGACCGAGGTGGAGCGGTTCATCGACCAGCCGGTGAAGAACCTCTCGTCGGGGATGTACGTGCGGCTGGGGTTTGCTGTCGCGATCCACGTCGACCCGGAGATCCTGCTGGTCGACGAGGTGCTCGCGGTCGGCGACGCAGCGTTCCAGGAGAAGTGCGCCGAGAAGTTCGTGCAGTTCAAGCAGGAGGGCCGCACCGTCGTGGTGGTCTCGCACTCCATGCCGTCGGTGCGCTCGATGTGCGACGAGGTGGCCTGGATCGCCGGCGGACGGCTGGTCGAGACCGGGGAGGCCCCGCCGATCCTCGACCGCTACCTGGACTCCACCCGCTCCGACCAGCACCTCGACGACCTCGGCCGCGTCCGGTGGGGCTCCGGCGAGGCGACGATCGATGCGGTGACGGTGCTGCACGGCGGCCAGGCGACCGACACGGTCCGCTCCGGCGACGACGTGGTGGTGCGGCTGGCCTACACCGCGCACCAACGTATCGAACGGCCGGTCTTCGGCCTGGCGCTGGACACCCACGACGGCGTCTACCTGTGGGCTCACAACACCCGCGACGCCGGCCTGGAGATCGGGGCCATCGAGGGCACCGGTGTCGTGGAGTGCCGCGTGCCACAGCTGCCGCTGCAGCCGGGGACCTACACGTTGCGGGTCTCGGTGGTCGACACCTCGACGACCCACCAGTACGACTACGTCCGTGAGGGCGCCACGCTGCGCGTCGAGTACGGCCCGATCCGCGAGTCCGGCGGGTATGCCGCCTTCTTCGGCGAGTGGCGCGAGGCCGACCAGTGAGCACCTCCCGGGTGGTCGTGGCCACCCTGGACACGGTGGCCGAACGGATGGCCGGCCCGGCGATCCGCGCCTGGGAGGCCTGTCGCCTGCTGGCCGCCGCGGGGCACCAGGTGCGGCTGGTGACCTTCGGCGAGTGCTCGCGCACGGGGGACGGCTTCAGCGTCGAGCAGGTCACCGTGGACACCTTCCGCGCCGTCGTCGACGAAGCGGACGTGCTGGTCGTCCAGGGTTTTCTGGGTGCCGCCTTCGACTGGCTCTACGACGTCGACGTGGTGCTGGTCGTCGACCTGTACGACCCGTTCCACATCGAGATCCTCGAGGTCGGCCGGGACGAGCCGCGCGAGCAGCGGCAGTGGTCGTTGGACCACGCCCGCCACGAGCTGGCCTTCCAGCTGGCCCGGGGCGACTACTTCTTGTGCGCCTCGCAGCGCCAGCGGGACCTGTGGATCGGCCACCTGGCCGCGGTGGGTCGGGTCAACCTCGACACCTTCGACGCCAGCAGCGACCTGTCCGCGCTGGTGGCCGTCGCGCCGTTCGGGATCGCCGCCGACCCGCCCCAGCGCCAGGCGCCGGCCCTGCGCGGCGTCGTCGACGGGATCGGTGCCGACGACCGTGTCGTGCTGTGGGCCGGTGGGGTCTACAACTGGTTCGACCCGCTCACCCTGGTGCGTGCCACCGCCCTGCTCGCGGCCGAGCATCCTGACCTCCGCCTGGTCTTCATGGGCATGTCCCACCCCAACCCGGACGTGCCGCGCATGCGGGTGGCGGCCCAGACGCAGGAGCTGGCCGACGAGCTGGGTCTGACCGGCTCGTCCGTGTTCTTCCAGCACGGCTGGGTGCCGTACGAACGTCGGGCCGACTTCCTGCTCGACGCCGACGTCGGCGTCTCGTGCCACCTGCCCGGGATCGAGACCCGCTACTCGTTCCGCACCCGGATGCTGGACTACCTGTGGGCCGGGCTGCCGATCGTGTGCACCGACGGCGACGTGTTCGCCGACCTGGTGCGTGACCAGGACCTGGGCGAGGCGGTGCCGCCCCACGACCCGCAGGCGCTGGCAGAGGCCCTGGCCCGGGTGCTCGACGGTCCGCCTGACCGGCGCGACCGGGTGCGTGCCGCCGGGGTCGACCTGGTGTGGGACCGCGCCCTGGCCCCCTTGGTGTCGTTCTGCGCAGCCCCGGCCCGGGCCGCCGACGCCGGGCGTCTGGTGCGCCCGACCACGCAGGCCCCGGCCCGAGGTGTGCGGGGTACGGCTCGCGCCGCCCTGGGGGTCCTGCGCCGTCAGGGCCTGGGTGGCCTGTGGCGCAAGGTCCGCGCCCGTCTCTCGCGCGGCTGACCGGTCACCAGACGCTGCGGTAGGTGACGTGCGGGTCCTGGCGGATGCGCAGGTGCCAGGACCGGTGCAGCGCGTCGACCTCCCACTGCTCCAGGCGGTGCCCGCGCGAGGCCGACTCGTAGTGCCACAGCCGGGCGAACGGTGTGGTGACGATGCGGCGGCCGGTGCGGCCGACCTTGAAGCAGTAGTCCAGGTCGTTGAAGTTCAGCGGCAGGTTCTCGTCGAACCCGCCGACCTCCTCGAACAGCCGGGCCGGGGTGAGCAGGCAGGCCCCGGTGACCGCGGCCCAGTCGGTGTCGAGCACCTTGGCACCCCACGGGCCGGCGTCGTCGTCGGTCTCTGAGCCCAGGGCGTGGATCGGCCCCCAGTCGTCGTCGAAGGTCACCCCGACGTGCTGGAGGGTGCCCTCCTCGAAGAGCAGCTTGGCGCCGACCACGCCGACCTTCGGGTCGGCCGCGACGGCGACCATCCGCTCGAGCCAGCGCGGCTCGATCACCTCCGTGTCGTCGTTGAGCAGCAGCAGCAGCTCACCGGTGGCGACCCGGGCGCCTTCGTTGACGGAGGTCGAGAAGTTGAAGGCCCCGGCGACGGGCGCGAGCCGCAGCCGGTCGCCGAGCAGGGTCTGCAAGGTGTCGACGACCGCTGGCGGAGTCGGTTCGCTGGTCGCCGCGACGACCTCCCACCGGGGGTAGGTCGTGCAGTCCAGCACCGAGCGCACGCATGCTTCGACCAGCACCCGTGGTTCGCCGCGTACCTCGCGGCGGGTCCCGACGGTCGGGATGACCAGGGAGACCAGCGGCGGTTCTGTCACGGTGAGCCAGGTCCGTACCCCCAGCGGCGGGTCGGTCGCCTCGACGGTCCCGGTGCGTCCGGTGCGGGCCAGACGCCGTTCGACCGCCCGGACCACCGCTGCCCGGGCGTCCGGCCCGGTGTCGGGAGGCTCGGGCCGGGTCAGGGCGACCACCGGGACGTGGGCGACGTCGTCGTACCGTTCGGTGACCCGCAGCGCCAGGTCGTGCTCCTCGGCACCGGCCGTGCCGGGGACGAAACCGCCGACCTCGGCGAAGACGTCGGCCCGGACCAGCAGCAGCCGACCCAGGTACGGGAACGACTCCAGCAGCGTGGGCAGGAAGTCCGGCTTCCGGGCGATGCCTGACGCGCCGTCGCCTGGCCACTGCTCGTCGGTGTAGACGACCGGGGGGTAGCCGGCGGCCTCCGCGACCAGGGCTACCGCGCCGAGCGCGCCCGGTTCGAGGTGGTCTCCCGGCGCCATCACGGCCAGGTAGCGGCCGTCGGCCTGGTCGGCGGCCGCCTGGAGCAGCGTCGCGCGCTGGTCGGGGTCGTCGTCGTCGCACCCGGGCACGACGACCTTGCGTATCCGGCCGCTGCCTCGAAGCTCGTGACCGAGCGGCGTCGGGGACGCCACCAGGACCTCCCAGTCGCCCATGTCCTGGTAGCGCAGCGAGCCGACCGTCGTCGCGAGGCTGGCGGGCCCGCGGGCCTGCGCGGGGAGTGCTGCGACGAGCACCGAGACCAGCGTCACGCTGCCCGTCCGACCAGCCGTGCCGCTCGTCGTCGCAACCCCCTGCGGACCCGGCGTGCCGTCGAGGTGAACTTGTTCGGCTCGACCTGGCGGGCCAGCTCTGCCTGCACCGCCTGGAGCTCGGCGATCATGGACTGCTGCTCGTGCAGGATCTGGTCGCGCAGCTGCACCCCTTCCCTCAGGGCGTGTATCGCGGCGTTCGCCCGGGCCAGGTGCTGTTCCAGCACGTCGACAGCGTGCGCGACCTCGTCGTGCTCCTCGGTGCCGCGCACGGCGCGGTCATGCTCGGCGAGCAGACTGTGCCACGCCGCGGAAGCAGGCGGAGCAGGGACGGCGTCGTCGGCCATGCCGCGAGGATAGTCCACCGGCGGTGGTGCGCGGAACAAGTTCGAGTCGCCGGTTAGCATGATCGTGTGCGTGTGGTTCAGGTCTCTGCCCACTTCCCCCCCAACTTCGTCAGCGGGGGCACGCTCGTGCCGCAGCGGCTCGCGCGCGGTCTGGCGTCCCGTGGGCACGAGGTCTGGGTGTATGCCGGTCACCTCGACGACGCGCGGGAACCGTTGAGCACCTGGACGGAGACCGACGAGGCCGGCGTCGAGGTGCGCTGGGTGTCGACCTGGCCCTGGACCGGCTGGGACGACCGGCGCAACTTCGACAACCCGGAGGTGGCGGCCGACTTCGCGCAGTGGCTGAGCCAGGTCCGTCCGGACGTGGTGCACCTGCACTCTCTGCAGACGCTCGGGGGCGACCTGGTCCGGGTGGCCAAGGAGTCGGGTGCGGCCGTGGTCGTCACGATGCACGACTTCTGGTGGGCCTGCGCCCGGCAGTTCCTCGTCGACCCGGACGGGCAGCCCTGCTCGCCGGTGGTGGACTGCGGCTCCTGTCCCTGCCAGGTGACCCACACCTGGGCGACCGAGCGCCGGGCCTGGCTGGCCGAGCGGATCGAGCACGCCGACGTCGTGCTGGCCCCGTCGCGGACCGCCGCGGAGGTCCTCGTCGCCAACGGGGCGGACCGGCAGCGGGTGCGGGTCGAGGAGAACGGCGTGCCGGTCGTCCCCGTGGTCGATCGGACGGCGGCCGACGGGGGGCTGCGTCTGCTCTACGCGGGTGGCGAGGACCCGATGAAAGGCTTCGGCGTGCTGCGCGAGGCTCTGGGCCTGGTCGACGCCAGCGGCGACTGGACCATCGACCTCTTCCAGGTCACCACCCGGCTGCGCGACCCGAGGGTGCGGTCCCGGCCCGCCTTCACCCGCGACGAGCTCGGCGCGGTGCTCGCCGCCCACGACGTGCTCGTCCTGCCGTCGGTGATGCGTGAGTCGCACTCGATCCTCACCCGTGAGGCGCTGCGTGCCGGGCTCCCGGTGATCTGCACCGACAGCCTCGGGCCGGAGGAGGTCGTCGTCGACGGGGTCAACGGGCTCGTCGTGCCCACCGCCGACCCGGTGGCTCTGGCCGGGGCGATCAGCGCCCTGGTCGACGCGCCGGACACCGTCGCACAGATGGCCAAGGTCGCGGCCACGGTCGAGGTGCGCACCGTCGCCGAGCAGGTGGCCTCGACCGCCGAGCTGTACGCCGAGCTGGTCGAGCCCGACGAGGCCGAGGGTGCCGGGCTGGTCTCCCGGTCGGCCGTGGAGCGGGCCGAGGACGGGCTGCTGCGTTCGGTGCTGTTCGTCGTCGGCATCAACGGCGCCCCGCTGCGCTACCGGGCGCACCTGCCGGCCGAGGCGCTGGCCACGCTCGGCGTGTCGTCACAGGTGCTGCACTACCGCGACCCCCGGGTCTGCCAGGCTGCGGCGACCGCCGACGCGGTGGTCTTCTACCGGGTGCCGGCCACCTGGCAGGCGCTCGACCTGGTGGAGGCCATCAGGGCCCGCCGTCGCAGCGTGCCGATCCTGTACGACGTCGACGATCTCGTCGTCGACCCGGGGCTGCGCGGGTCGGTGCACGGCCTGGAGGGCATGCCCGAGGCCGAGGTCGAGCTGTGGTGGCACGGGGTGGCCCGGTACCGCACGATGCTCGAGGCCACCGACGGGTACATCGGCTCGACCAACGGGTTGTGCCAGGCGATCGGCCAGCTGACCGGCATGCCCACCTACCGGTACGTCAACGGGGCAGGGGCGCACCTGGGCCAGATCAGCGAGCAGGCGCTGGCCCGGCCCCGAGAACCCGGGCCGCTGCGGATCGGCTACTTCAGCGGCACCACGACCCACGACGCCGACTGGGCGCTGGTCGCCCCCGTGGTCGCCGACCTGGTGCGGCGGCGCGGCGACGTCGAGCTGTGGCTCGGCGGACCGGTGACTCTGGGCCCGGACTTCGCAGGGCTGGACCACGCCGTGCACCGGCTGCCGATGATGGACTGGACCCGGCTGCCCGCCCGGCTGCGCCAGGTCGACGTCAACCTCGCCCCCCTGGTGCCGGACTCGGTGTTCAACGAGGCCAAGTCCGCCATCAAGTGGCTGGAGGCGGCCCTGGTCGCCACCCCGACCGTCGCCTCGCCCACCGAACCGTTCCGTGAGGCGATCGACGACGGCCTCACCGGTGTGCTCGCCGGCCCCCAGGACTGGGGCCCGGCGTTGGAACGCCTGCTCGACGACCCGGTGCTGCGGGCCCGGACCGGCGCCAGGGCCCGACGTGCCGCGCTGCTCGGCTGGGCCCCCGCCGCCCAGGGCCACGTGTACCGGGCGATCCTGCGCGACGCGCTGGAACGGCGGATCACCCAGCCGGTGCGCACGTCGTCGTGGGTGCCGGTGGCCGACGACGAACCGTACGACGCCGCCGCAGCCTGGGTCGACGCCTACCCGCCGTCCGGGTCGGGCGGTGCGGCCCCGCTGTGGCGTCGTCGCCTGGGCCAGGCCCGCCGGGTCTACCGCGACCAGGGGGCGCGGGGCGTGACGTCGGCCGTACGCCGCCGCCTGGGCTGAACCGGCGCCGACGAGACGCCGCGGGGCTACCGGTCGAGCGGGCCGAGCCGTCCGGCCCAGGCGTCGCGCAGGCCGCGGGCCATGAGGCGGGCGCGGGTCACCCGCGGCGGCACGGCCAGCAGGTAGTAGGCGATGTAGCGGGTGATCCAGCGGCGGTAGCCGCGGCGCCAGGCGCGGTGGAAGAACTTGGTGCGGACCAGGTGCACGGTGTTGCGGACCGTGTAGTAGTTGCGCACCGGTGACTGGATGTGGACGGCGCGGGCCCGGCCCGGGACCTGCCGGGTGGCGTCGCCCAGGGCGTGCTCCAGCTGGGCCCCGACCACGACCCGCAGCGCCCAGCCGGCCCGGCGGGCGCGGACGCCCCACTCCAGGTCGACATGGTCGATGAACAGGTCGGCGTTCATCAGGCCGACGTCGTCCAGGGCGCGGGTGTCGACCAGGCAGCCGGAGGCGATGAGGAACGCGACGTCGACCTGGGCGCCGTCGTCCGTCGGCAGGTGAGGGATCCGGCGGGGGGCCAGGCCCTGGTCGGTGAACACCAGCGGCGCAGACCCGGTGCGCGGGTCGACGGTGACCGGTCCCACCGCAGCCACCCGGTCGGCCGGGTCGGCCTCGACCAGCGCGGTGACCAGACGGCCGACCATGTCGGGGGCTGGCAGGGAGTCGTCGTCGGAGAGCAGCACATGGGTGGCGCCGACCGCGCGGGCCCGGTCGATGCCGAGGTTCTGGGCCGCGCCCACGCCGATGTTACGGCCCAGCGCCGCCAGCTCGACCGTGGGTGCGTCGTCGCCGTCGGTCAGCTCGTCGACCAGGGCGGTGAGGTGGGTGACGGTGTCGGCGTCCGAACCGTTGTCGACGACGACCAGCCCGGCCACCTGGGGGAGCAGCCGTGCCACCAGCCGGTCCAGCGCCGTGGTGTCCGGCTGGTAGCTGACCACGACGGCGACGACCCGGACGGCATCGCCCCGGTGCCCGGCGCCGCCTGGCGGCCTCTGCTCCCCGGCGGCGTCGCTGCGCGGCGCCCCGGTCGTGCCCCCGGTCGGCCCGGCGGGGCGAGCAGCTCGGGCGTCGTCCACGTCTCAGCCCCGGGTGGGCAGGTAGGTCAGGGCTTCCTCCCAGGTGGGCAGCAGCCCGTCGGCGCGGGCCTGCTCCAGCCCGGGGGCGGCGGAGTCCTTGGGCGACAGGGCCGGGACGAGCGGGGCGCCGTGCCGGTCGGTGGTCGGCCAGTCCAGACCCAGCGCGGGGTCGAGGGGGTTGACGCCGTGCTCACGCTCCGGGGCGTAGCCGGACGAGCACAGGTAGACGACGGTCGAACCGTCCTCCAGGGACATGAAGGCGTGCCCCAGACCCTCGGCCAGGTAGATGGCGCGGCGGTCGGTGTCGTCGAGCAGCACGGAGTCCCAGCGGCCGAAGGTCGGCGAACCGACCCGGATGTCCACCGCCACGTCCAGGACGGCACCCTTGGGGCAGGTCACGTACTTGGCCTGGCCGACGGGGAGGCTGGAGAAGTGGACCCCGCGCACCACCCCGGCGGCAGAGACCGACATGTTGGCCTGGTGCAGGTCGAGCCGGTGCCCGGCGGCCGTGGTGAACGGGCCGTCCTTGAACCACTCGAGGAACACGCCGCGGTTGTCGCCGAACTGTCGGGGAGTGATCTCCCAGGCGCCCGGCACGCTCAGCTCTCGGTACTCCATGGGGGTTCCTCCCGGCTCGTCCGACCGGCGATCACCCTACCGCTGTGGCCAGGGCGTGTCCGCCAGCCACCCGGCGGGCCTACGGCTCGCGGCGACCTCACCGTCGGCCACCTCCGGCTGAGGGTGCTCCGCCTTGCGGGGCGCGCCTGTGACCTGTGCGCGGGATCGACAGACACGGCCTAGGCTGATCCACAGTCGATCGGGAGGAGCAGCAGGGTGCGTTGGTTGGTCGTCGGTTGCGCCGGGATGCTCGGCACCGACCTGCTCGACGTCGTCGCAGGTCGCGGGTACGACGTGGTCGGGGTCGACCGGGGTGATGTCGACAGCACCACGCCCGACGGGCTGGTCGACCACCTCACGGGGCGTGACGTCGTCGTCAACTGTGCGGCGTGGACCGCGGTCGACGACGCCGAGAGCCACGAAGGCCGGGCGTTCACCCTCAACGCCGTCGGCGCGGGGCTGCTGGCCTCGGCGGCGGCCACGGTCGGGGCCCGGATGGTGCAGATCTCCACCGACTACGTGTTCGACGGCACCGCCACCTCGCCCTACCCGGAGGACGGGCCGATGCTGCCCCGGTCGGCCTACGGTCGTACCAAGGCGGCCGGGGAGTGGGCGGTGCGGGCGCTGGCTCCCGACCACCTGGTGGTCCGCACCGCGTGGCTCTACGGGGCGCACGGGCGCAACTTCCCGAAGACCATCGCAGCGGCCGGGGCCGAGCGGGGTGCCCTCCAGGTAGTCGACGACCAGGTCGGTCAGCCCACCTGGACCCGAGACCTGGCCGACCTCATCGTGCGCCTGGTGGAGGCGCAGGCCCCCGCCGGGACGTACCACGGCACCAGCTCGGGCCAGGTGTCGTGGTGGGGTTTCGCCCGCGAGGTGGTGGCCGCCGCCGGGCTGGACCCGCAGATGGTCGCCGCGTCGCGCACCGACGCCGCGTCCAGGCCCGCACCCCGACCGGCCTACTCGGTGCTCGGCCACGACGCGCTGCGCCGTGTCGGCGTCGAGCCGATCGGGGACTGGGCGGAGCGCTGGGCGGTCGCCGCTGACGAGGTGCTCGCATCATGAGCCTGCGTCGACGCTGGGTCTTGGTCGCGGCGGCCGTCGTCGCGGTCGCTGTCGCCGGGCTGGCGGCCTGGGCCGTCGGGCGCGGCACGCCGGCCGGGTCGCCGACGGCGACCCCGTCCGGCTCTCAGTGCACAGCGGACGACCCGTGCCTGGACCAGCCGGCCACCGACGGGCCCGGCACCGACAGCCCTAGCAGCGACGGGCCTGGCACCGACGAGCCCGGCACCAGCACGCCCGGCGTCGACCCGTCGGCCGACCTGACCGAGGTAGAGATGCTGGTCACCAGCTCCGGGTGGGACTCTGGGGCGCAGGTGGTGTGGATCGCTGGCGACGTCCCGGTCGTCGAGTCGGACGGCACCTGCACCGCCACCCTCGTGCAGGGCTCTGACCAGGTCGAAGAGTCGGTCCAGGCCGAACCTGGGCCCCGCACGACGACCTGCGCCGTCGAGGTCGACAAGGCGCGGCTGACGCGCGGCGACTGGTTAGTCACATTGTCGTATTCTTCGAGCCACCACTCAGCTACTGGTCAAAAAGTGTCGATCAACGTTCCGTGATGGCGACGCGACGATACCTTGTGCCTGCCCGCGCGACCTTCGTGGTCGTGGTGGTGCTCCTGGCCCTCCTCGGGCAGACCGTGGCGCGACCGCAGGCGGCCGAGGCCGTCGACCTGGCGGGCTTCCGTCCGGGGCTGATCATCTCTGACGCGGTCTTCTTCGACTCTGCGACCATGACGGCCGCGCAGATCGACGCCTTCCTCGACGCCAAGGGTGCCGCCTGCCAGCCGGGGGAGATGCCCTGCCTGAAGGACTACTACCAGTCCACGACGACCAAGGAGCCCGACGCCAACTGCCCGGGCGGCTACGTCGGGGCCAGCAACGAGAGCGCTGGGACGATCGTCGCCAAGGTCGCCCAGGCCTGCGGGATCAACCCGCAGGTGCTGCTGGTCATCCTGCAGAAGGAGCAGGGGCTGGTCTCCAACACCAAGCCCGCCGTGTCGCGGTACAACAAGGCGATGGGCTTCGCCTGCCCTGACTCGAGCGGGTGCGACTCGAGGTACTACGGCTTCTTCACCCAGGTCTACAAGGGCGCCTGGCAGCTGCGGAACTACACCAACCATCCCACCTCGTACGGCTACCGCGCCGGGGTCACCAACCAGATCCTCTTCCACCCCAACACTGCGTGTGGTAAGAAATCGGTATATATCGAGAATCAGGCCACGGCCAACCTGTACATCTACACGCCGTACACCCCCAACGCTGCGTCGCTCGCCGCGGGTTTCGGCACAGGTGATTCCTGTTCGTCGTACGGGAACCGCAACTTCTACAACTACTTCACCAGCTGGTTCGGCTCGACCACGGCCAACCGGCTCCCGGTCGGTCAGGTCGAGACGGTCGAGGCGACCGCAGGCCGGATCGTCGTCAGCGGCTGGGCCTACGACCCGGACTCCGCCGACGCGGTGCAGGTCGCGGTGACCGTGGACGGTGCGACCACGCAGGTCGCCGCCTCGACCCAGCGCACCGTCTCCGGCCGGACCGGGCCGGCGGGTTTCACCACGACGCTCCCGGCGTCCACCGGTGACCACACCGTGTGCGTCAACGTCAAGGACTCCAGCGTCAACCGTTCCACCTGGCTGGGTTGCTGGACGGCATCCGTCGCGCCGACGGTGCCCGCGTCGAGCGCCACCGGCATGGTCGTGGCGTCGCCCACCCGGGTCGTCGACACCTGGACCAACAGCATCGGCGGGGCGACCAGGTGCTTCTCGGTGCAGTCTGCCGGTGTCCCGGCGTCGGCGACCGGTGCGCTGCTCAACGTCACGGCCGTCGGTCCGACGGGCCCGGGCAACGTGGTGCTCTACGCCGAGGGCTCGACCCGACCGCAAGCGTCGAACGTCAACTTCGAGCAGGGCAGGGACGTCGCCGCCGCGGCCTGGGTCTCGGTCGGCAGCGGAGCCCGGCTGTGCCTGGCCGGCCAGGGTGCCGCGGCGGTCCGTGTGATCGTGGACGTCTCAGGCTTCACCACGAGCAGCACGCCCGTGGTGACCCAGGTGCCGACCCGGCTGATGGACACCCGCAGCGCGTCGCGCGTCGGCAGCCAGGGGTCGCTCCCGGCCCGCACCGCGGTGGACGTCCAGGTCGCCGGCAAGGTCGGCGTCCCGGCCGATGCCAAGGCGGTCGTGGTCACCGCGACGGTCGTCCGCCCCGAACGGGTGGGCAACCTGCGGGTCTACCCGGCAGGTTCGGCCGCGCCGCCGAACATCTCGACGGTGAACTATGCGCCCGGCCAGGACAAGGCCAACGCCGCGATCGTCGGCCTGTCCGGCGGCAAGGTCTCGTTGTACTCCGACGTCGAGTCGGGCACGGTCGACGTGGTGATCGACGTCACCGGGTACGTCCCGGCCTCGGGCGCCGGCTACGAGCCGGTGGTACCCACCCGGATCCTCGACACCCGACCCACCGCGGCGGCCAGCCTGCGACCGTTCGGGACGATGACCTCCGGCACCGTCAGCCTGGACGTCCGTCGTCTGGGTGTCGTGCCTGCCGGCGCGAAGGCCGTGGTGGTCAACGCGACCGCGGTCGGTCCGACCTCGCTGGGCAACCTGCGCGTCCACGCCGCCGGGTCGGTGCCGTCAGGCTCGTCCGTCAACTTCATCCAGGACAGGGACGTGCCCAACCTCGTCATCGCGCCGGTCGGCCCGGACGGGACGATCGCCCTGACCGACGATCAGGTCGGCCCGGGCACCACCGACGTCACCCTGGACGTGGTCGGCTACCTCAAGTGAGGTCGATGCTCGGAGGTGGGCGGGCTCGCGCCGCCCACCGCCAGGCGTCGTGCGTCGGGTTCTCGTCGCGCTGAGAGAGCCGCAACCCGCTACCGCGCCGTCGGCGCCCTGGTAGGGTGACCTACCGTGACAGGCAAGGGACGCGCATTCCTCGCAGGGGTCGAACAGAATCTTGCCGGGCCGGGGCTGCGGCGCCTCGTGCTTCGCAAGGCGCTGGCTTTTGCTCCCGGGATTCTCGCTGCGGTCTTCGCAGCAACAGCGCTCGTCGCATGGGCCTTCGCCTCTCCGATCGGTTCGACGCCGGACGAGGACTTCCACCTCACCAGCGTGTGGTGCGGCCAGGGCTACCAGAAGGGCTTCTGCGAACCGGGCGACGCGCCAGGCGTGCGACGGGTGCCCGTCGAGATGCTCACGATCGCGCAATGCTACGCCTTCCACCCTGAAGAGAGTGCGGCGTGCCAGAGCACCTTTTCTTCCGAGCCTGAGCTGGCCCCCTCCCTCAGAGGTAATTTCGCCGGCCAGTATCCGCCGGTGTTCTACTGGGTGATGAACCTGTTTGCCGGACCGGGGGTCGTCCAGTCGGTTCTTCTCATGCGGATCTTCAACGCGCTCGTCGCGGTGGCGCTGGTCGGTGCCGTCGCGGTGCTGTCGCCGCCGGGCGTGCGGCGTGCGGTGGTCGCCTCCGCCGTCGTGACCGCCGTACCGCTGGGCATGTTCCTCATCCCCTCGGTCAACCCCTCGGGCTGGGGGCTGATCGGGGCGTTGTCCTACACCCCTGCCCTCATCGGTTACCTGCTCACCGAGGGTCGTCGGCGCTGGGCGCTGGCGGGCCTCGCCGCGCTGAGCCTGCTGGTCGGGGCGGGGGCCCGCGTCGACGCGGCGCTGTTCGCCGTCCTCGGCTCGGTGGTCGCGGTGACGGTCGGGTGGAAGGTCGGGCGTCGTCACCTCAAGGACCTGGCCGTCCCTGTCGTGCTCGGGGCGGTGGCCATGGTGGCGTTCTTGTCGGCGGGCGGTTCCGAGCAGCCACCGGCCCACGGGCCGGTGGGGGTGTCGATCGCGCGCGTGTTCCGGCTGCTCCTGGACGTCCCGTCGCTGTGGATCGGGACCGTCGGCGGGTGGGGGTGGGGTCTGGGCTGGCTCGACACCCAGCTGCCCGCGCTGGTGTCGGTCATCGCCTGGGCGGTCCTGGCCGGAGCGGTCTTCGCCGGGATCCCCAGCAGGAACCGGCGGCACCAGGTGGCGATCCTCGCCGTCGGTGCGGCGATCTGGGTCGTCCCGACCTACATGCAGGTGGTCACCGGTACGAGGGTCGGTGAGTGGGTCCAGCCCCGCTACATCCAGCCGCTGATCATGATGCTGGTCACCCTGACGTTGCTGCGGGTGCGCGGCGCGGTCCGGTGGCGACGGTCCCAGTGGCTGCTGGCCGTCGTCGCGCTCAGCATCGCCAACTCCGTCGCCCTGTTCACCACGTTGCGCCGGTTCATCACCGGGATCGACGTCGACGGGGTCAACCTGCAGCGGCAGGTGGAGTGGTGGTGGCCTGGGCCGGTCGGTCCGATGACGGTCTGGATCGTCGGGTCTCTGGCCTTCGCAGGCGCTGCCGCGCTGCTGCTGGGCTACATGTGCGCCGACGACCGGCCAGAGCGTCAGGCCGGAACCCGCCGGCCGTCGTCGGACGGCGCTGTACCTGCTGGCGGAGCCGTGCCCGCTGGCGGAGCCGTGCCCGCTGACGACGCCGCGCCCGCTGACGACGCCGCACCGGACGGTGGGGCCGGCGTCGACACGTCGTCCGACCACGGCACCGCGTCCTCGGCCTCTCCACGCTCCGGCGGCACGCCCGCTGGCGGGGCTCGACCAGAGAGCCTGACGGCGGGCAACGTCGGCTGAGGTCGCCAGTGCCCCCGGGGGCGGCCCGCCTCGCGAGGCGGTGCGACCTGTCGTGGCGTGGTCGCGATCGACGACGGCAGTGCTGACCACGGGATGCCCGGGCTTATGCTGGGTGGTCTGGACTGTGCGGCTGTGCGCCCTCCACGGTTGAGCAGATCGACACGAGCTCCACACTGCCTGGTCGGTGTGCGGGCCGTATCCTGACGACGAGGACGAGAGAGGATGGTCGTGCCCCAGGACACGTTCGACGACACGTGGCTGGTCGTGCCGCTGTTCAACGAGGCGACGGTGATCGCCGACGTCGTGGCGCAGGCCCGCCAGACTTTCCCCAAGATGGTGTGCGTCGACGACGGCAGCACCGACGGTTCGGCCGCGCTGGCGCGCGACGCCGGTGCGGTGGTGGTGCGCCACCCGATCAACCTGGGCCAGGGTGCGGCGCTGCAGACGGGGTTCGACTACGTGCTGGGCGACCCGGCGATGCGGTACGCGGTGACGTTCGACTCCGACGGCCAGCACCAGGTGAGCGACGCGGTCGCGATGGTCGAGATCCTGCGGCGCGGTGAGGTCGACGTGGTGTTCGGCTCGCGTTTCCTCGACGCCCGCACCCAGCCGGGTCGGCTCAAGAAGCTGGTGCTGCGCGTCGCCACCGGGGTGTCGAACGTCACCACCGGCGCCAAGCTGACCGACGCGCACAACGGCCTGCGGGCCTTCGACCGTGCGGCGCTC
>JAVBSR010000028.1:0-5671 GCA_031556715.1 Cellulomonas sp.
GTCCGGGCCAGGGCGAGGCTGCTGCACGAGTTCGGCGGATCGCCGCTGGGCAACTCGCGCGTCAAGCTGACCAACGTCAAGGACCTCATCAAGCGCGGACTCGTTGCCGAGGGGGACGACCCGCTGAAGGTCGCCGCGGACCGGCTCACCGCCGACGGGGTCGACGTGCTGCACACCATCGGCGGTGACGACACCAACACCACGGCCGCCGACCTGGCTGCCTACCTGCACGACAACGGCTACGAGCTGACCGTCGTCGGTCTGCCCAAGACGATCGACAACGACGTCGTGCCGATCCGCCAGTCCCTGGGTGCCTGGACCGCGGCCGAGCAGTCCGCCCGGTTCGCGGCCAACATCATCGGCGAGCACCGCTCCGGGCCTCGGATGCTCATCGTCCACGAGGTGATGGGCCGCAACTGCGGCTGGCTGACCGCCGCCGCCTCGGCCAAGTACCGCGAGTGGCTGGACGCCCAGCAGTGGCTGCCGGGCATCGGGCTGACCCGTGAGCGCTGGGACGTGCACGCGGTGCTGGTCCCCGAGCTGCCCATCGACATCGACGCCGAGGCCGACCGGCTCAAGGCGATCATGGACGCCCAGGGCAACGTCAACATCTTCCTGTCCGAGGGTGCCGGGCTCAACGAGATCGTCGCCCAGATGGAGGCCGCGGGCGAGCAGGTCCAGCGCGACGCCTTCGGTCACGTCCGGCTGGACACCGTCAACCCCGGCCAGTGGTTCGCCAAGCAGTTCGCTGCCAAGCTGGGTGCCGAGAAGGTCATGGTGCAGAAGTCGGGCTACTTCTCCCGGGCGGCGGCGGCCAACACCGAAGACCTGCGCCTCATCAAGTCGATGACCGACCTGGCGGTGGAGTGCGCCCTGCGCGGCGAGTCCGGCGTCATCGGCCACGACGAGGAGGCCGGCGACCGCCTGCGGGCCATCGAGTTCCCGCGGATCGCCGGCGGCAAGCCGTTCGACGTCACCCAGCCGTGGTTCACCGCGCTGCTGGCGGCGATCGGACAGCCGTCGCAGCCGAGCGGCCGATGAGCATCGAGCCTGATCCTCGGCTGCTCGTCGCGCTGGACGCCTGGCAGCACCGTGCGGTGGCCCACCAGCCGCCGTGGCCGGACGCCGAGCACCTGGCTGCGGTGCGCGACCGGCTGGCGGTGCTGCCGCCGCTGGTGTTCGCCGGGGAGGCCGACGCGTTGCGTGCCGAGCTGGCCGCCGCCGGGGCGGGGGAGGCGTTCGTGCTCCAGGGCGGCGACTGCGCGGAGACCTTCGCCGACGCCACGGCGGACAACATCCGCAACAAGATCAAGCTCTTGCTGCAGATGGCCGTCGTGCTCACCTACGGCGCCTCCATGCCGGTGGTGAAGATCGGGCGGATGGCCGGGCAGTACGCCAAGCCCCGGTCGGCGCAGACCGAGACCCGGCGGGTCGAGGGTCAGGCCGTCACGCTGCCGTCGTTCTACGGCGACCTGGTCAACTCGCACCAGTTCGACGACCTGTCGCGCACCCCGGACCCCGAGCGTCTGCTCGACGGCTATCACGCGGCGGCGTCCACGCTGAACCTGATCCGGGCGTTCACCACCGGCGGTTTCGCCTCGCTGCTGCGGGTCCACGAGTGGAACCGGGGGTTCATGCAGAACCCGGCCTACGCCCGGTACGAGGAGATCGCCGCGGAGATCGACCGGGCGATCCGGTTCATGGCCGCCTGCGGGGTGGACGTCGAGTCGCTGCGTACCGTGGACATGTTCTCCTCCCACGAGGCGCTGCTGCTGGACTACGAGCGCCCGCTGACCCGGATCGACTCGCGCACCGGGCTGGCCTACGACTGCTCGGCGCACTTCTTGTGGATCGGGGAACGGACCCGCGACCCCGACGGTGCGCACGTCGACTACTTCGCCCAGGTGCGCAACCCCCTGGGGGTCAAGCTGGGCCCGTCGACCTGCGGAGACGACGCCCTGCGGCTGCTCGACCGGCTGAACCCGACCGGGGAGCCGGGCCGGGTCACGTTCATCACCCGCATGGGCGCGGGCACGGTGCGCGACGCCCTGCCCGCCCTGGTGGAGAAGGTCACCGCCGACGGTCGCCCGGTCACCTGGGTCTGCGACCCGATGCACGGCAACACCATCACCGTCAACGGGTACAAGACCCGACGCTTCTCCGACGTGGTCGACGAGGTGGCCGGCTTCTTCGAGGTGCACCGGGCGCTGGGCACCGTGCCCGGAGGCCTGCACGTCGAGGTCACCGGGGACGACGTCACCGAGGTGCTGGGCGGGTCGGAGCAGATCGACGCCGACGGGCTGGCGGAACGCTACGAGACCCTGGTCGACCCCCGGCTCAACCACCAGCAAGGGCTGGAGCTGGCGTTCCAGGTGGTCGAGCTGCTCCGGGCGCACTGAACCGAACACAGGTCCGAACGCACTGAACCGAACACAGATCCGAACACACTGAACAGGGCACGTTGAGCAGGGCGTGCCGAACACTGAACAAGTGCGTCGTACGAGGTGCACCGGGCCGCGCCTCGGCCCCGCTCTCACCCCTCGGTGATCGTGACGACCGACCCCAGGGGCTTCTCGGTGCCGGCGATGGGGTCCTGCCAGATGATGCGGCTCCGGCCGAACCGGTGGTCGGACTCGCGGACGCTGGCCTGGAAGCCGGCGTCTGTCAGGATCTGCTTGGCTCTGTCGGTGGACTCGCCGATCACGGACGGGACCGTGGCCAGCGACGGCCCGGACGACACGACAACCGCGATCGAGTCGCCCCGGTGCACCGTCTCGCCAGCGGGCGGGTCCTGACGGACGATCTCGCCCGCCGGGGCGGTGGTGGACGGTTCGCTGGTGGACACGAGCGTGAGCGCGTCAGGCTCGACCTGGGCGGTCGCAGCGTCCAGGGTGCTGCCGACCAGGTTGGGCACGGTGACCGGTGCCCGTCCTTGCGACACGGTGAGCGTCACGGTGTCGCCGCGTATCGCCTGGGCGCCGTTCGTCGCGTCGGAGCCGTCGGGCAGCGTGGCGCTCAGGACCGTCCCGGCTGCGGCCTGGTCGTCGTAGCCCTCCAGGGGCGGGTCGGCGCTGACCAGGCCGGCCTCGGTGAGGGCGGCGACGGCGTCGTCGACGTTCATGCCGACCAGGTCGTCGGGCACCGGGACCCAGTCGGGGCCCTTGGACACCACCAGCGACACCGTGGCGTCGCGGGCCAGCCGGGTCCCGCGGTCGGGGTCGCTGGAGACGACCTTCCCGCTGGGTACTGTGGCGTGGAACACCTCGGTGACCTGGGACTCGAGGTGGGCCTTGTGCAGGGCGGCCTCCGCGTCGGCCCGGCTCAGGCCGACGACCTGGGGGACTGTCGTCGTCGCTCCCGGGCCCTGGCCGAACCACCAGACGATCCCGCCGCCGCCGACCAGCAGCAGCGCGGCCAGGCCGACGACCAGCCAGACCAGGACACTGCGCCGACGGCCGTCCGGGGGCGGCTCGGCCGGGGCCACGGCGGGTGGCTGGGCGTACGACGGTGGTGGGTACGGGCCGAACCCCGGTGCTGACCCGGCGTCGGGTGCCGGACCGAGCCCCAGTCCCAGCGGCAGGACGACCGTGGGGTCACGTCCCGAGTCGGGCGGGAAGATCTCGGTGGCCGGTCCGGTCGCCGGTGCCGGCGCGGCCTCTGCCGGCTGGTCGCCGGCCTCGGCAGGGGTGCCGGTGCTGCGGGTGAGCGAGCCGGGGTCCAGGTTGGCCCGCAGGTGCTTGACCATCGCGAGGGCGGCGGCCGCGTCGACGGGCCGGTCGGCCGGGTCGCGTGCGGCCAGCGCCCTCACCAGGTCGTCGACCTCGGCCGGCATCCAGTTGACCAGGTCGGACGGGGCGGGGATCTCGTTGTGCACGTGCTGGAAGGCGATCTGCACCGGGCTGGTCCCGGAGAACGGCTGACGACCGGTGAGGATCTCGTAGAGCAGCACGCCGACCGCGTACACGTCGGTGCGGGCATCGGCGGTGCCCACCGAGATCAGCTCGGGCGCCAGGTAGGCAGCGGTGCCCATGACGACCGAGGCGCCGGTCGTCATCTCGGTGACCGCCCGGGCCAGGCCGAAGTCGGCCAGCTTGGTCCGCCCGTCCTTGGCGATGAGGACGTTCTCGGGCTTCACGTCACGGTGCACCAGACCCGCACGGTGGGCGGTGGCCAGCGCGTCGAGCACCTGCTCGACGAGGTCCAGGGCCTCGCCCAGCGGCAGCGCGCGACGGTCCACGAGCAGCTGGCGCAGGTTGGTGCCGTCGACGTACTCCATCGCCAGGTAGGTGGTCCCGCCGTCGACCCCCTGGTCGAACACCTGGACCAGGCCCGGGTGGACCAGCTTGGCCACGGTGCGCGCCTCGCGGCGGAACCGGGCGACGAAGTCACCGGTGCCGGTGTCGGCCAGGTGCTGGTGCAGCACCTTGAGCGCGACGTCGCGGTCCAGCCGTCGGTCGACCGCCAGGTAGACGGTCGCCATCCCTCCGCTGGCGATCCGAGAACGGACCTCGTACCGTCCGTCGACCACGCGCCCCACCAGGGGGTCGGTCACAGTCGGCTCCACGTTCCGGACTCTACGTCATCGGACGGGGTGCGAGCACCGATCGTCGCCCGCGTCACACCTGCGCGGCCGGATTCGCCGTAGGGTTGGTCCTCGTGAACGCTGTGGACGGCAGAGGTGGCGAGGTGGCCGGTGCGACGGTCGACGCCTGGTTGACCATTCCTGACCTGGCTGAGCGCCTCGACCTGACACTGGCCAAGGCGCGGCGGCTGGTGTCCGACCGGTACCTGCTGGGCGCCCGTCGCGACGGGGTGCCGGTCGTGCCCGAGGCGTTCCTGGTGCCGGGGCACCTGGCCAACCCCGCCGCGCCCGGCGACCCGGAGTCGGCCCCGGCCTGGGCGGTGCTCGCCTCGCTCCCGGGCACCATCACCGTGCTGACCGACGTGGGGTTCTCCGACGACGAGGCGCTGGACTGGCTGTTCACCGTCGACGACCAGCTGGGCACCACACCGTTGGCGGCGCTGCGCGCCGGGCACAAGTCCGCCGTCCGCAGGCTGGCGCAGTCCCTGCTGTGACGGTGGCACCCGTGCCGTGACGGGCACCGGCGTGACAGCGCTTGCCACGGCGGAGGCGCTGTCGGACGGCTGAGTGCGGCGGAGCGGTCGGACGGCTCAGAGCGGCGAACGTCAGGCGTGCCGGGAGACGGCGGCCCGGGCCAGCGTGCGCAGCGTGGAGGCTGCCGGGTCGGCCCAGCCTTGCGCGTCGATCAGGGCCAGGGCCTGGGCTGACAGGCGGGTGATCATCGCCTCGACGTCGGCCACGGCCCCGGTCGCCTCGATCGCGGCGGTCAGCCGGGCGACGTCCGCCGGCGAGGCGTCGCGGTTGCCCAGGACCGAGCCGAGCAGCGCCAGGGTGGTCTCGTCGTAGGCGCCGCGGGCGCGGGCGGACGCCCGGGCGATGATCACGGTCCGCTTGCCCTCGCGCAGGTCGTCGCCGATGGGCTTGCCGGTGATGCCCGGGTCGCCGAGCAGCCCGAGCAGGTCGTCGCGCAGCTGGAACGCCTCGCCCAGCGGCAGCCCGAACGCCCGGCAGACAGCGACCTGGTCGTCGTCGGCGCCGGCCAGCAGGGCACCGACGACCAGCGGGTGCTCCACGGAGTAGCGGGCCGAC
>JAVBSR010000083.1:0-19929 GCA_031556715.1 Cellulomonas sp.
CTCGCGCACGGCCTGCTCCTTGGCTCCCGCGTAGCGCCACCACTGCCGTTCGAAGGCGAGGATCTGCTGGTCCCGCTCTGACAGGCAGGCAGCCTCGACTGCGTCGACCGCCTCGGGCAGGGTCGCCGTCACGTCACGTCCTCTCGTCCGGCACCGGAAGCCTGAGACTACGCCCCGAATCACACCGGTGTCATTTGCCGCCACCAGAGCCCGCACCCCCGAACCCCCAGGGCAGCCGGTCGCGACAACAGCATCGTCGGCTCACCAGAGGTATGCAAGGCCCCTGTCCACAGTGCGGTCTCGACCATCGCACCCACCATTGCGGCCCGTCGTCATCACCGGACCTGACATCTACCCGCCGGGATCTCGAGCAGTGTCGGCACCGGGTCGTCGGCTGGGACGATGGGCGCCCCCAACCCCGAGATCGTCGTCGAACCGGCCACCGAGGCTCGTTTTGACGACCTGGCGGCCGTGCTCGGACCGAAGAAGAACCCGCAGGGGACGGCGTGCTGGTGCCTCAGCCACCGGCTCCCCGCCGCCGAGAACCAGTCGCTGACCGGCCCGGCCCGCGGGGCCAGGGTGCGAGAGCTCACCCGGCAGGACGTCGCCCCCGGTGTCCTGGCGTACGTGGACGGCCAGGTCGCCGGGTGGGCTGCCACGGCGCCGCGCCGCGAGCTGCCCTTCAGCCGCAGCCGGAAGATCCCCCAGGTCGACGACCTGGACGTCTGGGTCGTGTGGTGCGTGCGCGTGCAGCCCGGCTTCCGCCGCCAGGGGTTGGCCGCCACGCTGGTCCGCGGCGTCCCGGGCCCCGCCACCGCGACACCGAGCGCCAGGGACAGGGCCGCGGCTGCCGAGCCCTCGGCTGGGAGGATGGGCATCGATACCGAGGTCGTCCTCGAACCGGCCACCGAGGCGCGTTTCGACGACCTGGCCGCCGTGCTCGGCCCGAAGAAGAACCCGCAGGCGACGGTCTGCTGGTGCCTCAGCCACCGGCTCCCCGCCGCCGAGAACCAGCGGCTGGCCGGCCCGGCCCGGGGGGCCCGGGTGCGTGAGCTGACCCGCCAGGACGTCGCCCCTGGAGTCCTGGCCTACGTGGACGGTCGGGTCGCCGGGTGGGCGGCCACAGGCCCGCGCCGCGAGCTGCCCTTCAGCCGTAGCCGGAAGATCCCCCAGGTCGACGACCTGGACGTCTGGGTGGTGTGGTGCGTCCGCGTGCAGCCCGGGTTCCGCCGCCGCGGCCTGACCGTCGCACTGGTCCGCGGCGCGGCGGACTACGCCCTCAGCCAAGGCGCACCTGCCGTCGAGGGGTACCCCGTCGACAACGGCACCGCACGGGTCGACCAGACGATGGCCTACGTCGGTACCCGGGCCATGTTCGAGCGCGCCGGTTTCCACCAGGCGGCGGGCACCGAGTCCGTCTCCGGCGGCTTCCCGCGCGTCGTCATGCGTCTGGCCCCGGTCTGAGACGTCAGGCAGTCAGCTCGGAGAGCACGACGGTCCGCAGCCCACCGCCCCCACCGGAGAGCGTCGCCGCAGAAATCGGTCGCACCCACGGCGGGGCTGGTCGTAGGGTCGGGGTGGACCGGGAGGAGGACCGTCATGTTCGACCTTCGTCTCTTCTCGATCCGTGAGTCGCACCACCGCATCCACAACCCGCTGACCGAGCGGCAGCTGGCCGACCTCGGAGCCGCGCTCGACCTTCCCGCCGGGGCACGCCTGCTCGACCTGGCCTGCGGGTCCGGCGAGATGCTGGCCACCTGGGCGCGCGACCACCAGGTCACCGGGCTGGGCGTGGACCTCAACCCCGACTTCCTGGCCCAAGCGCGGGCACGGGCCGACGAGCTGGGCGTGAGCGACCTGGTCCGGTTCGTCGAGTCCGACGCCAGCGGATACGTCGTCGACGAGCCTGTGGACGTCGCGGCCTGCGTGGGCGCGACCTGGATCGGCGGCGGCGTGCCCGGCACCCTCGACCTGCTGCGCCTCAGCCTCAAGCCCGGCGGGACCGTGCTGGTCGGCGAACCGTACTGGCGCACGCGTCCCACGACCCCCGAGGCCCTGGCCGGATGCGGCGTCCAGTCATCCGATGACTACCTGACCCTGCCGGGCCTGCTGGCCTCGTTCGACGCGCAGGGCTACGACGTCGTGGAGATGTTCTGCGCCACCGAGGAATCCTGGGACCGCTACCAGGCCGCCCAGTGGCTGACCATGCGCCGCTGGGCCGACACCCACCCGGACCACGACCTGCACGACGAGGTCCGCCGCCTGCTGAGCACCGAACCTCAGCAGTACGCAGCCGGCACGCGCGCGCACTTCGGCTGGGGCGTGTTCGCACTGATCGCGCGATAGCCCGACCGCCCCGCAGAGCATGCGGACCCCAGCGCCGCCGGCCGGACGCCCGGCGACACTCATCCAAGCAACGGACGTATCATGCGACGTCGGGGAAGAGCGACCCGACGCAGCATCATCGGACACGAGGCACGGACCGGCAGTCATTTGCGGCCCGAGGGAGGGCAATTGACGGCGAAGCGTGGACAACCACCGAAGGCCACCGCCGCGCAATGGGCCCGCGCCGCCCTCTCGGCCATGGCGGCGTCGGGCCTGCAAGGTGTCGCGATCGAGGCGCTGGCACGCACCTTGAACGTCACAAAAGGCAGCTTCTACGGCTACTATCCCAACCGCGACGCGCTGATCGAGGCTGCCCTCGCGCTGTGGGAGTCGGACCAGGAGGAGCACATGTTCGTGCCGCTCCGGCAGATCGAGGACCCGGTGCGCCGCTTCAGGGTCATGGCCGGCAGCACCCTCCTCAGGAAGCGTAACGACGAGCTGGAGACAACCCCCCCCCCGGTCGCCTCGGTCTCCACCGTCGAGCTGTCGCTCATGAACGACCGCGCCGACCCCATGGTCGCGCGCGCGCTCCACCGCGTGGTCGCGAAACGAGTCGATTTTCTCACGGAATGCCTCTCGGACATCGGGCACAGCCCGGCGACCGCCCGTCAGATGGCGGTCGCCGCGTACACGCTCTCGCTCGGCGCAGAAGTACTCCGGAGAAACTCCCCCTCCATCGCCGCAGAGATCGACCGGACCTACTCCGCCAGGACCATCGCGCCGTACCTGAACCCTTCTGTGGACGTGGCCGGACCAGACCCGGTCGAGCCACCGCCCGAGAGCGGGCTATCCGCAGGCCCCGGCTGAGTCGGCATCGAGGTCGCCCAGGATCCGGCTGCCGGGCATGTCGCCCGCACCACGCAGGCAGGTATCCGTGCCGTCCGGGGTCGACCCGCCTTCGCCACGGCGACCGATCCGATCAAGAAAACCGTCGAGCCGGTCATAGCCCCAGAACCTGTCGAAGCCGGCCCGGAAGTACGGGATACCGAAGATGTCGTCCATCCAGGCGTCATACATGAGGTCGGCAGCGTGCTGGACCAGCTCGTCACGGCTCGCGGCCTCGATCAGCTGGTCGACCCCCTCGAGACGTTCGCGTTCGAGCACCCGTCGGATGCTGTCCTCGCTGCTGATGTCCCCACCGTTCTGCCACCGCTCGGCCACGAGAGCCCGGTAGAGGGGCCAGGGATCGCACCCTGCGACGGCCTGGTGGAGCCACAGCAGGTGAGGCAGGTCCCAGCAGGGGTCACGGTCGACAGGCCACGTGATGTCCAGACCGGCGGCTCTCGCCAACCGACGTGCGTCTCCCAAGATATAGAGGTGCTTCGCCTTGCTCATGGGCGCGTAGTGGATCCCGCCCCCCCGTTCCTGCAACCGGGCTCTGATCTCGTCCCCCGGTTCCCAGTAGGGAATGTACTCCAGGCCGTCGTCCTCCACGTCCGGGCGGAGCCTCTGGAGCGCGAGCCAGCTATAGGGGCTGCGAAAGCTGAAGTACACCCGCGGCGTCCTCATCTGCCGAACCCCCTCTCAGCAGCGCCTTGACGTCGCCGTCCAGCCGTCGCAGACCACCCTTCACGTCTCCGCTGGTCGCGGCGTACCCGTGGGTGATCTGCGCCCGGCAGGCCGAGATCTTCTGACCGTCCCGGAGCACCGAGAAATCGAAGGCCAGCGCGAACAGCATGTCTGCCGTGATGTCCGTCAGCCAGACCGAGACCTGGACGTCTTCTCCCATATAGACGGGGGTCGTGCTCGAGATGTGGAACTCGGTCACCGCCGGGATCCAACCACGGTCCCGCAGGACGGTCGGGATCGACAGTCCCTTGGCCGCGAGGAACCGGTCGACGCCGTCCTCCACCATGCGCACATACCCGTCGAACTGGACCGGGTCGGAGTACCTGCAGTAGAAGTAGGGGATCTGCTGGCTCCAGACGTGCGGGTCTCCGAGCCCGACGACAGGCGCCTCCGCCGGCACCTCGACCGGGCGTCCGCGCCAGGACCCGGGACGCTCGAGCGGTCTCAGACAGTACTCGGCCCGACCTTTCATGACCGTGCGCGACCCCTCACCGAGCGTTCGCGCGGCGAACGTCGCCGTGGTCCCGTCGCTGACCCGTGGCTGGGCCGAGTGCACGTCGAAGACGATCTCGTCCTCGACGAACAGCGGCTGCGGCAGCCGTGCGCTCATGCGTCGCAGGTCCACACCGAGCCCCTGCTCGTGCACCAGCTCCGACACCGACGCCGTGGTCGCGGCGCAGTAGTCGAGCAAGGCATGCTCGGCGAGGTAGCTGAACTGCTTGAAACCGACCCACAGGCCGATGTTCGCGCCCTCAAATCCAGGCATCATGCTCTCTGAAATCCACATGTCATACTCCGATCGTCGTCCGGTTGCGCACGGCCCAGAGCTCGGCCGCCCGAGCCATCAGGCCGGGCCTGGCCAGGTGAGGAAAGTGACCGAGCTCGGCGCCCACGAGCAGCAGGCTCCTGGGGAGCCGCTCCTGCAGCAGCCGCGCCCTGGAGACAGGAAACGTCGGGTCGCAGCCGCCGACGACGATGAGCACCGGGTTCTCGATGACCTCGAGATCCACGTCGGCCGTGCGCAGGTACCCGTCGTAGAGCGCATCAAATCCGGCCGCTCCGATCCGCTTCAGGACGAACGACACCATCGCGTCGACCGTCACCTGGTCACCCAGCAGCCGTGGGCTGCTCTGCATGACGCGCTGGGCCAGGGCGCTGCGCAGCGACTCACGGAAGGCCTCCTTCAGGCCGGCATCGTCAGACGCTCCCGGAGGCAGGTAGAGCGGGCAGACCAGCACGAGCGGCAGGTCGGGCGGCAGGGACACGATCCCTTCGTCCAGCGCGAGGAGCAGGGCACCGGCGCCGAAGGAATGGGCCAGGACCATCGTGAGATCGGCGAGCGAGCCGTCGAGGACGTCCTTGACGGATTCCTCCGGGGGCCCGAACGCGACAAACTCGCGGCCCACCGTGGTGCTCCACGGGAGGTCGGGAGCCACCACCCGCAGCCCGGTCCGGTCGATGAACGGCTCCCAGCTGTCGCCGGAGTCCTCGAATCCGTGGAGCGCGACGACGAGACCAGAGCGGCGAGGGTCCTGGCCCGGGTTTGAGGTTGCGTCTTTCACCGTGCCTCCCAGTCCCGATGCTGCGTGCTGGTGATTCTCTGCCCGACGCCGGAACTACCGACCAGCGCCAGCACGGCCGATGCTCCGGGAGCAGGCCTGTCCCCCGCGTCGCCCGGCGCAGCGGGTCCACCGGCGACGGCACCGGTGTCGGGACCGGCCAGGGCACCCAGGTCCCGAGACAGGATCACCGCACTGGCCTGCGTCTGGAGGCGACGGTTCATGTCGTCATCCAGGTACGCCTCGCACGACGGCCCGCTCGCGACCTCGACGCCCACCACGATGACGTCGCGGCACCGGCCCGACCGCAGGATGCGCACGGCTGCCGCCAGGGCATCGTCCGACGGCCGGTCGCCCGAGCAGAGCGTCAGGCTGGGGCCTGTCACCCTGAACCAGATGGATACCGCCGCGCTCACGTTGTTGCTCGAGAGGTTCGCGGCGGCGAGCGGGCTCAGGTGGCGGTCACCCGACTCCATGATGTCTTCGGCCACGCCCACGACGGTGTCGACGTTGCCGAAGCTGCAACCGACGACCACGGCAGCCGACGACGACACCGGCATGCCGCGTCGCTCCTCGGCCTCCGTGACGGCCTGCGTGACGGCGCACAACGCCAGACGAGACGCCCGGTCGCGGTTTCTCAGTCCTTTTCGGCCCAGCACCGCATGGGCGTCCTCCGGCGCGCAGGCAGGCTGGTCGCTCAGGTCGCCCCGGAACATGGACGGCGGGCAGCCGGGGACGTGGATGGCCCGACCCACCACGTAGACGTCAGGCTCGCACCTCATGAACGGTCCTTCCGACAGGCCCCCGCCACGAGCGCGACAGCGTTGACACCTCCGAGCCCGAAGGCGTCGACCTGCATGAGGCTGTCGCCGGAGATGCCGCGAGGCTCACCGAGGATGTCCAGGAATGCACCGCTGGGCAGCGCAGTCTCCAGACCTGCGACCGGAGGGGCCACCTCGCGGTCGGCCGAGACCAGCGCCGTCACCACGCTCATGAGAGCCGACGCACCGGACGTGTGGCCGATCGACCCCTTGATCCCGGTGACCGCCAGCGGACCGGTCCGGGCGCTGAAGACGTCGCTCAGCGCCCCCAGCTCGGTCGGATCGTTCAGCGCGGTCCCCGTCCCGTGGGCGAAGACGAGGCTGATCTCCGAGGGGTCGACACCGGCCCGCGTGTGCGCTTCGGTCATGACCCGGGCGATCCCCTGGCGGCTCGGCGCGGTCTCGTGCTCGGCGTCGCTGCCCAGCCCGACACCGACGATGCTCCCCAGGGCCCGGGCCTGGGTGGCCCGCTCTGCCGACACCAGCACCATCGCCGCGGCACCCTCGCCCAGCAGCACCCCTGCACCTGAGACGTCAAAAGGCCTCACGCAGGTTCGCGCCCGAGGGCTGACCCGCCCGATCATCCCCTGCATGCCCAGGGCGATGTCGTCGCAGCCTGCGACCACGACCACGTCGTGGTCACCCGACTCGATCATGTCCAGCCCGAGCCCGAGCGCATAGCCCGACGCCGCACAGGCGTTGGAGATGACCATGACGTCGGACGGGACGGTGCCCGGCACCGAGGCCGACACGGTCCGCGCCAGGTCGAGATCGTCGAGCCCGACACGGAGGGCGTCTTCCACGGCGATCTCCAGGCTCCGTTGCTCGCGGAGCCCGGTGCCGAGGAGGATGGGCACTCGCTCGCGGGCCAGGTCGACACCGGCCTGGTCGAGCGCGGCGAGGATGCATCCGGCCACCCAGCCCGAGGGTCGGTTCGCCCGTCGCTCGTCGTCGATGGGATAGCCCCACTGGATCTTGAGCCGAGAGGCCAGCGGATCAGCGAGCCGGCGTGCACCGATCTTTCCCGCGATCAGCGCCTCGTACGTCTGCCCGGTGTCACCGTGGCAGGAGGTCATCGCCGTCCCGAGCACTGTCGCAGCCATCATTCCCCCCGCATCACGAGGGCGCCGACAGCCCCGTTCGGGTCCACCGACGTGATCATCGTCGGGCGCGACCTGCTCTCGCGGCACGCCCCGTAGGCCACCAGCGCGGCGGCGACCTGCAAGAAGCCAGACACGCTGCGGACGTCGCCGACGACGCGTCTGGGCATGAGGTGACGCGGCCTGGCACTGGTCAGGAGACCTGACAGGCCCGCAGCCTCGGCCCCTCCGGTATCGTCGCAACCGCTCACGACGAGCCAGATGTCGTCCGTGCCGATGCCGGCATCGGCGGCGACGCACCTCACCACCTCGTCCAACGCCGATGCCAGGGAGTCGGGGTCGGCGCCCGCCGCGGTCGCGGTGCGCGCCGCGAGAACCCGTCCGCCGGGAGCGCTCGCGGACCCGGCGACCGCGCGGGTGACGAACGCCGCCGCTCCCTCCGTCGCTGACGCGCCGGTGGATCCGGTCCAGGCCGACCCGAGGGCACGGTCGAAGACGCTGCACTCGTCTGCACCCCCGACCACGACCGTGTCGGCTCGCCCGCGCCGCGTCAGCCGCATCGCGTGCTCGATCGCCTGGATCCCGGCGAGCGGGCCACCGGCCAGGGTGGTGTTGGGACCGGTATAGCCGAACCAGATGGCGGCTTCTCCGGCCGCGCTGTTCATCACCGTGTTCGGAAACCTCAGCGGGTCGACCAGGTAGGGACGCTCGTTGACGATCGTCTCGCGGTAGAACTCGGAGATCGACTCGATGCTTCCGGCGGTGGTGCCGACGACCATCCCCGTGCGGTCGTCGTCGCGACCGGCGGGATCCAGGTCGTCGAGCGCGCCCTGGACGGCACGTATCAAGAGCACAGCCGACCGGTTGAGATAGCTGCCGCCACGCCGGCCGAGAAAGTCCCGCACGCGCCCGATGTCGACCTGGGCCATGTCGGCGCTGTCCGCCGGCAGGCTCTTCTCGTGATTCGGGTCGTCGATGTCGATCATGTCCTGAAGCCAGCCGCGCCCGATCCCGCGCGGCGTGACGACCGACCATCCGAGCAGCTCCAGCCCGACAACGTCCGCACTAGACATCGACGCCTCCGAGGATGACGATGGCGTTGTTGCCGCCGAAGCCGAAACCGTTGTTCTGGACGTACCGGACACGGGCCCGTCGTGCCGCGTTCGGCACAGGATCCATCCAGCCGATGCCTGGGTCGATCGTCGAGAAGTTGATCGTGGGCGGGATGACGCCGCGGGATATCGCGAGCGCGCTCGCCGCGATCCCGAATCCGCTCGCCGCGCCCATCGTGTGCCCCAGCATCGACTTGATCGAGCTGACCGGTGGCGGCGTCTGCCCGTAGACCGACCGAATCGCGGCGCCCTCGGTCAGGTCGTTCGCCGTCGTGGCCGTCCCATGGGCACAGATGTAGTCGATCTGGTCGGGCGTGAGGCTCGAGTCGGCCAGCGCCAGGCGCATGCAGGCCTCGATCCGCGCCTGGTTCGGTGCCACCATGTGCGCCGCGTCGCAGTTGGCGCCGTAACCGAGAACCTCGGCATAGATCCGCGCCCCCCGCGATCGAGCAGCATCGAGGCTCTCCAGCACGAGCGCGATCCCGCCCTCGCCGGTCAGGAGGCCCTCACGGTCCGCGTCGAACGGCGAGCACGTCGACCCCGACAGGGCCCCCAGGCGGTAGAACCCCGCATGCGCCCATCGACAGATCGCATCGGCACCCCCGGCGATCATGAGGTCGGCCTCTCCGTAGGCGACCCGGTCGAACGCGCTCGAGAAGGCGACGTTGCCGGCGGAGCACGCGGTGGCGAAGGTCAGCGACTCGCCGAGCAGCCCCAGCTCTCGGCTGACGGCGATCGCCAGCCGAGAGGCGGAGGCGCGTGCGTAGTCCGCGGCTCCGAAGACCACCGCCGGGTCGTCGACCCACCGCTGCGCGGCGGCCTCGATCTCCTGCGACTCGCCGCTGGTGGTACCGACACAGGCACCGGCACGACGGTCGTCGATGCGCTCCAGCCCGGCGTCGCTCAGGGCCAGCCGTGCGGCCACGGCGACGAGCTGGCTGCTGCGACCCCACTCGCCCGGGTCGATCGAGCGCAGGACCGCACCAGGATCGAAGGTCCTGATCTCTGCCCCGTTGCGAGCCGGAAAGCCGTCGGTCGAGAATCCCTCGATGGGACCGGTCCCGCACACGCCGCCCCACAGCCCGCGCTCGAATGCTTCCAGGCCGATTCCGATCGCCGACACCGGACCGATCCCGGTGATCGCGACGCGTCGACGGCGCACCGTACGGTTCATTGCAGGTCGAGGACCACGTCACGCACGCGGTTGAGGTTCACCATCTCAGGAAGACGTTCCTGCGGGATCTCGATCCCGAGTCGCTTCTCCAGCTGAGCCAGGATCTCGATGGCGCGCAGCGAGTCACCGCCGTACTCCTCGATGAAGCGCCCTTCCGGCTCAAGCTCGTCGGGTTCGAGCTCGAGCGCCTCGGTGATCACGTCAGACAGGATCTCGTCCAGCTGCTCCGCGCTGAGCTCTGCAATCTTCGAGTTCATCGTGCTTTCCTTTCTCGTGGTGCCTCTGACCCGAGGCTGGGTGTTCCGCCTGAGAGCACAGCCGGCCTGGCCGACTGCTTGAATGCGATCAGCGCCCGTTCGGCATCCATGATGATGTCGCCGTCGACGCTCACCTGGCCCGTCACCGCGACGACGGTGTCCAGCCTCCGGCTGATCCAGGCCGTGCCGATGAGCGTCTCGCCGACCCGAGGCAGCCGCCCGAGCTTGACACCGCTCGCCGAGGCGAAGATCGGGAGCAGATTCGATCGGGGCCCGAGCTCGGAGAACGAGACGATGCACAGGACCGCGGCGACCTGGCCCAAGAACTCCACCATCAACGACACCGGATAGTCCGTCGGTCGGTCGTCGGCACGGCCGACCGGGCAGAAGCACGGCTCGTCGGACGTGATCGTCTTCACCCCGACGGCAAATTCCAGGGCGGAGACCTCGATGATCCGGTCGGGAATCAGCATCGCGTCGCGGTGCGGCAGCACCTCCTCGATGTCTCTCCTGTCCATCTAGGCCGCCTTCCTTCCGAGGCGCAATCTGACCGAGGCCAGCTGCACCGGCCCGTCGTCCGTCGCGCACGTGAAGACGCTGCGAGAGGTCCATCCGTCGCCCGAGGACTGGACGCTCAGCCGCAGACAGAAGGCATCGACCACCGGAGCCGCCGCGACGAACCTGGTCGACACGACTTCGAGAAGCCTGGGCTCGACCGCCAGACTCTCTTTCTCTGCCAGATAGAGCCGAGCAGCGAGAAGGGCGACGTCGATCATGAAGACACCGGGCACCACCGGTCGGCCCGGAAAGTGTCCGGCCTGATACGTGCTGTGGACGTCGTTGCGGACGAGCCATGTCGAGACGTCGTCGGGGCAGCCGCCGCCCGACTGCCTGTTCAGCGTCCCGCCGAACGCGTAGCAGGACCGGGGAGCGCCACGTGCCGAGAGACCGCTCACATCACCAGCCCCCCGTCCACCTGCACGACCTGCCCGGTGATGTAGGAGGCCTCGTCAGAGGCGAGGAACTCGATGAGCCGCACCACGTCCTGGGCGGTGCCCAGCCGTCGGAGCGAGATGCTCTCCTGAGCCTTCTGTCGGGTCGCCTCGTCGAACTCGGTCGTCATCTCCGTGTCGATGAAACCGGGAGCGACGGCGTTGACCCTGACGTTGTACGGCCCCAGCTCCTTCGACAGCGTGCGGGCCAAGGCATTGACCCCGCCCTTCGACGCAGAGTAGTTCGCCTGGCCGCGGTTGCCGTGGCTGCCGACGATCGACGACACCAGCACGAGCGCAGTGCTCGTGTCTCGTCTCTTCATCATCGAGAACGCCGCAAGCCTGGAGAAGTGAAAGGTCCCGGAGAGGTTGGTCTGGATGACACCTTCCCAGTCTTCGACCGGCATGAGAGCGATCGGCGAGTCTCGCACGATCCCGGCGGACGTCACCAGGACGTCGACCGGCCCGAGCGTCGACTCTGCCTGACGGAAGAATGTCTGGCACTCGGAGGCGACGCTGACGTCGCAGCGGCCGTGAAAAACATTCTGGTCGTACTGCTGCAACCGGGGCACCAGCTCGTCGACGGCATTCGACGCCTGCCTGTAGCAGAAGCTGACGCGGTCGCCCCGGGCTGCGAAGGACTCGACTGCGGCCCTGCCGATCCCCCGTGATCCACCCGTGATGAGAACGTGCCTCGCCGTCACCGTCCACCCCCCGAGGCCACGACCGACGCCTCACGGCCGGGTTGCCGCACATCTGTGGCCGCACGCCGTCCGCCCTTCCCGGACACCCGGCGACGGTCGCCTTGCGCCGGCTCGACCGGTGTGCCGGCACAGGGACCAGCAGCCGCGAGCCGCGAGTGGAGGTGCACCAGTCCGGCAGCAAAGTCATCATGGGGCCGACGCATGTCACTAGTGTACGCACCCGCATAGTAGTTTGGGAAGACAGCGCACTCAGGCTCAGCGACCTTCATCCGTGCCTCGCGTAAGGCTGCATACGAACCTTCGGCACCTACAGATGCGCAAGAAGCAGCAGCCAGAGGCATGTTTACGCGAGGTGTTCGACGGCGCACCCGGGTGTTTTCCAGAGGTAATACCTTTGGGTCGGGTCGAGACGGTCGCGGCCTCTGGCCAGTGGTGTGACAAGGCGTGTCGTAGACGACCGTCGGTCTGTGTAATCAGCGCCGGGTCGTAGCATCACTGCCGTGACACACCGACGGTTCCCGCGGCGCGGACCAGGACGGGACCGTCGCGACGATCCCGGGGGCCGCAGGACCTCCCGGACCCCGCCGGACGGGTGGGCTCGGGTGCGGCCTGCCGGAACGCTACCGCCGAGGAGCGGGACCTTCCGAGCCCAGGTGCCTGGCCGATTCCGAGCGCGTCCACGGTCGAGCCGACGAACGTCGCAACTTCACCCGGAACACCGCAAGACACCCACCGAGGCGATGCTGCACCCCCGCCGTGGCGATGCCGCCGGGCTCGACGCGGTAGGCCGGCGGGCCTGCTCCCGCTCCACCGTGCGGCAGGGTGTCCGGGCCGTCCGGTACGGCGCTGGTGGTGCGCCGTCAGCCGGTCTCTGACAGCCGTCTGGCGAGCACGGCGCAGACTGCCAGCTGCAGCTGGTGGAAGACGATCACCGGCAGGGCGACCGAGGCCGCGACCGAGGGCACGAAGAGCACCGACGCCATCGGCAGCCCGGTGGCCAGCGACTTCTTCGACCCGCACATGAGCAGGGTGATCCGGTCGGCACGCGACAGACCCAGCCAGGCCCCGCCCCGCCACGTGGCCAGCAGCATCGCGGTCAGCAGCACCGCGCACACCGCGATCAGCACCGCCAGGTGCTCAGGCGTCAGCCTGGTCCAGGCTCCCGACACGGTCGCCTGGCTGACCGAGACGTACACGACGAGCACGACGGTGCCCCGGTCGGTGACCTTGGTGATCTGGGCGTGCCCCTGCGCCCACCGACCCCACCAGCGCTGCGCGACCTGCCCGGCCGCGAACGGCAGGACCAGGTGGGTCAGGACGCCGACCAGCGCACCCGGCCCCGTCCCGCCACCGGTGCCGCCCATGAGAGCCGCCACCAGCACGGGCGTGGCGACGATCCCGATGATGTTCGACGTCGTCGCCGCCGTGATCGCCCCGGGGACGTTTCCCCGGGCGATCGAGGTCAGCACCACCGACGACTGCACCGTCGACGGCAGCAGCGACAGGTACAGCACCCCGTCGCTGAGGTCGCCCAGGCCGGGGACCAGGTGGGCCGCGAACCCGAGCAGCGGGAACAGCACGAAGGTCGCGACCAGCACCGAGACCTGCAACCGCCAGGCCCGGACCGCGCCGTACAGCTCGGCGCGCGACGTGCGCAGGCCGTAGCCGAAGAACAGCAGCACCACCGCGGCGGTGACCGCCCAGTCGCCGACCTCGGCGGCCACCCCGCGCACCGGCACGGCCAGCCCTGCCACCAGCGCCACGACCACCAGGACGGTCAGCAGGTCGACCCCCCACCGTGGTCCGCGCCGAGCAGGAGGGGACGTCACCGTGCCATCGTCCCACGCCCGCGGTGAGGCATGCTCGGCCCGTCCGTGCCCCCGGGTCGGCGGCCGGGACGAAAGGCGTCAGGGTCGGCGGGAAAGGCCGCGGCCGTCCTGCTGCGCGAACGTCACTACAAATCCCGATAACGATGGGTCTGGCTCGGCTCGTCAATGGCGTCGGCACCGGACGAGATGCCCACCGTCCGGCACGTGGCGTCACCCAGGACGTTCTGCTCTACGGGTGCCGGCCCGGTCTGCCATACTCACGGCACCGGAGCATTTCTAACTCGAGGAGCTGTGATGGCTGGGACGTTCGAGGTCTACCCCGACAAGTCAGGCAAGTACCGGTTCCGCCTCAAGGCCGGCAACGGCGAGATCGTCGCGGTGGGCGAGGCGTACGAGTCCAAGCAGAATGCGCTGCGCGGTGTCGAAGCCGTGCAGCGTGCGGCCGCCGACGCCAAGGTCGTCGTCAAGGACGACGCCTGACCTCGACCAGAGCAGTCACCCCCCTCGACCGGGTGCGCACCGGGACGAACCCGCTGCGCTCCAGGTCGGCGCCGATCTCGGCGGCGGTGGTGAACCGTTCGATGTGGTCGTGGGCACGGAACCAGGCGTTCAGCACGCGACGCAGCACGCCGAGCCGCGGCTCGGCGACGACGAGCCGCCCGCCAGGCACCAGGACGCGGGCGGCTTCCGCCAAGAACCGTTCAGGCGCGTCCATGTGGTGGTAGGCCAGGCAGGTCACCACGAGGTCGAACGTGCCGTCGTCGAACGGCAGGTCCTCGGCCGTGCCCTGACGGATGTCCATCTGCGGGTTGGCCCGCCGCGCCACCGCCACCATCTCGGGCGCCACCTCCAGGCCGGTGCCGACCGCACCGCGCTCGGCCAGCAGGCCGAGCAGCCGCCCGGTCCCGCAGCCGACGTCCAGCACCCGGCACCCGTCCGGGATGTCCGTGGTCAGCACCGCGCGGTAGAACCGCCGCGCCACCCGGCCCTGAATCCCGTCGTCGTACTGCTCCGCCCACTGGCCGAACCCCACGTGCTCGTGACCCATCAGCATCCTTCCCCGTCTCGGTGCCACCAGCCTGGCACACGGTCCGGGCCGCAGGGCCACGCTCAGCCTCAGCGGGTCGGCAGCACCAGCTCGGTGCCGGCGTAGATGAGCTCGGGATGCTCGGCGACCTCAGGGTTGAGGGCAGCGATCTCGGGCCAGCGGTCCCCGTCGCCCAGGTGGCTCTCGGCGATGGCCCACAGGCTGTCACCGTCCTGCACCGTGTAGGTGTCGAGCCCGGTGGTCACCGGCTCCATGACGACCGGCTCGGCCTCGACGCTCTCCGGCATCACCAGCTCGGTCCCGGGGTAGATGAGGTCAGGGTGCTCGGCGACCTCAGGGTTGAGGGCAGCGATCTCGGGCCACCGGTCCCCGTCACCCAGCAGGTTCTCGGCGATCAGCCACAGGCTGTCACCCTCCTGCACCGTGTAGACGTCGGGGCCGGAGTCGACGCCCTGGAACTCGACGTCCTGGTAGTGGTTGTCGATCATGGACCACAGCTCCGGTGCGGCCTCCTGCAGGTCGGCGGCCGTCATCATCACGGTGGTGTCCAGGGTGCCGTCGCCGTCGGTGTCGACGTCGACCTGGTAGGTGCCGTCCCCGTTGCTGTTGACCAGCATGTTCGGGCTGCCGTCACCGTCGGTGTCCACGGCCAGGGCGTCGATCGCACCGTCCATGTCGTAGTCGACGGCCGCGAAGTCGCCGATGCCTTCGAAGTGACCGACGAGGGAGACCTGCTCCCAGGTCGTCGTCTCGGAGTACTCGGTGTAGGAGTAGTCCACGGTGACCGCCTCGGCGTGCGCGTCGAACGCGTCACCGGAGACGTCGGGTGTGTCGTCGGCAGCAGGGGCGAAGTCGAAGCCGTCCATGAGGGGCTCACCTTTCTCGTAGAGACGCCCTGTTCGAGGCGCGAGGCACCTCAGATGTTCCCAGCCGACCGGTCGCGATCTCGACCGGGACGGCGCGTGTCCCCACGAGGGCCCCGCGGCGCGCTCCGGCCGCCCGGCCGCGGCGCCCCGGCGGCTGGACCGTCCAGCCGGTCCCGCCTGACCGACCGGAGAAACGCTGGTCTTATGAACTTCTCATCCCGACGGCATTGTCGTTCTTATGGTGCCCCTCTTGACTGGGTAGCATCAATAACGGGACGACGAGAGAAGGATGCGACCATGCGGTACTTCACGACTCGCAAGACCCAGGCCGTGGGCGGCGGCGCGGCGCTCGGGTGCGTGCTGATCATCGGCCTGGCGTCGGGGTGCGCAGCGCCCAGCGCGGCTGACGGCCGGCTCGGCACGCCGGTGACGGCCACGGCCAGCGCTCGACCGGCGGCCTCCGGCCAGCCGGTGGACACCGCCGACCAAGCCCTGGTGATCGCCCTCGCCGCCGCTGGTCTGACGAACGACCAGGTGACCGGGGTGGAGGTCCGCCAGGAGACCGAGGACGGCACCCTGGTGTGGGACGTCGAGTTCGTCCACGACGGCCAGAAGATCGAGGTCGACGTCCGCTGCTCCGACGGGACCGTCGTCGACCGCGACGGCCGGCACGCCACCACCACCGCACCCGCCGGCACGACGGTGATGTCGGTCGACCAGGCAAAACAGATCGTCGCCGGCCGTGTGCCGAATGCCACGAGCATCCATATCGAGGCGGATCACCACCACGGCCAGACGGTCTACGAAGGCGACGTCATCGCCTCGGGCCAGAAGTACGAGTTCACGATCGACGCGGTCACCGGCGAGGTGCTCGAATGGGAGGCCGACGACCTTGACTGAGGCCGAGGCTGGACCCGCCGGTGCACGGCCCCCACGTGGCGCCGACCGGCGGGTCCAGGCCGCACCCCGGCGCCGCTGGCCGTTCCGGCTGCGTCTGCTCGCAGCGCTGGTGGGCCTGGCGGTGCTGGGGATCGCCGCTTCCTCTGTCGTGACCTACCTCACCGACCGGCAGCGGGCTGCGGAGCGCAACGACACGGCGCTGACCCGCGCGGTGGAGTCGTTCCGCCTGCACGCCGGGGACATCCCGGTCCGGGGCGAGGACCCGCCGTCGTTCGCCTCGTTGAGCGAGCTGGTCACCTCCGCCGTCAACCGCTCGGTCAACACCACCGGCGAGTGCACCGTCGGGCTGGTCGGCGACGACCTTCCCGTCCACGACGGCAGCACCGCGCTGTGCGACAGGGTGCTGGGCGACGGCGCGTTCGTGCGGGCGGTGCGCGCCACCGACCCGGCCGCGCCGATCACGATCCGGCGTCTGGACGCCGACACCGGCCGGTACGCCTTCGTCGCGGTGCCCGTCACCCAGCTGGGAGACGACCGCCAGGGCCTCTACGTCGACGTCGTCGACGAGGGGACGCAGCTGGACGAGATCCGGGACTCCTACCTGCGCACGTCGCTGCCGCTCGCGGGCCTGACCGCTCTCCTCGTCGTCGGCGTGGGGTGGCTGCTGTCAGGCCAGATCGTCCGCCCGCTGCGCAACCTCGTCGCCGCCACGGCCGCGCTGGACGCGGACTCCACGGCCCGGGTACCGGTCGAAGGGGCCGACGAGGTGGGGGAGCTGGCGCGGGCGATGAACGGGGCGATGGACCGCATCGACGCGGCCTTCGCCTCGCAGCGCCAGCTCCTCGACGACGTCGGGCACGAGCTGCGCACCCCGCTGCAGGTGATCCGGGGGAACCTGGAGCTGGCCGACCCGGAGGACCCCGACGACGTCAGGACGGCTCACGCCGTGGCGCTCGACGAGATCGACCGCATGACCCAGCTGACGCAGTCGTTGGTGACGCTGGCCCAGGCCGACGCGCCCGGTTTCGTCGACCTCCGACCGGTCGGGCTGGGCCCGCTGGTCGAGGACGTCGTGGACAAGGCCCGCATGCTCGGACCGCGCGAGTGGCGGGTCGACAGCACCCACGACGCCACCGTCATGACCGACCCCGCCCGGCTCACCCAGGCCCTCCTGGAGCTGGCGAACAACGCCGTGAAGTACTCCGCCGAGGGGACACGGATCACGACGTCGGTGGGCCGCGACGCCGCCGAGGCGACGATCACCGTCTCCGACCAGGGTCGCGGCATCCCCGCCGACGAGCTCGGGAGCATCTTCGAGCGGTTCACGCGGGTGGCCCGCGGCGGGTCGGGGGCAGGGCTCGGCCTGGCGATCGTGGAGAAGATCGTGGCCGCCCACCACGGCCGGATCGTCGTGACCTCGGACGTCGGGCAGGGCTCGTCCTTCACGATCTGGCTTCCGCTGGCCACCGCCGGGCACCAGGATGGACGACCATGACGCACCTGCTGGTGGTCGAGGACGAAGACCGCATCAGCGCCCTCCTGGCCAAGGGGCTGACCGCGCAGGGCTACGCCGTGTCGGTCGCCCGGACCGCCCGTGACGGCCTGGCCCAGGCGAAGAACCGGCACGTCGACCTCGTGGTCCTCGACCTGGGCCTGCCCGACGAGGACGGCATGCAGCTGCTCAGACGGCTGCGCGAGGCCGGGTTGACCATGCCGGTGATCATCCTGACCGCCCGCTCGTCGGTGGCCGACACCGTCGCCGGGCTGGAGTCAGGCGCCGACGACTACATGGCCAAGCCGGTCCGTTTCGACGAGCTGCTGGCCCGCATCAGGCTGCGGCTGCACCGGCCCGACTCGGTGGGGCTGAACGACGCTGCCCTGGTCGCCGGAGACCTCACCCTGGACCTCAAGACCCGCCGGGCCCGGGTCGGCAGCCACGACATCGACCTGTCGGCCCGGGAGTTCGCCCTGGCCGAGACGCTCATGCGCAGCCGCGACCAGGTGCTGAGCCGCGAACAGCTGCTCACACGGGTCTGGGGCTACGACTATGACCCCGGGTCCAACATCGTCGACGTCTACATCGGGTACCTGCGCAAGAAGCTCGGCACCGACCGGATCGAGACCCTGCGCGGGATGGGGTACCGCCTGCGGGCCGAGTGAGCCCGGCCGTCCACCGCGAGCTTCTCACCCGGGACACCAGACCGCACGCGAAGGGCTGAGACCGTCCTCTTCGGAGACAGCGGCGGCAGTGCCACGGTCACGCTCTGGTGCGGCGCAGCAGCCAGACGAAGTAGGGGGCTCCGACCAGGGCCATCATCAGGCCGGCGGGGATCTGGGACGGTGCGACGACCGTGCGGCCCAGGGTGTCGGCCACGCAGACGAGCGTGGCGCCGACCAGCAGGGCGACCGGGACGATGCGCGCGTGCCGGGCGCCGACCAGGGCGCGGGCCAGGTGCGGGGCGACGAGCCCGACGAAACCGACCACGCCGACGGCGACCACGCTGAGGGCCGCCAGGGTGGCGGCCAGGGCGAGCAGCCCCAGCCGGGTGCGTTCCCGGCGGACGCCGAAGATGAGCGGGGTGTCCTCGTCGACGGCCAGCAGGTCGAGCTGGCGTCGCAGCCCCACGACCACCGGGATGGCCAGCAGCAGGGCCACCGCCACCGGGAGGACGTCGGGGAAGGTCCGCCCCCAGGTGGTGCCCGACAGCCAGGTGAGCAGGCGTGGGGTGTCCCACGGGTCGGCGCGCAGCAGCAGGAAGGTGCTGACGGCGCTGAGGGTGTGGCCGCAGCCGATGCCGATCAGCAGGAAACGGTCGGGCAGCAGACCGCCACGCCAGGCCAAGAGCGTGATGAGCGCGAACGCGCACAACCCGCCAGCCACCGCGCTGACGACCAGCAGCGTGCGTCCGCCCGCCAGGCCGGAGGTGACCGCCACGACGGCGCCGAGCCCGGCCCCGGCGGTGATGCCGAGGATGCCAGGTTCGGCCAGAGGGTTGCGCACGGTGGACTGCACGACGGTGCCCGCCAGCGCCAGGGCCGCCCCGGCGAGGACCGCGGCGGCGACCCGTGGGGCGCGGTCGTCCAGGGCCCACCCGACCAGCTGGGGTGCTGAGCCCTGGAGCCACGCCACGATGTCACCGGTGCGCAGCCACAGGCTCCCGGCCAGCAGCCCGACCAGGACGGCCGCGGCCAGCAGCACCGCGGCGACGCTGATCACGACAGCGCTGTGGCGCCCCAGCCGGGCGGTGACACGGGCCTGGGGAGGCGGCTGCCGTGCCGTCCCGGCGTCGCGCAGCCGCAGCGCCAGGGCGACGATCACCAGGCCGCCCAGCATCGCTGTCGGGATCCCGGTCGGCACGGAGGCGGCCGCCTGGGCACCGAGGACCGCCCGCAGCGCCACGTCGGCCAGGAGCATGACCAGGGCCCCGACCAGGCCGCAGGCCGGGATGCGGTAGACGTGCCGGTGGAGCACCCCGATCCGGTCGGCCAGCAGCCGCACGGCCACGGGGGCGACGAGCCCGACGAACGCGATGGGCCCGGCGAGCGTCACCGAGACGCTGGTCAGCAGGACCGCGCAGAGCACGGCGACGACGCGGGTGGAGCGGACCGGGAC
>JAVBSR010000144.1:0-6209 GCA_031556715.1 Cellulomonas sp.
CCCCCCGGGGGCGGCGGGGGCCGCCGCGGGCGCGCCGGCGCCGCCCCCCCGGGCCCCCCGGGGCCCCCCCCCCACCGCAGGCTGGTCGAGACGATCGCGGCACGTCTGGGCCTGAGCGCCGAACCGCTACCAGGACCGACCGCGTCGGTGGTCCGTCACCGGACGCGCTGGTAGATCTGGCTCGGGAGCCCAGACGTGCCGTCGACCGTCCACCCGGGGCCGCCTCAGACCCGGGTGCCTCGACGGGAGTACGGGATGACGTAGACGACGACGGTCACGACGAGGAACACGATGTAGGCGGCGAACAGCCACCACATGCCCCGCTGGTATCCACCGACGAGGTTGGTGTTCACCATGAGCGGGTCGCCGTTGGGTGTCAGGGCTGGCACACCGTCGACGATCTTCTGCTGCATGACCTTGGTCTGTCCGATCGCCTTCTTGAAGATCTCGGGGACCAGCCAGCCGCCGTAGGCCCCGAAGGCCGAGACGATGCCCAGGGTGGCCGAGATCTTGCGCTCGGTGGAGACGCCCGAGGAGTGTTCCAGGGCGTTGGTGGCGCCGGCCCGGAAGTGGTACACGGTGGGGATCATCTTGTACATCGACCCGTTCCCGGCGCCGGTGGCAGTGAACAGCACCATGAAGCACAGGAGGAAGGGCCAGAAGCCGGCCTCGGCGTCGAGGATCTGGATGGCTGCGAAGACGGCCACGATCATGACGATGAAGGCGATGACGGTGATGATGGCGCCGCCGAACCGGTCGGCGAGCCTGCCGCCGTAGGGCCGGGCCAGCGACCCGACCAGGGGGCCGAGGAAGGACAGGCCGACGATGGCGCCGGTGACGGTGATGTGGTCGCTGGTGGGGAACTGGTCGGAGAGGAGCTTCGGGAAGGCGGCGCCCAGACCGATGAACGAACCGAAGGTGCCGATGTACAGGAACGACGTCACCCACAGGTGCGGGTCCTTCAGGGCGGAGGCGTAGCCCTTCATGTCGTTCTTGGCGCTGGTCAGGTTGTTCATCCCCCAGATCGCGCCACCCATGGCCAGCAGGATGAACGGGATCCAGAACCAGCCGGCGATCGGCAGGTTCTCCTTCTTGTCACCGGCCGCGACCGCGGCAGCACCACCGGCGACGGTCACGGTGACCAGGATCGGGACGGCGAACTGCGCCACCGCCGAGCCGATGTTGCCGCCGGCCGCGTTGAGGCCGAGCGCCCAGCCCTTGCTCTTCTGGGGGAAGAAGAACGTGATGTTCGCCATCGAGCTGGCGAAGTTGCCGCCGCCGAAGCCGGCGAGCGCCGCGACCAGCACCATGACGCTGTAGGACGTCCCGCCGTTGCCGGCGGCGTCGGGGTGGTTGCTGATGGCGAAGGCCATGGCCGTCGTCGGGATGAGCAGCAGCGTGGCCGAGACGATCGTCCAGTTGCGGCCACCGATCTTGGCGACCATGTAGGTGTAGGGGAACCGCAGCGTGGCACCGACCAGGGCCGGAGTCGAGATCAGGGTGAACTGCTGGGAGTCGGTGAAGGTGAACCCGTACTTCGCCAGGCGTGGCACGGTGATGGCCCACAGTGCCCAGACGACGAAGCCGAGAAACTCGGCGTAGACCGAGAAGCCGAGGTTGCGCCGGGCGATCTTCGAACCCTCGCGCTCCCACTGCTGCTCGTTCTCAGGATCCCAGTTGTCGATCCACCTACCCTTGAGGAACTTTAGACGGCCAGTGTCGTCGGATATTCCAACAGACATGATCTCTCCCTTGTGACAGGCCTGGTCCGGCGATGGACTCCGGAGGATCCTAGCAGGTATCGACTACTCTGACTAGTATATATGGTGTTATACGGATTTGGGCGAGTTCTAGCCCTCTGACCTGCGACGATGCCGGCCCGGACGATCGGGCTCCGAGGGCCCCTAGGCCTTTGTACCTAGGTAGTATCGTGTCTAGGTACAAAGGCCTAGGTGAATCTCGCCGTGGGTCTTTGTACCCAGCGGTAATGTCAGCAGCATCGCCTCGCCCCGAGCCCCCGCCGAGGAGCCATGCCCGCCACCTCCGAGCACCACGACCAGCCGGACCCACGGCGGTCCGAGCGTCCGGCCGACGAGCCCGGCCTCGCCGCCAGCGTGGTCCCCGACGACCGGCTGCGCCCGCTGACCGCCGCGGAGGCCGCCCGGTACGCCCGGCACCTGGGGCTGCCCCAGGTGGGCGAGGCGGGCCAGCGCCGGATCAGCGCCGCCAAGTTCCTGGTCGTCGGTCTCGGCGGGCTGGGCTCGCCGGTCGCGCTGTACCTCGCCGCAGCAGGGGTCGGCACCGTCGGTCTGGCCGACTTCGACGTCGTCGACGAGTCCAACCTGCAGCGCCAGGTCGTCCACAGCACCGGCGACACCGGCCGGGCCAAGGTCGACTCGGCCGCCGACCGTCTCGCCGCGCTCAACCCCACCGTGCAGGTCGTCCGCCACCCGGCGGGGCTGACCGCCGGCCCCGGGCCGACCGGTGCCAGGACCATCGTGGCCGGCTACGACGTCGTCGTGGACTGCACCGACAGCTTCGAGGCCCGCTACCTGATCAACGACGTGTGCCTCGCGCTCGGCACCCCGTGGGTCCACGGGTCGGTCTGGCAGCTCCACGGGCAGGTCTCGGTGTTCGCCGGGTCCGGGCCCTGCTACCGCTGCCTGCACCCCGCACTGCCGGACCAGGCGGACAGCGCGACCGGTGTCCTCGGCGTCCTGCCGGGGATCGTCGGTGCGATCCAGGCCACCGAGGCGCTCAAGCTGGTCGTCGGCGGGCCGACCCTGGTCGGCCGGGTGCTCATGGTCGACGCCTGGGCCATGCGTTTCGACGAGGTGACGCTGGCCAAGGACCCGGACTGCCCGGCCTGCGGCTCGTCGAGCCGTCCGTAGCCATCATCCCGACGGGGAGTCCGGGCGACCTCGCACCGCGAGCACGTCGAGGTCGTCAGGGTCTGGGCACCTCGGACCTGGGTGGAGCGCGAAGCTCTGGCCGGCGTCTGTTCGTCGGCCTGGGTGGATCGCTCGGTTCCGCGCCGCGGCGCAGGCACCGCCCGGGTGGGTCTTGTCCCTGGTAGAAGTCGGGTCCCGACCGGGCTCCTCCAGGGTGGTGCGGCTGCTAACGTCGGCGCCAGACGACAGTCACCGCGGGGGTGCAGCAGCATGGCCGAGAAGTACTACCTGGGCGACCAGACGCGCGTCCTGTCCGACACGTCTGAGCCTTCGACGGAGGCGGCTGCCGCGGCCCGGGTGCGGGCGATGCTCGACGACCTGGCCGGGCTGGGGATCACCCTGGCGCAGCCGTCGTACGTCGACCTGCTGGTCGACGAGTACGACGCCGACTACCTCGCCGGGAGCGGACCGGCGGCCTTGCTGGACGCCATGGGCAGCCCGGTCGACACCCTGGACGACCAGGTCTACTACTCCGACGACGTGTGGAGCCCCGACGCCGAGGAACCGGACGAGGACGAGGAGGAGCCGGACGAGGACGGCCCCTACCCCCAGGTCTTCCGACGGTTGTCCGCCATGGCCGGGGGAGCCCTCGACATCACCGACGTGAGGCTGGTCGACGGCGAGGTGCGTCTGCGGCTCCACGGTGAGGAGCGCACCTTCACCCCGCACCGTGACGAAGAATGGTGGTGCGCGGACGCGTTGGACTGGGCCAACGCGGTGCTCGACGCCGAGGGCAGCGCCACGACGTTCCACGTCTTGGATGTCGGCTACGGCCCGGCCGTCGTGCTCACCGACGACAGCACGGCCCGCCGGCTGGGCGACATGGTCAGGCCGCGGCGCGCGCGGCGGTCGGTCGACTGGCGGATCGGCGCCGTCGCGGCGGTCGTCGTGGTGCTGGGCCTGTCGGTCTTCTACGTGGGGATGTCCAAGAACACCCCTCTGGGCCGGCTCGAGCGCTACCTGGATGCTCACCTTCCTGTGGCGGTCGAGTACCGCGGCGAGGTCTCGAGCTCCGGGCGCACGCACGTGTACCGGTTCGCCTCTGAGGACGGCATCACCTTCCGGTGCATCGCGCTGTCCGGCGACACGGCCTACATGTGCACCTGGACCCTGGCGTACGCCGCTGCGCACGGCGAGGAGATGGTACAGGCGTTGTCACCCTGGCCCACCGACTACGAGTCGTTCACGCTGTCCGTCACGGTGAGCGACGAGGCTGACCTTCCCCTCCTGGCCGACACCCTCGCCGCCCAGCTGGAGGCGATCCGCGCGCCGGTCCTCAGCGATCCCGACGGTGTCTTCTACACCCTGGTCGAGTTCACCGTCGACGTCGTCTGGGCACCACCCGGCGCCGAGCCGCGGCCGGTCGCCAGCTACGCCCAGCCGGTCGGGGACGAGCCGGCACCCGGCTCGGCCGAGATCCTCGACCAGCTCCAGGCGGCGATCAGCCAGCCCTGAGCCGCCCGGTCGCGCGGGTCACAGGTACGGGTCGGTGCCGGTCGGGACCAGGTCGACCGCCACCTCCAGGGTGGAGCCGGTGCCCTCGGTGAAGACCACACCGCGCAGGGGCGGCACGTCGTGGTAGTCCCGCCCCCAGCCGAGCACGACGTAGCCGTCGTCGACGCACCGGTCGTTGGTCGGGTCGACGTCCCACCAGCCGTACCCCGGCAGCCAGACCGAGAACCAGGCGTGGGAGGCGTCGGCGCCGCGCAGCTTGGGACGGTCGGGGCCGGGCCGGGTCTCCAGGTAGTCCGACACGTACCGGGCGGGCAGCCCGTGGGTGCGCAGGGCGGCGATCGCCAGGTGGGCGAAGTCCTGGCACACCCCGGCACCCTGGGCCAGCAGCTCGGCCTGGGTGGTGTGCACCGTCGTCGAACCGGTGCGGTAGGTCAGGCCGGTGGCGATCCGGTGGGACAGGTCGCGCACCACCTCGCGCAGCGGGCGCCCCGAGGTGAAGGCGGGGGCGGCGAACGCCCGCACCGCGTCGTCGGGAACCACCTGGGCCGACGGCAGCAGCATCTCGTGCAGCGCCACCACGCCCTCCCCGTCTGCCTGGCCGTCAGCCGCGGCCCGGGCCACCTGCTCCCAGGCGGTGCCCGGCAGGTCGGCCACCTCAGGGGCGGTGCGGGTCACCTCCACCTGGGAGCGGGCGGTCACCACCAGCCGCCGGTGCGGGACGGTCACGGCGAAGTAGGTCGTGACGTTGCCGAAGTAGTCCACCTCCTCGGCCTGGTCAGCCGGGGCCGGGTCGACGTCGACGGTGTGCGCCAGGCGGCGCTGGTCAGGCAGGTCGCGGGGCACGAGCACGGCCCGGCCGTAGGAGTCGGTGACGTCCTGCGGGTAGGTGTAGGTGGTGCGGTGCACCAGGTCCCAGGTCCGGCCGCTCACCGGGACGGGTCCTTCATTCGCCACCTCCGAGTGCCAGGTTCGGCCGTCCCCACAGGTCGGCCTGGATGCGCTGCGGGGCGGTGTGCTGGAAGTGCAGACGGTCGATCTCGTCGTGGGCGGCGCGCAGCCGCCAGCCCATGGACGCCAGCGACTCGGCCAGGCGCTCGCGGCGGCCGCCGACCGACACGACGTCCGCCACCACAGAGTCCAGCTCGGCCTCCAGGTCGCTGACGTCACGCAGCAGGTCCCGCTGGTCGTCGCCCGGCCCGGAACGGTCGGCCGGGACGGCCCGCAGGTCGTCGCGCAGCCGGTCCGTGGAGAAGGCCAACGACCGGGGGTTGGTGCGGTCGTGGACCAGCAGGTCCAGCAGGCCGGGGACGACCACGGTCGTCGGGTGGCGGCGCCGGTAGGTGATGGTCGACTCGTGGACCTCCAGCACCGCCTCGTGGACCAGCCGGTCGACCTCCGGCGGGCCGGCGCGCACCGCCGTGGCAGCCAGGGTGTCGACCACGTGCTGAGCACGCTCGATACGCCGCCCCGCGTCGAGGAACCGCCACCCGGCGTCGCGGGTCAGGCCCTCCGCGACGATCCCCGCGACGGCCAGCAACGACTCCAGGACGGTGTCGAGCACCGGCCGCAGCCCCGACGTGGCGGCGGTGCCCTCCCGGACCAGCGCGGCCACCGCCTCCGCCGGGTAGGTCGACGACCGCTCCACCGCTGAGGATCGCGACGGGCCCGTGCCACGCTGGTCCGTGGCGTCCGTGGCGTCCGTGGCGTCCGTGGCGTCCGTGGCGTCCGTGGCGTCCGTGGCGTCCGTGGCGTCCGTGGCGTCCGTGGCGTCCGTGGCGTCCGTGGCGTCCGTGGCGTCCGTGG
>JAVBSR010000025.1:0-11174 GCA_031556715.1 Cellulomonas sp.
CCCCCCGCCCCGCGCGCGCCCCCCGGCGCCCCCCCGGCGGGGGGGGGGCCCGCGCGGGGCCCCCCGCGCCCCCCCCCCCGGCGCCCCCCGCGGCCCCCCCCCCACCGCACTGGTCTTCAGACGGCGCCCGTGCCGGGCGACCGGATGGACGTCAGGGCTGGAGGGTGAGGTCGCCAAGCCGGGTTCAGGCGGGTGTGCGGGCGTAGAGCCGTACCCGGTCCAGGTCGACGCGGACACGGACCCGGGCATCGGGGACGACCACCCGGTCGACGACCCAGGTGCGGGCCACCGGCGGTGCCAGCTCCGGGCAGGCTGCGACCTCGGCGCACAGCCCGTCGGGGGTCTCCTTCAGGCTGGTGACCGTCGTGTCCCAGGTCCAGGGGTCCGGTGTCCGTTCCGGCCAGGCCGCAGGCCGCAGGCTCAGCGCGTCGGAGGGGACGGCCAGCCAGACCCGGCCGACCGTCGCCCGCGCCGGGGGAGCCAGCGGGTCGATCGCCGCACCGGGCGGCAACGACAGCTGCCAACCGGACTCGGCGACGAACCGGTCGTCCACCACCGTGCCGGCGACCAGGCTGACCGCGGCCAGCGCGGCCGCGAACGGGGTGCGCGGCTCGCCCAGGACCGTGCCGACCGGACCGGTGTCGGCCACATGCCCCCGGTCCAGGACGACCACCCGATCCGCCAGTGCCGTCACGTCCAGCAGGTCGTGGGTCACCAGCACGGCGGGCAGCCGACGGGACGCCAGCGCAGCGGCCAGGCGGGTGCGGATGTCGGCGGCAGCCCGCACGTCCAGGGCCGCCAGGGGCTCGTCGAGCAGCAGCAGGTGCGGCTGCGCGGCCAGCGCCCGGGCCAGGGCGACCCGGGCCTGCTCGCCGCCGGACAGCTGGTCGGCGCGGCGGTCGGCCAGGGCCACCAGGTCGAGCTCGTCGAGCAGGGCCTCGGTACGGGCCCGCGCCTGCGCCCGCGGCCCGGTGGCGCCGTAGGCGACGTTGCGCCGCACGCTGAGGTGGCCGAAGACGTGCGGGTCCTGCCCCAGGTAGCCGACGCCCCGCCGGTACGGCGGAGCTGGTCGGACCGGTCGTCCGGTACGGCCGGGCGGCCGCCCGGCACAGGTCGTCCCGCGGACGACCCCCCACCCGTCGCGGCTGCTGAGCAGCCCCGCGACCCGCTGCAGCACGGTCGACTTGCCCGAGGCGTTCGGGCCGACCAGCGCCACCACCTCACCGTCGGCGACGCTCAGCGGCACGTCGATGTCCAGCGCGCCGCGGCGCGCGACCAGGTGGGCGTCCAGCACCGCGTCCCCGGCCGACCGCCCGCCGACCGTCTGGGGCGCCGGCTCCGCCGACCATACGACACCCTCCGGCTCGGTCGAGCCCGCCAACCCGGGCGACGTCGGGGTCGGCGAGGCCTCGCTGGGGCTCGTCTCCGGTCGCGGTCGGGTGCGGGCCAGGGCCGGTCCGCGCGGGATGGCGGCCATCGCCTCACCTCCCGCTCCTGACGGCCGAGGCCACCATGACGACGAGCTCCAGGGCCAGCCACGGCCGCGCCCTTGACGATCGGTCGGACCCGCCAGCGGCTCGTCGCCGGTCTTGGTCGGGCCCAGGGCGCTGGTCGGTCCGTGCGGGGTCGCGGTCATCGCCTCACCTCCGGCTTCTGACGGCCGAGGCCACCATGACGACGACGGCGACCACCACGAGCTCCAGGGCCAGCGCCACGGCCGCGTCCTTGTCGACCCCGGCGCCGTTGAAGGCGGTGTAGATGGCCAGCGGCATGGTCCGGGTGGTGCCCGGGGCGTTGCCGGCGAACATGGCGGTGGCCCCGAACTCCCCCAGCGCCCGGGCGAAGCACAGCAGCAGGCCCGAGCGCAGCGCCGGGGCGACCATCGGCACGGTCACGGTGGCGACGATCCGGGTGGGCCGGGCGCCGAGCGTCGCAGCGACCGCCTCGTGGCCGTCACCCTTGGAGCGCAGCGCCCCTTCGACCGACACCACGAGGAACGGCATGGCGACGAACACCTGGGCGATCACCACCGCCGCGGTGGTGAACGGCAGGGTGAGGCCCACCTCGGCCAGCCATCGGCCGACCGGTCCGCGCCGCCCCAGGAGGAACAGCAGCGCCAGGCCGCTGACCAGCGGCGGCAGCACCAGAGGCAGCAGCACGAACGGGCGCAGCAACGACGCCAGCCTGGTCGGCCAGCGGGCCAGGGCCAGTGCCAGGGGGAACCCCAGCAGGAGGCTGACCGTCGTCGCGGCCGCCGCCGTGCCCAGCGACAGGGCCAGGGCCTGGCGGGCCGCCGGGCTGGTGACGGCGGTGGCCAGCGTCGCCGCGTCGGTCCGCCCGGCCAGGGCGAGCAGCGGCGCGGCGACGCAGACCAGGGCGACGGCAGCGACCGGCGCGACCCACACCGGGGCGAGCCCCGGGACCCGCGCCCGGACCTCGGAGGGCGTCGTCGGTCCCGTGGCTGGCGCGGCGGTCGCTGTCGTCACCACGGGGGCCTGTCAGGGCTGGACGTCGGAGAACCCGGCGGCCTGCAGCACCTCACGGGCCTGCGCGGTGTAGACCAGCGCGAGGAACTCGTCGGCCAGCGCCCGGTGCTTCGAACCGTCGAGCACGCCGATGTAGTAGTTGGTCGTCGCCACGCCGGCATCGGGCAGGGCCACGGCCGTCAGGGCGTCACCCTCGGCCTTGACGTCGGAGACGTAGACCAGCCCGGCGTCGGCGGCACCGGTGGTGAGCTTGGTCACCACGCCCTTGACGTTCTGCTCCTCGCTGACCGGGGTGATGTCGAGGGACGCGGCATCGAGCACGGCGCGGGCCAGGGCGCCGCACGGCACCTCAGGGGCGCACACCACGACGGCGACGCCGGGTCTGGCCAGGTCTTGCAGGCTGGTGATGCCGGCCGGGTTGTCGGCCGGTACCGCGATGGTCAGCTGGTTGCCCGTGAAAGGAGCGGGGTCGGTGGTCAGCCCCGCGTCAGCCACCTCGGTCATCGTCGCCTTGCTGGCCGAGGCGAAGACGTCCGCCGGGGCGCCCTCGACCAGCTGGGTGGCCAGCGTCGAGGAACCGTCGAAGACCAGGTCGACCGTGACCCCGGGATGCTCGTCCTCGAAGGTCGCAGCCAGCTCGGTGAACGGTTCGGTGAGGGAGGCGGCGGCCATGACCGTGATGGTGGCCGACTCGACCGACGGGCTGCCGGAGGCGCCGCCTGACGGTCTGTCGGAGGAGCTGCAGGCGCCCAGGAGCAGCGGTGCGGCGACGAGCGCGACGACGAGGCCGCGCAGACCAAGACCCGAACGAGCGGGGTGTATGCCCTGTTTTGTTTCCACAAGAGTAGTATGTTTAAACTATGGCCGCACGTCAACGGTTCTCGCTCACTTTCTACCGCAATCGCGTCGTCGACCTGGCTAGACCCACGCATCTGCGGTGGCTACCGATCGAGCGGTGCGGGGGTCGGGTCCTGGCCGAACCGGTTCGCGCCCGGGTGGACGTCCCGGGCTTCCACAGCTCGGCGATGGACGGCTACGCCGTGCACCACGACGACGACCTCCCCGGGCGGCTGCGGGTGGTCGGTACCGTCCCGGCAGGGGCCGCACCGACCGGGCCGCTGGCCCGCGGGTCCGCCGCCAAGATCATGACCGGCGCACCGGTGCCGCCCGGCGCCGACGCGGTGGTCCCGGTCGAGGACGTCCAGGTCGACGGCGACCAGGTGATCGTCACCGAACCAGTCGTCGCGGGCCGGCACGTGCGCCGGCGGGGCGAGGACGTCGAGGTGGGCGCCCTGGTGCTGCCCGCCGGGCGGACGCTGCGCCCGGCCGACCTGTCCGCCGCCGCCGCGACCGGCCACGCCGAGCTGGCAGTGCGCCGCCGACCCCGGGTGGCGGTGATCGTCACCGGAGACGAGACCCAGACCCCCGGGCAGCCGCTGGCCCCCGGGCAGATCTACGACTCGAACGGCACCTACCTGGTCGCCGCCCTGCGCCGGGCCGGGGCGAAGGTCGTGGCCCGACGGCACTGCCCGGACCGCACCGACACCCTGACCGACCTGTTCGACGCACTGTCCGCACGGGCCGACCTGCTGCTCGTCGCCGGCGGCATCTCCGCCGGCGACTACGACGTGGTCCGGGACGTGCTGATCGAGCACGTGGCGCACGTGGCGATGCGACCCGGCAAGCCTCAGGCGTCCGGGACCTGGCGGGGCACCGCCGTGCTGGCGCTGCCCGGGAACCCGGTGAGCGTCGCGGCGTCGTTCGCCGCGTTCGTCCGGCCGTGGCTGGACCAGGCGCTGGGCCGCACCCCCGCCCCGGTGCGCACCGCCCGGGTGGCCCAGGGCTGGACCAGCCCCGCCGGCCTGACCCACCTGGTGCCGGTGGTCGTCGGCGACGACGGCGGGGTGCGCACCGTCCGGCCCACGACCGACCGCGGCTCGGCCTCGCACCTGGTCGCCTCGCTGGCCCGCGCCGACGCCTGGGCGGTCGTGCCCGAGGACGTCGTCGACGTCACGGTCGGTATGGTCGTCGAGCTGCTCGACCTGGCCTGAGTCGAGGCGTCAGGCCACGGACGCCGTGCGCCCGGGCCCTTCGAGCACCTTGATCTTCACGGCGTCGTCCGGGTGGAGCAACGGCTCGTCCGCACGCGGCAGGTTCCTCCATGCTGCGTGGTCAGGTTCTCCATGCTGCGTGGTTTGGGCGGACGACGGTGACGGGCCAGGCGCGCTGCCAACCCCGGCCGCTGCTCGGCGGTCAGCCCCCGGCGAAGGGAGGGAGCACGTCGACCACCGCGCCACCAGGCACGACCGCGTCCGGCGTCGCGCGCTGGCCGTCGACCAGGAAGCTGCACCGGGTGAGCACCGTGGTCAGCGGTTCGCCGTGGCGTGCGCCGAGCCGCGCGACCAGGTCGCCGACCGTGCCGCCCTCGTCGGCCCACGCCTCGTGCGGGCGGCCGGCCGCGTCCCGGGCGGCGGCGAAGTAGCGGACCTGGACGCTCACGGCCCGGCCACCAGGGCACGGACCTGGGCGACGGCGTGCGCCAGGTCCTCGGGCCGGCCGCCGCGCCTCGCAGCCGCCACGCCGACGAGGTAGCAGGTCAGCGGACCGGCGGTGCGGGTCACCTGGTGGGCGACCTCGCGGGTGAGGTCGAGCAGCGCGGTCACGTCGGGGGCGTCGTCCTCGGCGAGGCCGAGCGCGTCCAACGCCCGCACGGTCCATGCGGCCAGCTCCGAGGCAGGCTCGCCAGGTCCGCCGGCAGGTTCAGCGTGGTTCAGCACGGTGTGTCCTTCCTTCTGGTCGGCCCTCCGCGCGGTGCGCAGCGGCAGGTTCAGGACGAACCGACTCGTCCTCTCGTCTCAGCCGGACGTGCAGGTCCGTCCACGTGTCGATGTCGGCCGCGGCGGTGTCCGGCACGGGGATCCGGCGGGCCCGCAACGGGGCCAGGAGCTCGCGCACCGACTCGCCGGAACCGCCAGGGCTCAGTGCGGCGCAGGCGTCGCGCAGCGGCTCCCAGCGGTGGATACCCAGCAACCACTGGACCTGGGCGCCCCCGGACCCGGAGCTGGTGCCGAGCACGCTCCACCAGGGCGTCGTGGTCGGCGGGCCGACGGGCGGCGGGCCGACGGGCGGCGGACCGCCGTCGGCCACGACAGCGCGGGCCAGGACGGGCAGCGCCCCGCCCACGTCCGGCATGTCGCAGGCCAGCACGACGACCGCGGCACCGGGTGCCGGCGTGCACCGGGCCAGCGCGGCGACCCCGGCCGCGACGGCCCGGGCCGGGCCGGCGAACGGCGGGTCCTCCCGGGTCCACACCAGGCGGGGCCCGCCGTCGACCCCCAGGCCGGTCGGCTCCTCCGGTTCGGGGCCCACCGCGACGACGACCTGCGCGCCCAGGTCCCGGCAGGCGGCGTAGGTGCTGGCCAGCAGCGTCCGGCCGTCCAGGACGAGGTCGGCCTTCGACAGCCCGCCGAGCCGGCGGGCCCGCCCGCCGGTCAGCACCACCGCCGCCCAGGTCACCCCGTCGAGGGACGAAGCCCCGCGCGAAGGACTCAGCCGATTCGTCCCTCGCGCGGAGGTTCGTCCCTCGCGGGTCGCAGCCTGGGCGGTCATGTCACCCGCCGATGGCTCTCATGAGGCGGACCGGCGGGCGGAAGTCGTCGCTGCCCATGCCGTGCCCGGCGGCCTTGCCGACGACGCACCGGGCCAGCGTCTGGGCGATCTGCTCGTCGCTGACGGTGCCGCCCCGCAGGACCGTGCGCAGGTCCGTCTCGTCCGTGGCGAACAGGCACGAGCGCAGCTGGCCGTCGGCGGTGAGCCGCAGCCGGGAGCAGTCCCCGCAGAACGGCCGGGTGACGGCCGCGATGATGCCGACGTGCGCCGGTCCGTCGTCCACCCGGTAGCGGGTCGCGGGCGCACCGGTGGCGTCGGGGACGGCGGTGAGCCTGTGCCGGGCACCCAGCAGGTCGAGCAGGTCGGCGGCGGTCAGCAGGTCGTCGCGCCGCCAGGGCGAGCCCCCCAGGGGCATCTGCTCGATGAACCGCAGCTCCAGCCCGCCGTCCACCGCCCAGTCCACCAGGGTCGGGGCGGCCCGTTCGGTGAGGCCGCGCACCATCACCGCGTTGACCTTGGTCTTGGTGAAACCGGCCTGGCGCAGCGCGTCGATCCCGGCCAGCACGTCGTCCAGCCGGCGGCGGCCGGTCAGCCGGGCGTACTCCTCGGGGTCGAGGGTGTCCAGGGAGACCGTGACCCGGTCCAGGCCGACAGCGGCCAGGACCGGCGCCCGCTCGGCCAGGCCGACGCCGCTGGTGGTCAGGCACAGCTCGGGCCGCGGCGTCAGCCCGGCCAGCCGCGCCACCAGGTCCACCAGGTCGGAGCGCACCAGCGGCTCGCCGCCGGTGAGCCGCACCTTCGTCACCCCGCAGGCCACGGCCACCGCGACCACCCGCACGATCTCGTCGGTGGTCAGCAGGGTGGCCCGCTCGGCCAGCGCCGGACCGGACGGCGGCAGGCAGTAGGTGCAGCGCAGCGGGCACCGGTCGGTCACGGAGACCCGCAGGTCGGTGTGGACCCGGCCGAACCGGTCGACGAGCGGGGCGAAGGGCTGCGACAGGTCGGGCAGGGCCCGGGCCGGGGCGACGGTCACGGCACACCCGCCCGCTGCGACGCGCCGGTCTCCAGGGCCGACGGCAGGCCCACCCACTGTCCGGGGCCGTCGGCGTAGCTCTGGTGCTTCCAGATCGGGGCCTCGGCCTTGACCAACTCGAGCAGGTCGGAGCAGGCCGCGAACGCCGCGGCCCGGTGGGAGGCGGACACCGCGACGACGCAGGCCACGTCGCCGACCTCCAGGTGGCCGTAGCGGTGCGCCACCGCCAGCGCCAGCACCTGCGGGTGCGCCGCGGCGAAACCGGCCAGCAGGTCTGCCAGCATCGACTCGGCGTCCGGGTGCGCCTCGTAGCGCAGGGCGGTGACGGGGCGGCCGTCGTCGTGGTCGCGGACCGTGCCGACGAAGCACACCACCGCGCCCGCCTGCCGGTCGGCGACCGCAGCCTCGAGGTGGCTGGTCGCCAGAGGGCTGTCGGTGACCAGGCACCGTCGTACCACCCTGGGCGGGGGGCCGGCCGCTGCGTCGAGGCTCACGTGTGGTCACCGCCGTCGAGCTGGTCGAGGGCGTGCACGACGACCGGTGCCAGCACCCGCATCGCGTCCTGGCAGGCCCCGACCGACCCGGGCAGCGCCACGACCAGGCTGGTGCCGACGACACCGGCGACGGTCCGGCTCAGGCAGGCTGTCGGGTTGTCCGCCCCGGCAGCCCGCACCGCTTCGGCCACACCCGGCAGGACGAGGTCGAACAGCGGGGCGAGAGCCTCGGGGGTACGGTCGCGCGGGCCGATCCCGGTGCCGCCGGTGGTCACGACGAGCCGCGCCCCGGCCGCCAGGTGCTGCTGCACCTGGCTGCGCACCGTGGCGACGTCGTCGGGCACGACGGTCGGCTCGGTCACGTCCAGGCCCAGCCCGTCCAGCCATGCCACGAGCGCCGGCCCGGTGCCGTCGGACCGGGCGCCGGAGGCCACCCGGTCCGAGACCGTGACGACACGTGCCTGGCGCATCATGCCCACGGCGTCCTGGTCACCGCGGGCCGACGGCCGTCGCCGGCCTGGCGGTACACGATGTACGGCCGGGCCAGGTAGCCCAGCGGCACCGACCAGACGTGCACCAGCCGGGTGAACGGCCAGATGGCGACGAAGCCGAACGCCACCGCGATGTGCAGCCGGAAGACGAACGGGACGCCGGCCATGAGGTCCACGTCGGGGCTCAGCACGAACAACGACCGGAACCACACGGAGATGGTCTCGCGGTAGTCGTACCCGCTGCCGACGACGTTCTCCCCGAAGGTGGCCCACAGCCCGATCCCTGCGGTGACGACGAGCAGCCCGTACACCACCCAGTCGAGCCGCGTGGTGACCACCCGCAGCCGCTCGCGGTACTTGAGCCGACGGACCACCAGCAGGACCAGCCCGGTGGCCATCGCCGCCCCGGCGGTGAGCCCGACGATCAGTGCCGTCATGTGGTAAGTGTGCTCCGAGACCAGCGCGTCGGTGACGCTCGCGGGGACCAGCAGGCCGAGCGCATGCCCGGCGACCACCGCGAGCGCCCCGATGTGGAACAGCGGGGAGGCCAGGCGCAGCCCGCGCGGCGCCAGCAGCTGGCTGGTGCGGCTGGTCCATCCGGGCTGGTCGCGCCGCCAGCGCCACACATGCCCCACGACGAACACCGTGAGGGCCACGTACGGCCACACGGCGAAGACAAGGACGGACGTACTCATCGGGTACCTCCCAGTGCCGACCTGACCTCGGGCACGAACGTAGGTGACGACACGGACGGGTCGGACAGGCCCAGCGACCGGCAGGCGGCACCCGCCGCCGGCACGCTCAGCGGCGGCCGGCTCGATGTCACCACGGTGAGCGGCGCCTGGCCGAGCGGCCCCGGACCGGCGTCACCGCCGGGGTCGGGGCGCATGGACCGCGGGTAGGGGAACGGCAGGGGCTCCGACGGCGGCCCGGGGCACGACGCCGTGGGCTCCGTCCCGACCTCCTCCGCCGGGGGCCCGAGCACGACCAGCTCGTCGACCACCGCCGACGTGGTGGTGTCGGCCGGGCCGAGGGTGACGACCAGGGCGTCGACCAGGTGGCCGTACGGGGAGTCGGCCAGGCCCCGCCGCAGCATCTCGATGCCGGGGCGGACCAGGCGCAGGATCTCCGCACCGTGCTCGGGCTCGACGGCGGCGACCTCCAGCAGCAGCGGCAGGTGGTCGGGCAGCTCGCCGTCCTCGGGCACCATGCCGCAGGCCCGCAGGCGCCGCTTGAGCTCCAGCAGCGCCAGTCCCCGGCGACGTGTCTCGCCGTGCGAGTGGTACGTCAGGTTGAGGCTGGTGTCGCGACGCATGTCGAAGGTGCGCACGTACTGGACGGTGAGGTCCTCCTCCGGCACCACGGCGAACCAGTCGGTGAACTGCGTCAGGTGCTCACGGGCCCGGCCGTCGGGCAGCGTGTCGACCGCGCTGGCCAGCTGAGCCCGAGCGGCGACCAGCGTCTCGTCGGGGTAGCCCAGGCACAGGCTGACCAGGGCCCACACCTGGCAACGACCAGGCTGACCTGGTGTATCGGGTTCGGGGTGCGACACGTCGCTCACTCCCCCGCGCTCGGAGCAGCGGCGCCGCTGCTCGGTGCCGACCCGCCCGGCGCACCCACAGGGATGCTGGGTCCGGCGACGACGGCCGCACCACCGCCCATGCCTGGACCGCCAGGGACGTCCAGGGAGCAGCCTGAGCCCCAGGTGCTGGCCCAGGAGCCCAGCCGGGCGGCCTCTTCCTCGTGGGCCTTGGGCACCACGTACCGGTCGGCCATCTTGGCGATACCGAGCAGCCGGTACAGCTCTTCGAGCTCCGGCCCAGTGGCACCCACCCGGTCCAGCAGGTCCTGGTCGACCTTGCCTCCGGCGGTCAGGCCACGCATGTGGCTGCGCATGGCGGCGAGCTTCATGAGCACCCCGGCCACCCGGGCGCTGTCCCCGGCGGTGAACAGCTGGGCCAGGTAGTCCACGGGGATGCGCAGCTGGTGGACGGCGGCGAAGACGTCGTCGGCGTCAGCGTCGTCCCCGCCGAGGGCCCCGGTGGCGTCGAGCACCGGCGACAGCGGCGGGATGTACCAGACCATCGGCAGCGTGCGGAACTCCGGGTGCAGCGGCAGCGCGACCTGGTGCTTCATGGCCAGCGACCAGATCGGCGACCGTCGGGCGGCCTCCACCCAGTCGCGCGGGATGCCCTGCGCCACGGCCTCGGCGGCGACCTCAGGGTCGTCCGGGTCGCAGAACGCCGCGCGCTGGGCGTCGAGCAGGTCCTGGGGGTCCTCGACCGCGCAGGCGGCGTCCACCTTGTCAGCGTCGTACAGCACGATACCCAGGTAGCGCAGCCGCCCCACGCAGGTCAGGGCGCAGACCGTGGGCTGACCGGCCTCCAGGCGCGGGAAGCAGAAGGTGCACTTCTCGGCCTTGCCGGTGTGGTGGTTGATGTACACCTTCTTGTACGGGCAGCCCGAGACGCACATCCGCCAGCCGCGGCAGCGGTCCTGGTCGACCAGGACGATGCCGTCCTGGTCGCGCTTGTACATGGCACCCGAGGGGCACGACGACACGCACGCCGGGTTGAGGCAGTGGTTGCACAGCCGCGGCAGGTAGAACATGAAGGTCTGCTCCAGCTCCAGCTGCACCTGCTGCTGGATGGCCTTCAGGTTCGGGTCCTGGTTGACGGTCTCCGGCGACCCGGACAGGTCGTCCTCCCAGTTGGGGCCCCAGGTGATCGGCGTGGGCTCGCCGGTCAGCACGGAGATGGGCTGGGCGCTGGGCGAGGTCTTGCCCAGCGGGGCGGTCAGCAGCGTGTCGTAGTCGTAGGTGATCGGCTCGTAGTAGTCGTCCAACGACGGCAGGTCGGGGTTGGCGAAGATCTTCGTCAGTCGACCGGCCCGGCGGCCCGAGCGCAGCCGCAGCCGCCCCGAGCGGTCCAGCTCCCAGCCGCCCTTCCAGCGGTCCTGGTCCTCCCAGCGCACCGGGTAGCCGATACCGGGTTTGGTCTCGACGTTGTTGAACCAGACGTACTCCACGCCGTCGCGGTTGGTCCACGTCTGCTTGCAGGTC
>JAVBSR010000084.1:0-8129 GCA_031556715.1 Cellulomonas sp.
CTCGCAGGGCCCCGGAGACGACGAAGCGTCATCACCCCTTCGGGACGACGACGCCGGTCAGGCAGTGAGCCCCCTGTCGGATTCGAACCGACGACCTGCTGTTTACAAGACAGCTGCTCTGACCGACTGAGCTAAGGAGGCGCAGGCCTAGGGTAGCCGGACCTGGCCGTGGCCCGTCGACCGTTCTGGGCCGCTCAGCCTTTCGCGGCCTCGACGGCTGCCTTGAGGACGCCCGGCTGGCGCCAGTCCTGGTCGGCGGTGCCGCCGAACCACTGGCCGTCGATGAGCACGCTCGGCGTGCCCGTCGAGCCGGTGTCCTCGTTGACCGGGAGCATGGTGGTCACGGCGACGGTCCAGGGCACGAAGGTGCGCAGCTCGGTCCCTTCGAAGTCGGACGTCTCGGTGAAGGCGTCGGTCACCGTCCGGCTGACGCCGACCTCCTGGGCGACCTGGGCGATCTGGGAGTCCGACAGGCCGGTGGTGTTCTCTGCCGGCTGGGTGCCGTCCGCCAGGAGCGCGGTGATGAACGCCGGCACGAGCTCGGGCGCCTGGTCGGCCACCACCGCGGTGGCGTTCACGGCCCGCGTCGAGTAGGCCGCGCCCTCGGAGAAGCGGTCGAGGATCGAGACCGGGTGGTACACGACGGTCACCCCGCCCTCGGCGACCAGCGCTTCCAGGTCGGCGGCGTTGACCTGGTCCAGCGTGCCGCAGTAGGGGCACATGAAGTCGAAGTACACGTCCACGACGACGTCACCCTCCCCCGCGACGCCCACGCCCTCGTCGCTGACCTGGATGCCACCGGTCGCGTCGGCGCTGCTCGGCGCCACGACGGACGACAGCTCTGGGATGTCAGCATCGGGCGGGAAGACGAGGCTGGCGTCGGCGCTCGCGGAGGTCGTGGGCCGCGAGTCCAGCGGTCCGGAGCCGCCCGAGCACCCGGCCATGAGGGTCAGCGTTGCCAGCGCGGCGGCCGCCGCGAAGGCCTGGTGACGTCGTGGCGTGCGCATCAGCCTTCGGCTCCCCCGGTGCCGCCCGAGCCGGTGCGGGCCTCGGCGACCCGGTCGGCGATCGGCTGCGACGCCCAGCCGTCCCAGCGTTCTCCGTTGACCAGCACCGTCGGCGTCGTCGGCACACCCTCGGTCGGGTTGACGGGGATGCTGAAGGTCACCGCGGTGGTCCACGGGATGAAGGTGCGCAGCGTCTTGCCCTCGAAGTCGGCGGTCTTGGTGAACTGGTCGGTCACCTTCGACGGGACACCGAGACCCTGGGCGACCTCGGCGAGCTTCTCGTCGGTCAGCCCGTGAGAGTTCTCCGCCGGCTGGGTGTCCGGGGCGAACAGGGTCATGACCATGGCGAGGAAGTGCTCCGGGTCCTGGTCGGCCACCACCGAGACGGCGTTGGCAGCCCGGCTGGAGTAGTAGGTCCCCTGCGACAGCCGGTCCAGGATCGACACCGGGTGGTAGACGACCGTCACGTCGTCCTCACCGCTCTTCGGGTCCAGCAGCGCCGCGATCTGCTCGCCCTGCGTCCGCTCGAACTGGGCGCACCCCGGGCACATGAAGTCCATGTAGACGTCGACGGTCACCCCGCCCGACGCCGCGGTACCGACACCCTGCGTGCTGATCGGGATCCCGACAGCGTCCGGGTCGGCCGTCGACGGGACCGTGACGTCGGCCACGTCCGGCGGCGTGCTGCTCCGCGGCATGGCGGCGTTGGAGTACTTCTCCTTGTTGGCGTTGACGTCTGCCTGCTGCTTGACGACGGCGAAGATCCCGCCACCGATGAGCAGGACGGCCACGACCAGCAGACCGATCCTGATGATCTTGTTGCGCTGCTGCTCCCGCTCCTGGCGGGCCCGCAGCTCTGCGGCCTTGCGTCGCGCCTCGTCGCGGCGCTCGGCCTTGGTCGGACGGTCGTTGCCGGCCATGAGTCTCCTTCAGGTCAGTGCGGGCTCCGGTGCGTCACGACGGCCTCGCCGGGCTCCGAGCCCCGCCAGGCCGCGGCCGCCGCTGCCGCCGTACCACAAGGCCGGTCGGCCCGGGCGCTGGTCCGCAGCATGCGTCAAGGATAGACCGGTCGTGCCTGAATACCGCCCACACCTCACCGTCCGGTGCGCCCCCGACCAGCAGCCCCGTGGCGCCGACCGCCCCGCGCGGCGGTCACGACGGGACGTCGGGCGGCTGCACCGGCCACCAGGTCGTCGTCGCACCGTCCGCCAGCTGGACCAGGAGCACGGTCGCGGCGACCAGGCAGGCGACCACCACCACCCCGGCGCCGACCCGGCCCGGAGCGACAGCCGCCAGCGCACGACGGGCGCCGACCCGTGTGGTCCGGCCCACCGGTCCGAACCACGCCAGCACCACGAAGAACAGCACCAGAAGACCCACGACGAGGCTGACCGCCCACCCGGTCAGCTCGTCCCCCGGGCCGCCCGGGCTCAGCACCCCCGACGCGAACCGCCAGGTCAGGCCGCCCACGATGACCGTCCCGGCCGCCGCCACGACGAGCGCGGGGACCAGCCCCAGCACCGACAGCACCAGGTGCCACGGGACGGACACCAGCGCCCGCGGCACGTCCCAGCGGCTGACCCCGGAGCGCATCCGACGGGTGTGCATCGCCTCCACGTCCGACCCGACGGTGCGCACCACGACGAGCAGCAGCACCACCACCACGACCGTGACCGCCGGCCACTGCGCGCCCGCGGCGACGACCAGCGCCGCCATGGCGGTCAGCGATCCCCAGCGGGGGTAGGCCGGAGGTCTGACGTACCCGTCCGCGCCGACGTCCTCGTCGTCGGGCTCGTCCGGCTCGCTGTCGGGGCTCTCGATCACCTCGGTCTCGGCGTCATGGTCGACGTCCGGGACGGGTTCGTCGTCCTCGTCGTCGTGCTCCGGGTGCTCGGCCTGGTAGCGCAGCGCCTCGCGGACCCCGTCGGGGTCGGCCCGGTCGTCCGGGTCGGCGGACAGGGCCCAGTTGAGCACCGCCCAGGTGCGGGCCGGCAGTCCTTCGAGGTCGGGCTGGCCCCCGCGGGTGCGTGCCAGCACCTGGCCGAGCGCCCCCGTGCCGTAGGGCGGGCGTCCGGTCGCGGCGAAGGCCAGCACCGCGGCCCAGCCCCACCAGTCCACCGCCGGGGTCGGGTCGCCGCCGTCGATGAGCTCCGGTGCCAGGAAGCCCGGCGAGCCCGCGACCAGCGACGTCGCGGTCAGCGGTGCGTCGTCGGCCGTGCGGGCCAGGCCGAAGTCGATGAGCACCGGACCGGCAGCGGTCATCATGACGTTGGACGGTTTCAGGTCCCGGTGCACCACCCCGGCTTCGTGCACCGCGACCAGCGCCTCGGCCAGGGCGTCGGCCAGGTCGGCCAGCTGGGCGGCACGCAGCGGTCCGTCCCGGCGGACCACCTGGTCCAGGGAGTCTCCGGTGACCAGCTCGGTGACGATGAAGGCCTCGGTGGAGTCCACCTCCGCGTCGAGCACCCGCGCCACCGCCGGGTGGCGCAGCCGCTGGAGCGCGGCGACCTCGCGCAGCAGCCGGGTGCGGGCCACCGGGTCGGCACTGACCTCCTGGTGGAGCAGCTTCAGTGCCGCGACGTTCCCGCCGTCGTCCACGACGCGGTACACCGCGCCCATCCCCCCGGTGCCGAGGGGTGCGACGACGGTGTACCCGCCGATCGGGGTCCCCGGCGCCAGACCGATGCGCTCCATGCTCCGCAACCTACCGGCTGGTCGGCGCCCAGACGCGAGAACGGCAGCTGATTCAGCCGGGCGGAACCGGTGGTCGAGCGCCCACCCGATCGAGGTGCACCTCAGTCAGGCCGGGCGTCGGGTGCGGTCCCAGCCGGTGGCCGCCGCTGTCGAGCTCCCTTCTTGACCCGCAGACGATAAGGTCAGAGAGGCGAGACGCCCGCCAGCCAGGCCGAACGAGGAGATGTCGTCCGTGACCGACCCGCCGCAGGCAGGCCACCGGCTCGTCGTCGTCGCCAACCGGCTGCCGATCGACGTCTCGGTCGACGCCGACCAGAACGTGACGTGGCACCGCTCGCCGGGTGGGCTGGTGACAGCGCTGCGACCGGTCACCGAGGTCCCTGACGCCGCCTGGGTCGGCTGGGGCGGGGCCGCCGACCTGGCGATGCCGCCGCTGGACGTGGACGGCACCCACCTGGTGCCGGTCACCCTGTCCACCGAGGAGATCGCGACCTACTACGAGGGCTTCTCCAACGACACCCTGTGGCCCCTGTACCACGACGTCATCGCACCGCCCGCCTTCCACCGGTCCTGGTGGGACTCCTACCGGGCGGTCAACCGACGGTTCGCCCTGGCGGCCGCCGCGCAGGCCGCCATCGGAGCGACAGTATGGGTGCACGACTACCAGCTGCAGCTGGTCCCGGCGATGCTGCGCAAGGTCCGGCCGGACCTGAAGATCGGCTTCTTCCTGCACATCCCGTTCCCGGCCCTGGAGATCTTCGCCCAGCTGCCGTGGCGCAGCCAGGTGCTGCACGGGCTGCTCGGGGCGGACCTGCTGGGGTTCCAGCAGGCCAGCGGGGCGCAGAACTTCCTCCAGACCGTCCGCAAGTACACCGAGGCGACCACCCGCGGCCCGGTCATCGAGGTCCCGTCAGAGGACGGCGACCCCCGTCGCGCGCGCGCTGGTGCCTTCCCGATCTCGATCGACTCGGCAGGGTTCAGCGCCCGCGCCCGCACCGACAAGGTGCGCGACCGGGCCGCCACACTGCGGGCCGAGCTGGGCAACCCGCAGGTGATGCTGCTGGGCGTGGACCGGCTGGACTACACCAAGGGCATCCGGCACCGCCTGCAGGCCTACGGCGAGCTGCTGGACGACGGCCGTCTGTCCCCCGAGCGCACCGTGCTCGTGCAGGTCGCCAGCCCCAGCCGGGAGAACGTCGACGCCTACGTCCAGCTGCGCGACGAGGTCGAGCTGACCGTCGGGCGGATCAACGGCAGCCACGGCACCGTCGGGCACACCCCGGTGCAGTACCTGCACCAGTCGTTCGACGCCGACGAGATGGCCGCCCTGTACCTGGCTGCGGACGTCATGCTGGTGACCGCGCTGCGCGACGGCATGAACCTGGTGGCCAAGGAGTTCGTCGCCGCTCACTTCGACGACTGCGGCGCCCTGGTGCTGTCGGAGTTCGCCGGGGCGGCCGACGAGCTGACCAGCGCCCTGCTGGTCAACCCGCACGACATCGACGGTCTCAAGGACGCCATCGTCACCGCTGCCGAGATGGACGGCCGCCAGAAGCGCCGCCGGATGCGCAAGCTGCGCCGCCGGGTGCTGACCCACGACGTGCAGACCTGGTCCGCCGAGTTCCTCGACGCCCTCGCCGAGGTGCACCGCACCTCCTGATGCCGGTGCTCGGTACCGAAAGGCTGATACCCGGTCAGGTGGCCGGTGACCGCGCTCGCATCCAGCGTCGATGCCTTAGGGTGGACGATGGCCACCCAACTGAGGCGAGCGGCGGTCGCGCTCGCCGGCCCGGACGGTCGAGGTGCTGCCGAGCGCCACGAGCAACCGCACGACGTCGGAGGAACACCCATGTCTGAGCCCTGCCGCGGACCAGCCGACCTGGCAGCCGCGCTCACGGCCCTGGCGGCCGACGGCGGGCGGGCACCGATCCTCCTCGCGCTGGACTTCGACGGCACGCTCGCCCCGCTCCAGGACGACCCCGAGCAGTCCCGGATCCTGCCCGACGGCGTCGTCGTCCTGCGACGGCTGGCCGACGCCGGGGTGCGGCTCGCGCTGGTCTCCGGGCGGGGTCTGACCACGCTGGCCAGGCTTGCCGACGTCCCCGTCGGCACCGTGCTGGTCGGCTCCCACGGCGCCGAGCGGGCACAGGTGACCCCCAGCGGCCTGACCGACCTGCCCGACCCGCTGACCACCGCCCAGGCCGACCTGCTCGCCACCGCCGCCGCCCAGCTCACCCAGGTCGCCCGAGGCCGTGACGGGGTGTGGGTCGAACTCAAGCCGGCCGCCGCGGTGGTGCACACCCGGCTGGCCGAGCCTGACGTCGCCGAGCAGGCGCTGACCCAGGCGCGCACCGTCGGCGCCCGGCTCGGTGCCTACGTGCTGGCGGGCAAGGACGTCGTCGAGCTGGCCGTGGTCGACGTGGACAAGGGCAGCGCGGTCACGGCCGTGCGCGCCGAGACAGAGGCCGTCACCGTCGTGTACGCCGGGGACGACCGGACCGACGAGCACGCCCTGGCCGCGCTGCTCCCCGGTGACCTGGGCATCAAGGTCGGCGAGGGCGACACCCGGGCGACCTTCCGGGTGCCCGGTCCAGAGGCGATGGTGACCGCCCTGGGCGTGCTCGCCGACGCCCTGGGCGCCCCGTGACGGCCACCCGGTGATCTGGGCTGCCATACCGGCATCGCCCCAGCAGCGAGGGTCCATCGTCGCCACCAGCACCTAGCACGCCCGACCGACCGGGCTCACAGCCGTCGCGGGCAGCGCCTCCGCCCACGGCGCGGCAAGGACGGTCGCGAGCCGACGTCGACACAGCCTTGAACCTCGACGATCTGCCCATCAGACTCTCCCGTCTGCGACGGTCGAGTCAGCTGACCGTGTTTATCACCACGACACCCGGGTCGGCCCGACCTGGCGTGTCCAGAGAGCCCGTCCGGTTCACGTGGCACGTGCGGGACACCCCATGGCCGACCGTCCTGGGCGGCTCGGAACGGTGGTCATGCCCCGGACGGTCGCCGACGGCCTGACACAAACGGGGGCACCGGGACCTTCCCCTGGGCCGGGGGGAAAGGGCGTGGGATACTGGCAGTGCCCGAGGCACACAGGTCTGGGCTCGTGGGTCCTGGGTCACCGGCGGCGTGCCGCCGGTGCTGGCACGGCCCGCCCGGGCCGCGTCTCGCCTTCACTACGGATCGTCCGGCACGTACCTGCCGGTGAAGGGATAGCACGGCTATGGCCACTGTCACGTTCGACCATGCAACCCGCACCTACCCCGGGACCGAGCGTCCCGCGGTCGATGCGCTGGAGCTGCACATCGAGGACGGTGAGTTCCTCGTCCTCGTCGGCCCGTCCGGCTGCGGCAAGTCCACCTCGCTGCGGATGCTCGCCGGGCTGGAGGAAGTCAACGGAGGGCGCATCCTCATCGGTGACCGGGACGTCACCAACGTGCAGCCCAAGGACCGCGACATCGCGATGGTCTTCCAGAACTACGCCCTCTACCCGCACATGAGCGTGGCCGACAACATGGGTTTCGCGCTGAAGATCTCGGGCACGCCCAAGGCTGAGATCCGCAAGCGCGTCGAGGAGGCCGCGCAGATCCTCGACCTCACCCAGTACCTGGACCGCAAGCCCAAAGCCCTCTCGGGCGGGCAGCGTCAGCGTGTGGCCATGGGTCGGGCGATCGTGCGCAACCCGCAGGTGTTCCTCATGGACGAGCCGCTGTCCAACCTGGACGCCAAGCTGCGCGTCCAGACCCGCACCCAGATTGCGTCGTTGCAACGACGCCTGGGCGTCACCACGGTGTACGTCACCCACGACCAGACCGAGGCCCTGACGATGGGTGACCGGATCGCGGTGCTCAACGCCGGGCTTCTCCAGCAGGTCGGCACGCCACGGCAGATGTACGACACCCCGGCGAACGTGTTCGTCGCCGGGTTCATCGGCAGCCCGGCGATGAACATCGGCACCTTCCCGGTGACGGGCAGCACCGTCTCTGTCGGAGGGGCCAAGCTGCCGCTGCCGACCGACGTGGTCGCGAAGATGACCAGCGACGACGACGGCAAGATCACGCTCGGTTTCCGGCCCGAGGCGCTGGACGTCACCGAACCCGGCCCGGACGCGATCGGCGTCGACGTGTACATCGTCGAAGAGCTCGGCTCGGACGCCTTCGTCTACGGCTCCCTCGCCGGGCAGGACCCGCTGGACCCGACGGCCACCGAACCCCAGGTCGTCGTCCGCGTCGACCCGCGCCAGGTGCCCGAGAAGGGCCAGACCATCGCGGTGAAGATCCGCCCGGGCGAGCAGCACCTGTTCCACGCGGGCAGCGGCGAACGGTTCGCCTGACCGATCCGCGGGGGGCGGGAGCCAGCGGGGGGGGGGGGAGGGGGGGGGGGGGGAGCGGGTGGGAAGGGACGGGGGACGGCCGGGGGGGG
>JAVBSR010000134.1:0-36823 GCA_031556715.1 Cellulomonas sp.
AGGTTGAGCCGGTTGCGCTCGCCGCCCGACAGCACCCCGGCGGGTTTCTGCTGGTCAGGCCCCTTGAACCCGAAGGCGGCGACGTAGGCCCGCGACGACATCTCGACGTTGCCGACCTTGATGTAGTCCAGCCCGTCCGACACCACCTCCCACAGCGTCTTCTTCGGGTCGATGCCGGCGCGGGACTGGTCGACGTAGGAGACCTGGACGGTCTCGCCGATCTTCAGCTCCCCGCCGTCCAGCGGCTCGAGACCGACGATGGTCTTGAACAGCGTCGTCTTGCCCACCCCGTTGGGGCCGATGACACCGACGATGCCGTTGCGGGGCAGCGTGAACGACAGGCCGTGGATCAGCTCGCGGTCGTCGAACCCCTTGCGCAGGTCGGTGGCCTGGAGCACCAGCGAGCCCATGCGCGGGCCCGGCGGTATCTGGATCTCCTCGAAGTCGAGCTTGCGGGTGCGCTCGGCCTCGGCCGCCATCTCCTCGTAACGGGCCAGGCGGGACTTGGACTTGGCCTGGCGACCCTTGGCGTTCTGGCGCACCCACGCCAGCTCCTCCTGCAGGCGCTTGGCCAGCTTGGCGTCCTTCTTGCCCTGGACCTGGAGGCGTTCAGACTTCTTCTCCAGGTAGGTCGAGTAGTTGCCCTCGTACGGGTACAGCCGACCGCGGTCCACCTCGCAGATCCACTCGGCGACGTGGTCGAGGAAGTACCGGTCGTGGGTGACCGCCAGGATCGCCCCCGGGTAGGCCTGCAGGTGCTGCTCCAGCCACAGCACCGACTCGGCGTCCAGGTGGTTGGTCGGCTCGTCGAGCAGCAGCAGGTCGGGCTTCTCCAGCAGCAGCTTGCACAGCGCCACCCGGCGGCGTTCTCCCCCCGACAGCACCGAGACAGGGCTGTCCGGCGGCGGGCAGCGCAGCGCGTCCATGGCCTGCTCCAGCTGGGAGTCCAGGTCCCAGGCGTCAGCGGCGTCGATGACCTCCTGCAGCTGGCCCATCTCGGCCAGCAGGGCGTCGTAGTCGGCGTCCGGGTCGGCCATCTCGGCGCTGATCTCGTTGTACCGGTCGAGCGCGCCCTTGATCGTCGCGACCCCGTCCTCGACGTTGCCCAGGACGGTCTTGTCCTCGTCCAGCGGGGGTTCCTGCTGCAAGATGCCCACCGAGAAGCCCGGCGCCAGCCGAGCCTCGCCGTTCGACGGGTGGTCCAACCCCGCCATGATCTTCAGGATCGTCGACTTGCCCGCCCCGTTGGGGCCGACCACGCCGATCTTCGCCCCCGGGAGGAAGTTCAGCGAGACGTCGTCCAGGATCAGCTTGTCCCCGTGCGCCTTGCGCGCCTTGTACATGGTGTAGATGAACTCAGCCACACCCTCCACCTTACTGGGCCGGGCGCCCCGCCCTGACACCGAGCCCACGAGGCGACCACGGCTCAGCGGATCTGGGCGACCTGGTCCTGGAGGCGACGCAGGCGGGCGTAGACGTCGACGGTCGGGTCGACCAGGCGGACCGTCGCCGCCGCGCGCACCACCGCACGACCCTCGACGACGAGCCGGGCAGCACAACGGTCGGCGTCGGTCCGACGCCACCACCAGGCCGCCGCCAGCACCCCACCCGCAGCCACGAGCAGCAGCAGGCCGACGACGAGGTGCGCCACCCAGGCACCGGCCGAGACCATGCCGACCAGCGACACCACCGCGGCCAGACCGAGCACACCACCGACCCACCAGCCGGCCTCGACCAGGCCCGAGCGACGCGCGCCCAGGGCGACACCGGTCAGCGCGTCGGAGGTGGCCTGGCGCAGCTCTTCGGCGGTCGCGACCCGGTGCTCGACCTCCTTGGCCCAGGCAGGCAGCAACGGCTCGGCCGCGCGGTCCAACCACTGGTGGCGGGCCAGCTGGGCACCCTCGGCGTGCACCGTGCCCAGCTCCTCGCCGAGCGCTCCCAGCGCGCCGCCCGAACGCAGCGCCGAGGCGCAGGCGTCCGCCGCGGCGTCCAGACCTGCCGCCTGGGTCAGCGTCTCCACCACCGGCGGCAGCTCGCCGACGCCCGGCGGTTCCACCCGCGGACCCAGCGCGTCGGCCAGCACGGCGGCCACCGCGGACAGGTCGTGCCAGGCGTGCTCCGCCGCGGCCGAGCGCCCGCTGACCGCCCCGGCCAGCCGGGCCCGCAGCGCGGCCACGCCGTCGCCGGTCAGGGCTGACACCGCCTGGACCGACGACCGGGACAGGCCGTCGGCGACCACCAGCCGCGCCAGGTCGGCGACCAGGGTCTTGCGGTACTCGACCGGCACCGTGTCGATCTGGTTGAGCACCACCAGCGTCGCCGTGTCATGACGTTGCAGGTCTTGCAGGTACCCGGTGTGCAGGGCGTCGTCGGCGTACTTCTGCGGGTCGACCACCCAGACCACCAGGTCGGCCTGCGGCAGCACCTCGTCGACCACCTTGCGGTGGGCCGTGGCCACCGAGTCGTGGTCCGGCAGGTCGAGCAGCACCAGCCCGGCCAGGTAGTCCTGGTCGCCGGCGTCCAGCAGGCTCTCACGCTGGATGCGGCGACGCGGGTCCACGCCGAGCCAGTCCAGCACCGGGTCCCCGTCGGCACCCCAGACGCACGCGGTCGTCTTCGACGTGGTGGGCCGGGTGTCGCCGACGTCGGCGAAGCGCAGGCCGGTCACGGCGTTGAACAGGCTGGACTTGCCCGACCCGGTGCCGCCGACGATCGCCACGACGGTGCGGTCCACGCCCAGGTCGAGACGATCACGGACCCGGTCCAGGGCACCGCGCACCGACGTGACCGTCTCGGCGTCCAGGACGTCGGCCGCCTCGTCCACGACGGCAGCGAGCAGGGCGGCCCGGGCTGCGATCTGGGCGGTCTGCTCGCCGTGCAGCGCCTGCGTCGGCAGCCCTCGCGCCGGCGTCGCCTGGTCCAGCCCCGGGTCGACCGGCAGCTCCGGCGGTGGTGCAGCCTGGGGCGCAGGAAGGTGGGGCGTCATGTCAGCTCCTTGAGGACCGCCAGGCGCAACCGTAGCCGTGACGCGGCGTCGACCGCCAGGTCGGGATCGGCCAGGACGTCGTCGACCGCCTCCGCCTCGGCGTCGATCTCGGCACCGACCCGGGCGACCAGGTCTTCGCGCAGCGCCCGGACCAGCTCGGGCCCCGCCGGGCCGAGCACCGCCGCCGTGGTCTCGGCGGCGTCGGCCACCCCGGCGGCACCGGCCAGCGCCATCGCGGCGACGGCCTCGGCGCCGATGCCTCGCTGCACCGCGGCCCGCCGCACCAGCACCACGCCGACCCGGTTGACCTCACCCCCGCTGAGCAGGTTGCGGACCAGCGCCAGGCCGTCGTCCACCCAGGCCGTCGCCACCCGACGGGCCGCGACCTTGCGTCCTCTGGTCTTCGGCGCTGCGACCTGGTCGACGAGGGCGGCACCGCCGCGAGGCCCGTCCGGGTCGTTCAGCGTGGTCGCCACGGCCCGGTGAGCCGCGTCCCGGGCGGCCAGCAGCGTCAGCCGCGCCCCGGCCACCAGGTCCTCCAGCAGCGGTCGCACCGCCTGGCCCCTGGCCCGGGCGTCCTTGGCACCGCCGCGGACCCGCCCGGTCCGGCTGGCGAGCCCCGCCAGCGGCGCCCCGCGCGCGGTCAGCTCCAGCCACCGGCTGCGCACCGCCCCGTCGGCCACGGAACCGCCCCGCACCCCCGCAGCCTGGGCCTGGTGCACCGGGACCAGCGCCTGCCGCACCGCCGTGCCGATCTCACCGGCCGCGACGGCCTGGTCCTCCACCGCCTCGGCCAGCTCGTCGACCCAGCCGCGCAGCGCACCGAGCGCGCCCCGCAAGGTGCGGCGCACGACGGTGCGTGCCCGGTCCGGCCCGGCGAGCATCGTCATCCAGCGGAACACCGGGGCCACGACCTCCGGGTCCAGCGGCCCGGTGTGCGGCCCGACGTCAGGCACCGTGAACAGCGGCGAGCTGCCCAGCCCGTGCTCGCGCATCCGGGCCTGGAGGTCCTTGCGCACGCTGGGCAGGGCCCGCCGTGCCGTCCGGTTGAGCACCATCGCGACCGTGGTGCCGCGGGTGGCGGCCCCCTGCAGCACCCGCCAGGGCAGCGCGTCGCCGTACCGGTTGGCGGTGGTGACGAACAGCCACAGGTCGGCGGACTCCAGCAGGCGGTAGGCCCGGGCCCGGTTCTCCTCGACCACCGAGTCCAGGTCAGGGGCGTCGAGCAGCGCGATCCCGCGCGGCAGCACCTCGGTCTGGGCGACCTCGACGTCGACGCGCACCGGGTGCCCGGCGAACAGGGCGGCGTCAGCCGGGTGGTGCACCAGCACCGCGCGACGGGTCGTCGGACGCAGCACACCGGCCTCGCTGACCTCGGCTCCGACCAGCGAGTTCACCAGGGTCGACTTGCCGGCTCCGGTCGAGCCGGCGACGACCACCACCGCCGGGGCCGCCAGGTGGGACAGCCGGGGCAGCAGGTGCTCGACCAGCTGGCTGACGAGGCGACCACGCGACTCCTCGGCGTGGTCCGCGCCGGGCAGGCGCAGCGGGAAGCGGGTATGTTCAGCAGCGTCACGCAGGTCCTCGACTGCCTCGACCAGCTCGGCCGCCGCCAGCGGACGGACCAGCATGGGTCGAGGATCGTCTCGCACAGCCACCGGCCGACCGCTCCTTCGTCCGCATGACGCACCGGGTGGCACGCGGGGTCATTCTTCCATGCCACCGTCGCCGGATGTGCACGCTCGGTCGACGTTCTTCCTACTACGCTGGGACAGCACACCGTGCAGGCCCCTGTAGCTCAATGGACAGAGCGACGGACTTCTAATCCGCAGGTTCCGGGTTCGAGTCCCGGCGGGGGCGCCATGACCAGCAACTTCACCGTCGAGGACCACATGGGTCACCCTCGGCAGACAGCGCAGTCGGCGCCTGGCAGTCACAGCACCGACCACCCCGGGGTGGCGCCACCGCCTCGGCAGACCGGTCACAAAAACCTGTGGACGGGGTGCGCGTCGGCGCCGGCCCGGCGAGCGGGGCGTCGGTGGAGCACCGGCGCCTGGTCGGGCTGGGCCAGCCCTGAGTGATCGAGGAAGCCGCCACGGTCAATCCCTGCGACAGCGGCGCCCGACGACCCTAGAACGGTAACCGGTAATGCGCCAGGCGCAGCCTGGGCGTCGTCCTTCACCCGGCAGATCAGCCCGGGTGAACACAGCGAGCACCCGACGGGCGACGAACCGACGGTTCTCGAAATAGCGCTCGCCCGGCGGCGAGATCAGCCGCAGGTGGGTGCGCGACGCCGGACGTTTCCGGTCGGCCAGGTTTCCCTGGCGACAGGCGCTGGTGCGACAACCGCTGGGCCCGGTCGGACCCGGTCGCCCGGTCGGGCGCCGTCCGGCAGCCGGACGGGCGGGGTCTCCCCCGCCCGTCCGGTCAGACGGTCTTGCCGATGTTGTCCTCGACCTGTCCGGGCGGGGTCGGGGTGGTCTTCTGCACCTGGAGGAGGAACTCCACGTTGGACTTGGTGTCCCGCAGCTTGCCGATGAGCAGCTCGATGGCCTGCTGGGCGTCCAGGGCGCCGAGCACCCGGCGCAGCTTGTAGACGATCTTCAGCTCGTCGTGCGACATGAGGATCTCCTCACGACGCGTGCCCGACGCGTTGACGTCCACCGCGGGGAAGATCCGCTTGTCGGCCAGGGAGCGCGACAGCCGCAGCTCCATGTTCCCGGTGCCCTTGAACTCCTCGAAGATGTAGTCGTCCATCTTCGAACCGGTCTCCACCAGGGCGGTGGCCAGGACGGTCAGCGAACCGCCGTGCTCGATGTTGCGCGCCGCACCGAAGAACTTCTTCGGCGGGTACAGCGCGGCAGCGTCGACACCACCGGTGAGGATGCGTCCCGAGGCGGGCGCGGCCAGGTTGTAGGCCCGCGACAGCCGGGTCATCGAGTCCAGCAGCACCACGACGTCCCGGCCCAGCTCGACCAGGCGCTTGGCCCGCTCGATCGCCAGCTCGGAGACGACCGTGTGGTCGGAGGCAGGCCGGTCGAACGTCGAGGCGATGACCTCACCGTCCACCGTGCGCTGCATGTCGGTGACCTCCTCGGGCCGCTCGTCGATGAGCACGACCATGAGGTGGACCTCGGGGTTGTTCGTCGTGATCGCGTTGGCGATCTGCTGCAGGATGATCGTCTTGCCGGCCTTGGGCGGCGAGACGATGAGCCCGCGCTGGCCCTTGCCGATGGGCGCGACGATGTCGATCACCCTCGGCGTCAGACGCAGCGGGTCACCCTTGGACTCCAGCGACAGCCGGTCCTGCGGGTACAGCGGCGTCAGCTTGGCGAACTCCGGACGGTCGCGCGACTCCTCGGGGGTCATCCCGTTGACGGTGTCCAGGCGGACCAGCGCGTTGAACTTGTTCGGCCGGTTGCCCTGCGGTGCCGGGTCGCCCTCACGGGGGGCGCGCACCGCACCGGTGACCGCGTCACCACGGCGCAGCCCGGCCTTCTTCACCTGGCCCAACGAGACGTACACGTCGTGCGGGCCGGGCAGGTAGCCGCTGGTGCGCACGAAGGCGTAGGAGTCCAGCACGTCGAGGATGCCCGCGACCGGCAGCAGCTCGTCGGTCTCGCTGATCTCGATGTCGTCCAGGCTGGTCAGGTCCGGCTGACGGCCGCGCCCGCGCTTGCGGTCGCGGTACCGGTCGCGGGAGCGACGCCGCCGCCCTCCGCGCTCGTCGTCGTCGTACGACCGCTGCTGGTTCTGCTGGCCGCCCTGCTGACGGTCCTGACCACCCTGGTTCTGGCGGTCGTGACCGGAGCCGGAACGGTCCTGGCCCTGCTGACGGTCCTGGGTCTGCTGGCGCTCCTGACCCTGGCGCTCCTGACCCTGGCGGTCCTGACCCTGACGGTCCGAGCCCTGCCGGTCCTGGGTCGACCGCTCGCCGGAGTCCGGCGCGCCTGCGCCACGACCGGCCCGCCGGTTGCGCCGGCTCGGCTCGGGACGGTCGCCGGGGGCCAGGGCGTCGAGCGCCGCCTCCAGGTCCGCCAGGCTCTCCTGCTTCGGCTGGTCGGCTGTCGGCTCGCCGGCCGCAGCCGACGGCGTCCGGTCGCTCCCGGCCGGCTCGTGCTCGGCACGCTTCGGCCGGGTCCTGGAAGCACCGTTGCCGCCGCTCCCCTGGGAACCCCCTGCGGCTCCGATCGCCGCGACCAGGTCGCTCTTGCGCATCTTCGACGTGCCCCGCACGCCGAGCTCGGAGGCCAGGGCCTGGAGCTCGGGCAGGCGCAGACCTTTCAGCGCTGCGTCGGTGCTGGTGACGCCGGATTCAGTGGCGTCGACTGTATCTGTCACGAAGGACCCTCTCCCTCGTCGGGGCCGTGGTGCACGGCCGTCCGCCGTCGGATGACGCGGATTCGGAAGCATCACACGGGCGCGCACGACAGCGGCTTGCACGCGTGACGGGTTTCATCCCCAGTCGAGGTCTGTGACCTCAACCCTGCGAGTCGGCCGCACGACCTCGAACTTGAGGTAACGCACTGACTTGAGCACCGAGCGCGAGCCTGGCACTGCCCGAGCCTCGACCGACTTGAGTTCAGCACCCTAGTACAGCGTTGCGCCGACTGTCAGGTTAGGGAGTACGCCTATCGTAGCATCACCGCGGCACTGAGACAGCAATCTCACCCTGCGGTCGCGATCTCACCCGCTCGCCAGCGACCGGGTCCCCGCTCACCACATCAGTTGGCCGCGCCTCCCATTCGGCGGCCAGCAGCGGCGTCACGGCCCTCCAGCGGCTGCACCCGGTAGGCCACGTCCCTGGTGGCCGGTGGCGTGGGGGGACACACCAGCATGGCACGAGCCGTGCCGTCGGCGCTGGCTTCATGAACACCCGACCGCAGACAGCAAGCGGTCAGCCGACGAACAAGCATGCCCGAGCCTGATCTCAACTCAGACGCGCCGACATGGTGCGAATGTGGGTTGCGACGCCGTGGCGCATCTCGGCTGGAAACCCCATTCTGCGTGCGTGGCGAGGAAGTCCAGCGTCCGCTGTTCGACAACATTCTCCCGGATCTCAATGAATCGGTCCGCGTCGTGTACAATCAGCGCCTGCTGGGCATCAGGAGTGATTGCGTGGGATGCCATGATGGCAGCAGCTTCAACGTTTCCTGCCTGCGCTTGGGCGGCAGCACGACCAAGGACAGAAAGTATTTCCTGGCCCGTCTGGCTCCACTCGGGAAGCAGGATGCGGTTCCCAGCAGAGGTTGAATAGGCAGCACCCGGCAGGATCCTGACGGCGACACTGTTCGCGGTGGCGGCGCCGTCGAGCGCCAGGCTCAAGTCGTTGCGGGTGTAATGACAACCTTTCGGGTGGTCCGGATCGACCGACGCCACCTCGAGCCTCATAGGCTGCGCGTCCCACATGGCGCAGAGGGTGATCCTGGTTGCCGCATAGTTGGTCCGGAACTGGTTGAGTTGGAACGGGATGCGGTCGGTGACGGCATCAAGCAACCTGGCGATCGACCCGTACTCTTGCGCTGGGTCGATCTTCGACGTCAGGAGCCGAGTCACGGCTGTTCCGCTGTCCTTCCCGGTCGCAGCACGCCAGGTGAACCGGCGCAGATCGCGCAGCGAAGCCGATGCTGGCTGAGGATGGTGAGCAAAGAACCTCGCGAGTACAACGACAATGAAACGATACGGCAAAAAAGCGAGATGAGGTATGCTTGCCTCTTCCTGAAGGAATCTTACGGCGTTCTCAATGGCGAGAGCCGCCCCGTGTCGCGCATCATACTCATTCTCATGCAGAAAACACGAATCTATCATATTAGCATTCTTTTCCGGAGAGAACTCGTTGCGGATCTCGCGGCGAATCTCCGGCCCGCGACGTGCGAGGTACGACAGCAGGACGGTATCGTCGTGGAGCAATCCGAAGCCCGTCCGGTCGTTGACGGATTCTGCGATCTGGGCGAACTCGCTCTTGTCACCGAGGCGGCGCTCGCCATCCTGCTGTCCGTGCAGGGCGCTGAAGACGTCCGTCCGCGCCAACGGCTTTCCGTAGGTGTTCATCCGGTCGAAGATGTCACGCAGTGTCGCCTCGTCGGAACGCCTGACCGTGTAGACCGGAACCTTGAACTGGCGGATCGTCGTACCCAGGTTGCTGGCCCGGTCAAACAAGTCCTGTTTGTCGAACTCTGGCCGCTGCCTGAACCATGCGATCAGCCGTCGACCGTCGAAAACGTCCGGCAGGGGTATCTCCGGACCATCCGACCGGTAGCGCACAAAAACCTGTTTCTCGAGATCATACGACAGCGCGAACCGAGGGTCCGTGAGGCCCTCGACACTCAGGGCGTTGGCCAGCGAGGTCAGACGTTGCTGACCGTCGACGACGAGCAGGCCCTGCGGCTCAGCGGGAGCGTGGAACTGCAGCGACCCAATCTGGATGTCGGTCTCCGCTACCTCGTGCTCCCACAGCAGCAGGTTGCCAATCGGGTAGTCCTCGGCAACCGACTCGAAGAGTCGCTGGACATCCCGGAAGTTCCAGCGGAGCCCGCGCTGGAACCGAGGGATCCGCACCCGCCCTTCGGTCACCCACCGGACCAGCTCTGCGATCTCGACGGCGTCGGTGCGTAGAACGCTCTGGGTGCTCGTCACGTCGACCTCCCGTTGTGGTATTAACTTGCCTTCCGTACGCCGCCGATCAGCGGCGGGGAAGCCAGGTGCTACTGCCGTTCAACGGTACCGCCTTCGGTGTCAGCAGGTAAGGCGCGGATCGTCCAGCCGCCGAGCACCCCGCCGAACACCTCGTGCATCTGCGCCTCGGCGTCGAGCGAGCGGCGGACACCGAAGGCCATCACCGTCGGCCCGGCCCCGGACACCACCGCCGGGACCCCGCGACGGCGCAGCGCGTCCACCAGGGCCAGGGAGTCGGGCATGACCGAACGGCGCTGCTCCTGGTGCAGCAGGTCGACGGTGGCCTCGAATAGCAGGTCCGGACGGCGGCCGAGCGCCTCGACCAGCAGCCCCGCCCGGGCCGCCTGGGCCGACGCCACGGCGTGCGGCACCTCCTGCGGCAGCACACGGCGGGCCGTCGCCGTGTCCAGCCGGGTGGGCGGGACGGCGATCACCGGCTGGATGTCGCGGTGCAACGGCAGGCGCACCGCCTGCGGGACGGCCGTCTGGTCGAGCATCCAGGCCAGGGTCAGCCCGCCGAAGATGGTCGGCGCCACGTTGTCCGGGTGACCCTCGTGCCGGGTGGCCAGGTCCAGCACCGTGGCGTCGTCGAGCAGCTCCGGCTCGGCCAGCAGCCCGCGCACCGCGAGGATCCCGGCCACCACCGCCGAGGCCGACGAACCCAGGCCCCGACCGTGCGGGATGGCGTTGGTGCAGCGCAGCCGCAGCCCGGTGCGCGAGGCGCCCACCGTGTCCAGCGTCTCCAGGATGGTCCGGGCCACCAGGTGGTCGGCGTCGGTGGGCACCGCCCCGGCGCCCTCGCCGACCACCTCGACCCGCACGTCCAGGTCGGCGGTGGCCGCGACCTCGACCTCGTCGTACAGCGCCAGGGCCAGACCGAACGAGTCGTACCCCGGCCCCAGGTTGGCGCTGGAGGCCGGAACCCGGACCCACACCCGGTCGTGACCTAGGCGCATGGGAGGCCACCCCTCGCAGGAGACTGTCGCATCGGTGTCAGTCGAGGCCCAGCGCCGTGGCGATGGACATGACGTCCGGCGTCACCCGGATCAGCTCGACCTGCTCGCCGTCGGCGCCGCGCAGCGCCCACTGCGGGTCCTTCAGACCGTGCCCGGTGACGGTGATGACGATCCGGGCCCCGGCCGGCACCCGGCCCTGCTCGGCCAGCATGAGCAGCCCGGCGACACCCGCCGCCGACGCCGGCTCCACGAACACCCCGACCTTGGCCGACAGCAGCCGGTGGGCGGCCAGGATCTGGTCGTCGGTCACCGCCTCGATCAGCCCGCCGGAGACGTCCCGGGCCTCGACGGCCTGCTCCCACGACGCCGGGTTGCCGATCCGGATGGCGGTGGCGACGGTCTCCGGCTCGGTCACCGGGTGGCCGAGCACGATCGGCGCCGAACCGGCGGCCTGGAAGCCCCACATCGCCGGGGTCCGGGTGGACACCGCACCGTGGGACGCGCCGTCGTCCAGGCCGGCGTACTCCCGGTAGCCCTTCCAGTAGGCCGTGATGTTGCCCGCGTTGCCGACCGGCAGCACATGGACGTCCGGGGCGTCGCCCAGCGCGTCGACGATCTCGAAAGCAGCGGTCTTCTGCCCCTGGATCCGGTCCGGGTTCACCGAGTTGACCAGCTCGACCGGGTAGGCCTCGGCCAGCTTGCGCGCGGCGACGAGGCAGTCGTCGAAGTTGCCGTCGACCTGCAGCAGCCGGGCCCCGTGCGCCACCGCCTGGGACAGCTTGCCCATGGCGATCTTGCCCTCGGGCACCAGCACGGCGCAGACCATGCCCGCCCGGGTGGCGTAGGCCGCGGCCGAGGCGGAGGTGTTGCCCGTCGAGGCGCACACCACGGCCTTGGCGCCGTGGTGCGCGGCGGCCGAGATCGCCGTGGTCATCCCCCGGTCCTTGAACGAGCCGGTCGGGTTGACGCCCTCGTACTTGAGGTAGACGTCGGCGCCGGTGGCCGCGCTCAAGGTCGGCGCGGCGACCAGCGGGGTGCCGCCTTCCAGCAGGGTCACCACACGGGTCTGGACGTGCGCAGGCAGCCGGTCGGCGTACTCGCCGATCACACCGCGCCACTGGTGGGCCATCAGGGCATGTCTCCTTCGACTCGGATCACGGACACCACGGTGTCCACGACGTCCAGGCGGTCCAGCGCCGCGAGCGTCGCCACCCGCGCCGCCTCGGTGGCCTCGTGCGTGGTGATGAGCAGGTGGGCCAGACCGGGGCTGCCGTGCAGCGGGCTCTGCCGGACAGACTCGATGGACACGTCCGCCTCGGCCAGCGCGGCCGACACCTGGGCCAGCACGCCCGTGCGGTCGACCACGTCCATGCGCACCTGGAACCGGCTGACCGCGGCCTCGGGCGGCAGCACCGGCAGGCCCGCGTACACCGACTCGACCGGGCCGCGCCCGCCGGTCACCCGGTTGCGGGCCGCCGAGACGATGTCGCCGACCACCGCCGACGCCGTCGGCACCCCGCCCGCGCCCTGGCCGTACAGCATGATCGGACCGGCCGACCGGGCCTCGATGAACACCGCGTTGAAGGCCCCCCGCACCCCCGCCAGCTGGTGGCCCACCGGGACCAGGGCCGGGTGGACCCGCACCGAGACGCCACCGTCGAGACGCTCGGCCACGGCCAGGAGCTTGACGACGTGGCCGGTGCGCTCCGCCCAGGCCACGTCGTCCGCGGTGATGGCGGTGATGCCCTCGCAGGAGACGTCGGCCAGGCTGACCCGGGTGTGGAAGGCCATCGAGGCCAGCAGCGCGGCCTTGGCGGCGGCGTCATGACCCTCGACGTCGGCGGTCGGGTCGGCCTCGGCGTAGCCCAGGCGCTGGGCGTCCTTGACGGCCCGGTCCAGGTCCAGGTCGGAGGTGGCCATGGTGTCCAGGACGTAGTTCGTCGTGCCGTTGACGATGCCGAGCACCCGGCGGACCTGGTCGCCGAGCATCCCCTCACGGATGACCCGCACCACCGGGATCGCCCCGGCGACCGCGGCCTCGTAGTAGAGGTCGACGCCCGCGGCGGCGGCCGCGTCGTACAGGGTCGGCCCGTCGGCGGCCAGCAGCGCCTTGTTCGCGGTCACCACCGAGGCGCCGGAGGCCATCGCGGCCAGCATCAGGCTGCGGGCCGGCTCGGTCCCTCCGATGAGCTCCACGACGATGTCCGCGCGGGTCACCAGGTCCTCGGAGTCCTGGGTGACCCGGGCCGGGTCGACCCCCAGCGCCACCACCCTCTCGGGTCGGCGGTCCGCCACCCCCGCCAGCTCCAGGCGGTCCCCGACGCGGGCCGACAGGTCGTCGACCTGCGTCATGAGCAGCTGCACCACCTGAGACCCGACCGTGCCACAGCCCACCACAGCCACACGCAACGACACCGGCCCGACCTCTTTCCTCGTGGCGACGACTCGCGACCGCACCCAGGATAGGTGCCCCCGCCCCTGCCGCCCGCCCGCACCACCCGGTGAGACGGATACCCGCCTGGAGAACAGGCGCACCGGTCCCGTCAGGCCCCGTCAGGTATGAGAACATGGCTCCCTCCGTCGACAGGGAGCGTCGTCGTGCCGGTGACCATCGTCCGCGCCCAGCCGGGGGACGTCGCGCCCGCGTGGCGCGGCGACGAGGCGGCGCGCGGGACGTACCTCGACGCGCTGCGCACCGCGCAGGCCGACGGCCTGGCGACGGTGACGCTGCGGCTGCCGGCCGGCTGGCAGAGCACCCAGGCCCTCCAGGTGGCCACCGCGACGGTGCGCGAGGCCGACCCCGACCTCGACGTCCAGCTGGTCGTGACCGACCTGGGGGCGTTCGGCGCCCGACGGGCCATGCAGCGCCTGGCCCGGCACCTGTCCCAGAGCCTGACCGAGGCGCCCCTGGGTGCGGCCCCGGTACCCGGTGTCCCGCGGCCTCGGATACCTCCGTCGGCCTCCCCCGAACGAGCACGCGCGCTACCTTCGTGGTCCGCGGGCGAGGCGTCCGCCGGTGCCGCCTCACCGGCCCGCAGCCTGGCCGCTGCGCTGGAGAACCTGGACGAACCGTTCGCGGCCACGCTGCTGCGGCTGGTCGACGCCAAGCAGCTGACCGACGTCGAGGTGTACCGCCGGGCCAACCTGGACCGTCGGCTGTTCTCCGCCATCCGGTCCGACCCCCGGTACCAGCCGTCCAAGCGCACCGCGCTGGCGCTGGCCGTCGGGCTGGAGCTGGACGTCGACGAGACCCGGGCGCTGCTGGCCCGGGCCGGGTACACCCTGTCGTCGGCGCTGACCTCGGACGTCATCGTGGAGTACTTCATCATCCGCGGCACGCACGACGTCTTCGCGATCAACGAGGCTCTGTTCTACTTCGACCAGCCGCTGCTGGGCGTCTGACGACCTGTCGGGCCGACCGACCCCTCTCGTGCCGTGGCAGGATCGACCGGAGCCACCACCCGAGGAGACCGTCATGGCAGAGCGGCACCAGCCCGACCCGTCCACCGCCGACCTCGTGGCGCACTTCTCGGCGGGGTTCGCCCGCCGGACCCTCACCGAGCACGGCGTGGTCTCGGGCCTGGGGGTGTGGTTGCTGCTGGCGCTGCTGGCCCCGGAGGCGCCAGAGCCTGCCCGGACCGTGCTGGAGGAGGCGCTGGGCACCGACGCCGACGACGCCGCCGCGCGGGCTGCCCGGCTGCTCGACCACGCGCACGCCGACGTCGCCCAGGCTGTGGCCGTCTGGGCCCAGCGCGCGCTGCTGACCCCCGACTTCGACCGGTGGGCCGCCCGGCTGCCCTCGACCGTGGCCCGCGGCGCCATGCCGACCCAGGACGAGGCCGACGCCTGGACCAGGCAGCAGACGGGCGGGCTGGTCGAACGGTTCCCCCTGAGGCTGAGACCTCTCACCGCGGTGGTCCTGGCCTCTGCCCTGGCCACCAAGGTCAGCTGGACCTCTCCGTTCGACCTGGCCGAGGCACCTCTCGGCGGGGTCTTCGCCCAGGCCCGGCAGGTGCTGTCCAGCAAGCCGGGCCACGACGTGCGCCTGGTCGACACCGCCGCGGCCGGGCGGGTCGCGGTGCACACGGCCTGGTCCGCCTGCGGCCTGCGGGTGCTGTCGGTCATCGCCCAGGCCGACCGGGCGGTCGGTGACGTCCACCAGGCCGCCCTGGAGGCCGCGGCAGCCCCCGGCGTCGACCTGTTCGACGTCCCGCTGGGCGCCGGGCACGCCTGGACCCTGGACGAGACCGTCGAGCGCATGGTCAGCCGTACCGACCGCAGGACCACCGCGCACGCCCTTTTGCCGGCCTGGGACGCCACCACCGACGTGCCGCTGGACGACGAACCCTGGTTCGCCGCGGCCGCCACGACGACAGCACCGTGGGTGACCGAGCCGGACGGGACGGAAGGTCGACAGTCGGCCGTCGCGTCGTACGACCGGACCGGGTTCTCGGCCGCCGCGGTCACGGCCCTGGCTCCTCGAGCGGGGGCGGCCTACCGACCCGCACCCGAGCGGGATGTCCGGATCCGCCACCTGGAGGTCCGCCTCGACCGTCCCTATGCGGTGCTGGCCGTGGCCGGCCAGCCGACCCACCTGCCCCCGGACCCGCAGCTGGAGCACTGGGACGACGTCCCCGTCTTCAGCGCCTGGGTCGCCGACCCTCGCTGAGCCACCCGGCGCAGCACCGCCACCCCCCTGGGCAGCGGGTCAGCGACGGTTGATCCTGGCGACGATGCGTTTCGCCGGGACGTCGAGCCACGTCGTGTAGAACTGCCAGGTGCGCTGCTCCGGCCCGGTGACGACCAGCCGCTCGGGCAGGGTCCCGGCCGGTCCTTCCGCCGGACCAGCCGGCACGACGGTCGCCGTGACCTGCCCGAGCGGGAAGGTCTCGACCGGGTCGGCGGCGGTCATGTACAGCTGGGTGAAGATCTGGACCTGACGGTCGTCGACGACGAGCGCGACGTCACCGAGCGGCGCCAGCTCGGTGCGGCGGAACCGGTGCCGGGACCACACCCGCAGGACGGTCAGCACCAGCAGCACCACGCCCAGGACGGCGGCGGCGACCCGGGCCACCCCGCCGGACAGCGAGGCCAGGACCAGCATCAGCACCCCGAGGACCGGGAAGAACACCAGGTTCCGACGGTAGCTGCGTTCCATCTGGGCCCGCGTCGCCGCCATCATGCGCGGGACGTCCTCGTGGGCCTGGTCGGTGTAGCCGACGACCAGCGGCTCGGTGCTCATGGTTCTCCCGTCAGCCGAGGTCCAGGGCCAGCAGGTCGGCGTCGGTCTCCCGGCGGACCAGCTCGCGGGACGCCCCTTCGGCCACGCCGACCACCGGGGGGCGCGGCACCTGGTTGTAGTTCGAGGCCATCGAACGACCGTAGGCACCCGTCGCGGCGACGGCCAGCAGGTCACCCCGGCGGATGTCGGCCGGCAGCTGCACGTCCCGCACGACGATGACGCCGGACTCGCAGTGCTTGCCGACCACCCGGGCGGTGACGGTCTCGGCCGCGCCCGGACGGGAGGCCAGGACGGCGTGGTAGTCGGCCTGGTACAGGGCGGGGCGGATGTTGTCGCTCATCCCGCCGTCCACCGAGACGTACGTGCGCACCGAACCGTCGGCCAGGCGCACCGGCTTGACCGTGCCCACCTCGTACACCGTCAGGCCCGCGGGGCCGACGATGGCACGGCCCGGTTCGAAGGAGAACCGGGGCAGCGGCGTGCCCAGCTCGGCGGAGACGTCCAGGGCCGCGGTGGCCAGGTCCTTGGCGATCCGCTCGAAGCCCAGGGCGACGTCACCAGGCAGGTAGGCGATGCCGAAACCGCCACCGAGGTCGACCTCGTCGACCAGCACCCCGGTGGTCGCGGCCAGCTGGGCGCGCAGCATGAGCACCTTGCCCAGCGCGGCGACGAAACCGCCCGGGTCGAGGATCTGCGAGCCGATGTGCGAGTGGATGCCCAGGAGCCTCAGCTCGGGACGGGCCAGGACCGCCCGCATGGTGGCGACGGCCGGAGACTCGCCGTTACTGCCGTCGACGGACGGTGCGCCGACGATCGACAGGCCGAACTTCTGGTCTTCGTGGCTGGTCGAGATGTACTCGTGGCCGCCCGCGTGCACCCCCGTGGTGACCCGGACCATGACGTCCACCGGGCCACGTCCGCGCTGGGTCACAGCGTCGGCGATCCGGTCGACCTCGTCGGGCGCGTCGATGACGATCCGGCCCACCCCGGCGTCCAGGGCCCGGCCGATCTCGTCGTCGGACTTGTTGTTGCCGTGCAGGCCGATCCGCTCGGCCGGGACCCCCGCGAACAGGGCGACGCCCAGCTCGCCGCCGGTCGCGGTGTCGACCGCCAGGCCTTCGGAGTGCACCCAGCGGGCCACGGCGACACACAGGAAGGCCTTGCCGGCGTAGTACACATCGACCTCGGCCCCGACCTGGGCGAACGCCGCCTGGAGCCCGGTCCGCAGGCCCCGCGCCCGGGCCCGCAGGTCGACCTCGTCCAGCACGTAGGCCGGTGTGCCGTGGGTCCGGGCCAGGCGCCGCACGTCCACCCCGCCGACCATGAGGGCCCCGTCGGGCCCGCGCCGCACCGTCGCCGACCAGGGCGGCCCGAGGACGTCGCCCACCGGAGTGCTCGCCTGGCTCATCGTCCCCACCTCACCGTGCTGGGCTCGCGGAGTCGTCCGTCGCGGGGTGACCGGTCGTGGCCGCCCGGACGGCGGCCTGGCGCACGTCGACCCGGCGCACGTCGACCCGGTGCACGTCGACCTGGTGCACCTCCGGCGACGGCAAGCGCCTGGAGCCCCGGTCGGGTCACATCCGCTCCGGGGCGGTGACGCCGAGCAGGCCCAGCGCGGTGGCCAGCACCTGCCGGGTCGCGTCGTTGAGCCACAGCCGGCTGCGATGGATGTCGGTCACCGGGTCGTCGCCCTTGGGGACCACCCGCAGCTGGGAACGGTCGGGAAGCTCGAAGTCGTACCACTTGTGGTACGCCCCGGTGAGAGCCTCGGCGTAGCGGGCCACCCGGTGCGGCTCGCGCAGGGTGGCGGCCTGCTCGACCACCCGGGGGAAGTCGGCCAGCAGCCCCAGCAGGGTGCTCTCCGTCGCGTGCGTCAGGGCGGCCGCGTCGAACCCGTCAGCCCGCCGCACCCCGGCTTCGGCCGCGTTGCGGTCGACGGCCGCGGTGCGGGCGTGGGCGTACTGGACGTAGTACACCGGGTTGTCGTTGGCGGCCTTGACCAGCAGGTCCAGGTCGAGGTCGATCGTCGTGGCGTACGACGACCGGGCCAGGGAGTACCGGGCGGCGTCCACCCCGACCGCGTCCACCAGGTCGTCGAGGATGACGACCGTGCCGGCGCGCTTGCCCATCCGCACCGGCTGGCCGTCCTTCACCAGGTTGACCATCTGCCCGATGAGGATCTCCAGGTTGACGTGCGGGGTGTCGCCGAACGCCTGGCACACCGCCATCAGCCGGCCGACGTACCCGTGGTGGTCGGCCCCGAGCATGAGCACCACCCGGTCGAAGCCGCGCTCGCGCTTGTCCAGGTAGTAGGCGATGTCCCCGGAGATGTACGCCGCCTGGCCGTCGGACTTGACGATCACCCGGTCCTTGTCGTCGCCGAAGGTGGTGGTGCGCAGCCAGGTGGCACCGTCCGCCTCGTAGACGTGACCGGCCTCGCGCAGCCGCGCCACCGCCCGTTCTACCGCGCCGGAGGCGTGCAGGGAGTCCTCGTGGAAGAACACGTCGAAGTCGGCGCGGAAGTCGTGCAGCGACGCCTTGATCTCGTCGAACATCAGCACCACGCCCCGGGACCGGAACGCCTCCAGGGCCGCGACGTCGTCGAGCCTGCTCGGGTCGGGCTCCCCCGCAGCCGCGGCGTCGGCCACCACCCGCTCGGCGATGTCCACGATGTACTGCCCGTGGTACCCGTCCTCCGGTGGTTCCTCGCCGCGCGCCCGGGCCAGCAACGACCGGGCGTACCGGTCGATCTGCGCACCGTGGTCGTTGAAGTAGTACTCCCGCGTCACCTGAGCCCCGGCCGCGTCCATGACCCGGGCCAGCGAGTCGCCGACCGCCGCCCAGCGGGCCCCGCCGATGTGCAGCGGCCCGGTCGGGTTGGCCGAGACGTACTCCAGGTTGACGCGCAGCCCGGCCAGGGCCTCACCGCGGCCGTAGGCGCCGCCGGCCTCGACGATGGTGCGGGCCAGCCCACCAGCCGCCGCGGCCTCCAGCCGGACGTTGACGAACCCCGGCCCTGCCACCTCGGCGGCCGCCACCCCCTCGACGGCGGTCAGACGCTGCGCCAGCTCGGTGGCCAGCGCCCGCGGGTTGGTGCCGGCCCGCTTGGCCAGCTGGAGCGCCACGTTGGTCGCCCAGTCGCCGTGGTCCCGCGACCGAGGCCGCTCCAGGTGCACCGGATCAGGCACGTCGTCGGTGCTCAGGGCCAGGGTTCCGGCCGCGACGAGGTCGAGGAGAGCGGCACGCGCAGCCGCGGCGAGCTGGTCGGGAGTCACGCCTCTCAGCCTACTCAGACCTGGCCGTGCCACCGGACCGACCTGGCGCCGTATCCGCTGCGTGCTACCGGGCCCACGGCGCACCTCAAACGTGCGAGACTTCGCTCATGCTGGAACAACGGTGTTGCAGATGAGTCGCCGACCTGGGCTGATCGACCAGGCCGTCGATGCGTTGCGTGCCCGCATCATCTCCGGCGAGTGGCCGGTCGGAGGCCGCATACCCACGGAACCAGCACTCTCCGAGATGCTCGGTGTCGGCCGCAACACGGTGCGCGAGGCCGTGCAGGCTCTGGTGCACTCAGGCCTGGTCGAACGACGCCAGGGCTCAGGAACCTACGTCGTCGGTACCTCCGAGCTGGCCGTGACCATCGGCCGGGAGGTGGCGACGGCCAGCCAGTCCGACGTCGTCGAGGTGCGCCGCGCCCTGGAGGTCGAAGCCGCCCGTCTCGCCGCCGTCCGGTGCACCACCGACGACGTCGCCGAGATCAACCGGGCCCGTGACGCCCGCCAGACCGCCTACGCCGGCGGCGACCTCGCCCAGATGGTCTCGACCGACCTGGCCCTGCACCGGGCGGTGGTGCGCGCCTCGGGGAACCCGCTGCTGGTGCACCTGTACGAGAACCTCATCGCTGCGATCGGCGACGACATCCAGATCATCTTCGTCACCGACACCGACGCCGACGCCGGTGCTCACGACGGGCTGGTGGCCGCCATCGTCGCGGGCGACCCGGACGCGGCCGCCCGGGAGACCATCGCCTACCTCGCCGCCCTGCTCGACTGAGCCCTGCTCGACTGAGCCCTTCTTGTCGGCCCGACGCTAGGATGCGTACGTGCCGCGCTTCACCAGCGAGTTCCCGGTCTTCTACGTCACCGTCGACGTGGTGCTGTTCACCCTGCGCGAGGACCACCTCCAGGTGCTGGTGGTCGAGCGCGGCGAAGAACCGTTCGCCGGCCGTCCCGCCCTGCCCGGGGGGTTCGTCCTGCCCGACGAGGACCTGGACGACGCGGCCCGTCGCGAGCTGGTCGAGGAGACCGGGGTCAGCGCCGACGGCCTGGTCCTGGAACAGCTGCGCACCTTCGGCTCGCCGGGCCGCGACCCCCGCCCCCACCGGGTGGTCTCGGTGGCCCACCTGGCCGTCACCTCGCACCAGGACACCACCCCGCAGGGCGGCTCCGACGCCGCCTCGGCCCGGTGGGCCCCGGTCGACCAGGTGGCAGGGACGCTGGCCTTCGACCACGACGCGATCCTCACCGTGGCCCGCGAGCGCATCGCCTCCCAGCTGGAGCACACCCCCCTGGCCGCCTCGTTCCTGCCGCCGCAGTTCACCCTCGCCCAGCTGCGCGGCGTCTACGAGGCGGTGTGGGGCCTGAGCATCGACCCGGGCAACTTCCAGCGCAAGCTGCGAGCCTGCCCCGACTTCGTGGCCCCCACCGACCAGACCACCATCCCCCCCGGAGGCCGCGGCCGTCCGGCCCGGCTGTTCCGACCCGTCGGCGACCCGTTGGCCCTGCTGACGTCGCCGATCGCCCGCTCCGCGATGTGACCACCCCTCCCTCCGAAGTCTGGGGTTCGCCAGGCGCGGCAGACACGGCAACGCAGGTCACCTGATGGGTTGCGTCGGGCAGCATGCGCCAGGCCGGTTGGAAGTCGGGGGATCGGCACCTCGCGCGGTTGCGAACACCGCTGACGGGTCGGAGGTGCCAACGCTGCACGGCCAGGGGCCATCGACGCGCGATCGCTGGCCGTCAGGACTGACAAGACGCGGGCGCAGAACTCGCCGTGGGACTTCAAATGGCGCTATGCCGTCAGCCTCCCTCCACCGACGGATCCGGAGGGCCCTTCGTCCTTGTCGAGCCGGATGTGGATGGGGTCGTGTCTACTGCCACCTGTGCGACGCTCTATGCGATCCACACTGAAGAACCACATCACCGGGGCGATCCCAGCCGCCAGCGTGACAACGACGCCGACGAGGGCACGCTCAAGCCTCTGCTTGACACCCTCTGCGACTCCTCCGTCCCCGAGCTTCGCGCTCACCATGGCCGCGAGACTCAAAGCACCGAGCGCCACGGCCAACGGGAGGCCGACCAGCTCCCACAGGCTTCCTCCCGTCTGGGCTGCCAGCAGCACGGCAAGCAGGAATGTTGGCGCTGAGCGCCCGAGCGGGATGACGCACATGCCCACCAAAGAAAGGACGATGACAATCACCGCGACCCCGACCAGTACTTGCGATCGTTCGTCAATCCAGTCCGCGATGTCGGTGAGCCATGATGTGCTCACGACATCCCACCAGGCCACGACAGCAGATAGCGCGGCCAGAGGGCGGCTTCTTTGGTGACTTCCCCCTGACCAGAATATCCAGACGGCGAAGAGAATCGCAGCAACAGCGCGATACAAATTGTCGAACAGCTTCGGCAGATTCGGCAGCGATGTGTTGAGCGCGACGGTCGTGCTGAGCGCGCCGATGTCCATGTCTCCTCCTCGATGCCCGTGCGAGCACGCACAAGAGAACCACGGCCCACCGACACAGAGACCCGACGGATGCTCATCTCCCGATTCGGCTGCCACCCTCCGTCACGTCCAGCACTTCGCTCGGCAGCTCTTTCAGCATCGTCCCGAGCGCCTCTGCGAGGTTCCGTGGTCGGCCGGTGTGCCGGGCATGGACCGGCCTCCTCCAGCTGTCGGGGGTGGAGCCTGCGGTCCGGCGGGTTCGGCTCATGCCCGAGGTCGCGGACGACGACCGGCAAGGGCCGAGTGCGGGGCGTCCGCCGGGTCACGGCCCGTGGTTAGCCCTGGGCCGTCAGCGCCAGTTCGTCAGACAGACCCGTGCAACGCTGATGCAACACGCGGCCCGAAACCGCCGCTGAACAACTGGGCACGTCGGGGACTGCGGGATCGCTCCTCGGTAGGGACCGCCCTCCACACGGGTGCGCCTGACACGATTCGAACGTGCGACCTTCTGCTCCGGAGGCAGACGCTCTATCCACTGAGCTACAGGCGCGTGGGTGACGAGCGTACCAGGAGTCTGACCGGGCCTGCTGCCCGCCGACGCGGGCCGGACGGTAGCCTGCAGGCGTGCCGCGCAACGTGTGGGTGCTGAGCAGCATCTCGCTGGTCGTCGCCATCGGGTTCGGGGTGGTCGTGCCGGTGCTGCCGGTGTTCGCGGCGTCGTTCGGGGCGAACCCGCTGGCCACCGGTGCGGTGGTGTCGGCCTTCGCTGTGATGCGGTTCGTCGCGGCGCCGCTGGTGGGGCGGGCTGACGACCGGTTCGGGCACCGGGCGGTGCTCATGACGGGGCTGGTCGTGGTGGGGGTGTCCAGCGCGCTGGCCGGGACGGCGCAGAGCTACGCCCAGCTCATCGTGCTGCGCGGCATGGGCGGCCTGGGCTCGGCGATGTTCTCCGTGTCGGGGATGACGGTGCTGCTGGCCTCGGTCGAGGCGACGCACCGGGGCCGGGCGGCCGGGCTGTACCAGGGCGGCTTCCTCGTCGGGGCGATGGCCGGGCCGGCCGTCGGCGGGCTGCTGGCGGGGATCTCCCTGCGGGCGCCGTTCTTCTTCTACGCCGGGGTCCTCGGCGTCGCCGCGCTGTGCGCGCTGGGCCTGACCAGCGTCGTCACGACCGCGGCTGGGGAGCGGGCCTCGACGGTGCCGCTGCGCGACGTCGCCCGGGACCCACGGTTCCGGGCCGCCTGCCTGTCGGCCTTCACGACCGGCTGGAACGCCAACGGCACACGCATGACGCTGGTCCCGCTGTTCGTCGCCGCGTTCCTGGCCGACGACATGGTCCACGCGGCGCTCATCACCGGGGTGTCGATGGCCGTCGCCGCCGGGGTGCAGACCGCCCTGGTGCTGCCGGCCGGGGCGCTGGTCGACCGTGTCGGCCGCCGCGGCCCCATGATCGTCGGTGCCCTGGTGCTGGCCGTGGCCCTGGTCGCCACCCCGTGGTCACCTGGAACGGTCGTGCTCACAGTGCTGCTGTGCCTGTACGGGGCCGGCTCGGCCCTCATCGGCACCGCCCCGGCCGCCGCCGTGGGCGACACCGGCGGCGGCGACCGGGCCATCGCCGTGTTCACCATGTCCGGCGACCTGGGTTCGATCCTCGGCCCCCTGGCCGCCGGCGCCCTGGCCGACCTGGTCGGCTACCCGACGGCCTTCGGCCTCGGCGCGCTGCTGTGGCTGGTCACCGCCGCGGCCGCCACGCGGATGCCCCGTTCCACGCCGCCCTCCGACGGCGCACCCTGAAGCCGTTCGAGCCGCCTGCCGCCAGCTCACGACGGCCATCGCCTGGGTGTCCGCGACGGACACCTGGCTGGAGTCGACCATCACCGTGGTCCTGACGCTCGACACCGGCGGAACGCTCGACATCCCCCGCCATCCTCGGTGGCGAGGGCCGCCGGATCAGGGGCGGGCGCAGCGGGCGCAGGTGCCGAACAGCTCGAGGCTGTGGGTGACGTCGGTGTAGCCGTGGGCGGTGGCGACGGCCCGGACCGCGGCCTCCAGGCCGACACCGGTCACCTCGACGGTGGCGCCGCAGCGGCGGCAGACCAGGTGGTGGTGGTGCTGGCGTTCGCAACGGCGGTACAGGGACTCGCCGGAGTCGGTACGCAGGGTGTCCAGCTCGTCGGCGTCGGCCATCGCGCCGAGGGTGCGGTAGACCGTGGCCAGGCCGATGGTCTCGCCGCGGACCGCGAGCAGGGCGTGCAGCTGCTGGGCGCTGCGGAACTCGTCGACCTCGTCGAGCAGCGCGGCGATGGCGGTGCGCTGACGGGTGGTGCGCTGGCCGATCACGCAGGCCTCCTCGCGTCGTACCAAGAACCGTTCTCAGCAACCAGCGTAGTTGAGAAACGGTTAGACGCCAAGGGTAATGAGAACTAATCTCCTTAGCAGGGGCGGCGAGCCCCCGGCGGGGCCCCCATCCCCCGCCAGGACCCCACCCCAGCTGAGAGAGCACCGTGAACCGCGAGCACACCCTGCACCGTCGTCGACGCGCCGTCGGGCTGTCGGTCGGGCTGGTCGTGGCGCTGGCTGCCGGGTGCACCACCTCGTCCGACGACGGACGTCTGAGGGTCGTGGCCTCCACCAACGTGTGGGGCGACGTCGCGGCGCAGGTGGGCGGCGACCTGGTGGACGTCACCTCGATCGTCTCCGACCCGGCGGTCGACCCGCACTCCTACGAAGGGTCCGCCCGGGAGCAGCTGGCACTGTCGAAGGCGGACCTGGTGATCGTCAACGGTGGTGGGTACGACGACTTCGCCACGATCATGCTGAGCGGGCTCGACGACCCGCCGCCGGTGGTCACCGCCGTCGACACCTGGACGACCACCGACCACGCCGATCCCGACCCCGGCGCCGCACCCGACCATGCCGACCACGGCTCCGCCGACGACCACGGCTCCGCCCACGAGCACCACGCTGTCAACGAGCACGGCGCTGTCAACGAGCACGTCTGGTACGACCTGCCGACCGTCGCGGCCGTCGCCGACGAGATCGCCGCCGACCTCAGCCGGATCGACCCCGACCACGCCGACACCTACGCCGCCAACGCCACCGCGTTCGCCGACCAGGTCGACGCTCTGATCAGCCGCACCGAGTCCCTGGCGCAGACCGTCGGCGGCCGGGCGGTCGCCGTCACCGAACCGCTCCCGGCGTACCTGCTCGACGCCCTCGGGCTGGTCGACGCCACCCCGCCGCAGTTCGCCGAGGCCATCGAGGACGAGACCGACGTGCCGCCCACCGTGATGCGCGACACGCTCGCCCTGTTCTCCGACCACCGGGTGGTGCTGCTGGTCTACAACGACCAGACCACCGGACCGCAGACCGAGCAGGTGCGCACCGCCGCCGTCGACGCCCGGATCCCCGTCGTCCCCGTCACCGAGACCCTGCCGGCCGGTCAGGACTACCTGACCTGGATGGGTGCCAACCTCGACGCGCTGGCCGAGGCCCTGGGTGTGCCGACGACCGCCACCCCACCCGGCCCGACCGGCAGCCCGTCCACCGGCAGCCCGTCGACCAGCAGCCCGACGGGTACCGGCACCAGCCCCGACCCGGCGGGCGCCCCGTGACCCGTCCCGTCATCGAGCTGCACGACACCACGCTCGCCTTCGGGGAGCGCACCGTGTGGTCCGGCCTGGACCTCACCGTGGCCGCTGGCGAGTTCGTCACCGTGCTCGGGCCCAACGGGTCGGGCAAGACCACGCTGCTGCGGGTCCTGCTGGGCATCCAGCCGCTGCGCTCCGGCACCGTGCGGGTGCTCGGCCACCCGCCGCGGCGCGGGTCACGCGCCCTGGGGTACGTGCCGCAGCAGCGGATCGTCGACCCGGCCACCCCGATCCGGGCCCGTGACCTGGTCCGGCTGGGTCTGGACGGGCACCGTTGGGGCCCCGGCGGACGCGCCCCGCGGCGACGGGTCGACGAGCTGCTGGCGGCCGTCGGCGCCAGCTCATACGCCGACGCCCCGGTGGGGCTGCTGTCCGGCGGGGAGCAGCAGCGGGTGCGCATCGCCCAGGCCCTGGCCTCCGACCCGGCGATCTTGCTGTGCGACGAACCGCTGCTGTCCCTGGACCTGCGCCGTCAGGACGAGGTCACCGCGCTCATCGCCGCGACCTGCCACGACGCCGGTACCGCGGTGCTGTTCGTCACCCACGAGATCAACCCGGTGCTGCCGCACACCGACCGGATCGCCTACCTCGGCCCGGCCGGGCCCGCCGTCGGCACGGCCGCCGACGTGCTGACCTCCGAACGCCTGACCCGCCTGTACGGCTCGCCGATCGACGTCATCGAGGCTCAGGGTCGGCTGATCATCGTCGGTGACGACGCCCACACCCACCACGCGACCGAGGCCGGGCCCTACGAGCCCGCCAGGCCCGCCCGCACCGCGGTGACGAAGCGATGAGCACCGGCGGGGTCGACTGGGACGACGTGTGGCACCGGCTGTTCGACTTTTCCGACTACGGCGAGCTGGTGGTGCTGGTCCACGGCTCGATCGTGGCCGGGGCGCTGCTGGCGCTGGTCGGCGGGCTGGTCGGGGTGTTCGTCATGCAGCGCGACCTGGCGTTCGCGGTGCACGGGGTGTCCGAGCTGTCGTTCGCCGGGGCCGCGGCGGCGCTGCTCGTCGGGGTCGACGTGGCGGTCGGGTCGGTCGGCGGGTCGCTCGTCGCCGCGGTGCTCATCGGGCTGCTCGGGCAGCGGGCCCGCGACCGCAACTCGATCATCGGGGTGCTCATGCCGTTCGGGCTGGGTCTGGGCGTGCTGTTCCTGGCCCTGTACCCGGGCCGGGCGGCCAACAAGTTCGGCCTGCTCACCGGCCAGATCGTCTCGGTAGACACCGCACGGGTCACGACGATGACCCTGCTCACGCTCGTCGTGGTCGGCAGCCTGGCGGTGGTGTGGCGGCCGTTGACGTTCGCCTCGGTCGACCCGGAGGTCGCCGCCGCCCGCGGGGTGCCCGTCCGGGCGCTGTCCCTGGTGTTCATGGTGCTGCTCGGGGTGGCCGTGGCCATGGCGGTGCAGATCGTCGGGGCGCTGCTGGTGCTGTCCCTGCTCATCACGCCCGCCGCCGCCGCGGTGCGGCTGACCGCCTCCCCCGTCTGGGTGCCGGTGCTGTCGGTGCTGTTCGCCGAGGTCGCCGCCGTCGGCGGGATCCTGCTGGCCCTGGGCTCGTCCGTCCCGATCAGTCCCTACATCACGACGATCTCGTTCGTCATCTACCTGGTCGCCCGACGGGTGGGAACAGTCCGGGCACACCGCGGCCGAGGCCTGGTGCGGGCAGCCTGACCAGCCCCCGAGATCCGTCGGCACCGACGATCTCCCTGGTGGGGAAGGACGACAGCGAAGACGGTCTCCTCTGCCTCGAGGAACCGTCCGCACTGTCGATCATCACGCCGGAGCGATCATCACGACGGAGTGATCACGACGGAGCAGTGATCACCCGCTGACGACGGTGACGTGCTCCGCGGTCCAACCGTGCTTCGCCAGCAGGTCGAGCATCTCGACCTCGATCAGCTCGACGATCTCTGGGTCGACACCGTCCCCTGGTCCGTCGCGGTCGAGGATCACCGTGAGGTCGACGATCCCCCGGGCCCGGCAGGTGCGCAGCTGGTCGAGGGTCTGCTCCGTCGGGCCTTCCGCGCACCGGACGGTCACCACCCCGAGGCGCCCGCCGATGTCCTCGGCGTCCACCACGGACGGCTGCGGAGCCTCGGCTCGTCCGGTCCGGTCGAACAACCCCATGCCGCCACCTCTTTCACTGGAGCGCGTCCGGCGCTCTCGCCCAGACGACGATAACCGTTCACGGTACCTGGTGTCTGCCGTCGAGCTCGGCTGGTTGCGGGTAGCTCCCGGTCGCGGACCGCGCCCACGGATGACGAGGTCCGCGGCGATGGCCCGTGCGTCAGCCTCCCGGTCGTTGGACCGAGCTCGGCGGGCCACCGGAGAAGCCGCCGGGGGGCATCTGCCCGTTGCCGGACGACCGGGTCTGGGCGGTCTCCTCCTGGAGCGGCTGGGTGCGGTCGGCCAGCACGACGGTGTCGCCGGCGGACAGACCGTCGCGGATCTCGGTCAGCTCGGCGCCCACCGCGCCGCGGTCCACCGTGGTGGTGCGCACCGTGCCGCCGGTCAGGACGTCGACGGTGGCGGTCGTGCCCTCGACGTGGACGGCCGACGTCGGCACGGTGAGCACGTCGCTCGCCCCGGCCACCGTGATCGTCGCCTGGGCCGACGAACCGTCGTAGAGCGGCGCCTCGGTGGCGGCGAGCAGCACGGTGACGGTGTACTGCGGCGTCGAGGTCGACGAGACGTTCAGCACACCGATGCTGGTGACGGTGCCCTTGAGGGTCTGGTCGGTGCTGGGGGCGGTGACGGTGGCCGCCTGGCCGACCTGGACCACGTCGATCGACCCGAGGTCGACCGTCAGCGACACCTGGTACCCGGCGGCACCGATCACGGTGATCGTGGCCGTGGTCGAGGCGGCGGAGACCTGGTCGCCGACGGCAAGGTCGACGGCGGCCACGGTGCCGCTCAGCGGCGCCGTGACGGTGGCGAACTGCAGGTCTGCCGTCGCGAGGGCCACCTTCGCCTCGGCCGCGTCGATCGCCGCCTGGTCGGCGACCAGGTCGGCGGCCGTGGGTACCGAGGACTGGCCACCCTGACCGCTGGAGGTGCTGGACGGACCGGTCGTGCCCGACGAGGCGCCGGTGGTGCCGGTCGACGTGCCGGACCCGGTGGTACCGGTCTGGGTCGAGCCGGTCGACGTGCCGGACCCGGTCGTGCCGGTCTGGGCCGAGCCGGTCGACGCACCGGTCTGGTCGCCCGATCCAGTGGAGTCGGGCGTACCGGTCCCGGATGCCTCGACCAGCTGGCGCAGGGCGGCGACCTTGGCGTCCAGGGTCGCCATCGCCGACGACAGGGCCTGCTGGGCGGTATCAGTGGCCGTCTGCAGTGTTCCGAGCTCGGTCAGCGCAGCCTGGCACGACGCCACCCAGCCCTGGACCGTGGACAGCGCCGTCCCGGAGGGCTCGTCGGTCGTGCCCTCGTCAGCCGGGTCGGTCACCGGTGCCGCTGTCACCTGGGTCGGGTCCAGCGCGGCCAGCTCGGCGCACCAGGCCGTGGAGCTGGCGGCGCTCAGGGCAGCCAGGGCGGCGGTGCTGGCAGCCTGGGCGTCGGCTGCTCCGGCATAGGTCGACAGGAGCGCTTCCTGGGCGGCGGTCACCTCGGCCACGGCAGCGCGCACCTCGGCTGAGACTGACGTGCCGGTCCCCGCGGGCGCAGCGCTCGGCACCGACGCGGCGCCGGACGAGCCGGTGCCCGACGTGCCGGTCCCCGAAGCACCGGTCCCCGACGATCCTGTCCCCGAGGAGCCTGACGACGAGCTGGATCCCCGGCCCGACGACGAGCTGGAAGACGACGAGCCGGATCCTGTGGTCTGGGCGCTCTGGTCGTCGGCCAGCTGCTGCTGGGCCTCCTCCAGCGACTCTTGTGCGGCCGTGACCGCGGCGTCGAGCGAGGCCGGGTCCAGGGTGGCCAGGGTCTGCCCCGCGGTCACCTGGTCGCCCGGGGCGACGTCGACCGTGGCCACGGAACCGGCCACCTGGAAGGCGACGGTGGCCGAGCTGACCGAGGCGACGGTGCCCGGCCCGGCGACCGTCTGGGTCACCGTGCCGGTCTGGGCGGTCGCGGTGGTGTACCGGTCCGTGCCGGGACGGGTCAGCGCGTAGGCCCCGCCACCGGCGACGAGCAGCGCCGCCGCACCGGCGGCGACGACGACCGTGCGCCGGGGGACGCGGCGCGGGCCGGCCTTTCCGGTCCCGTCGCGGCGGGCCGAGCGTCTCGCCACCCGTCGGTGCTGACGGGCCGGTCGTCTCGCGGGCAGGGCTGGCTCAACCATCGGTGCTGGTCCTTCCGTCACGGGGTGCACCCGGCCCACCGGGCTGACCGGGCCCGCCGGGACCGCGCGCGGCCGTGCTGCATCCGCTGTCGGCCGGTGCTGAGACCTCGATCGAGGTGGCGGTGAGGTTGCCGGCCTTGTCCTGGTCGCCCCGGGCGCTGACGCACTGCCCGACGACCAGCGCCGAGGCGTCGGCGTCGACCCGCTGGACGTAGGTCGTGCCCGACCCGACGGTGATGGTGCTCGTGGTGTCGTCGTCGGCCTGCACCGTGATGGTGGTGCCGGTGACCTCGGTGACCTGGCCTGCCGTACCTCTCTGACCGCCCGGTGCCATGCCGCTGGGCATGTCGGTGGGCATGTCGGTCGGCATCCCGCTGGGCATGTCGGTCGGCATGTCGGTGGGCCGCGGTCGGCTGCCGTCCGTCGGCATGTCGGTGGGCATGCCCGGCGGCATCGCCCCTGGCCCGCCCCGACCCGCCGTGCAGGTGCCGTCGGTCGGGGTGCTGATCTGGACCGTCGTGGCGGTGTCGTCCTCGGTGGCCGCCATGACGCAGGCGCCGACGGTGACGTCGGCGAGGGTCGCAGCCGTCTGCGCAGTGATCTTCGTGGCGTCGTCCCAGGTCACCGTGGTCTGCATGGACGAACCCTGGACCTGCATGACGTTGTCGCCCACCACCGCGATCTCGCCGTCGACCGACGGGACGCGGGCCTCGGCCGCCCGGTCGGTCGAGGCGGACGTGGACGGCGACGGGCTGCTCCCGCCCCCGCAGCCGGCCAGCACCGCCACGACGACCAGCACCGGCAACGCTCTGACAGACGTACGGACCATCTCAGACCTCCTGGAACCCGAGCTCATTCCGACTCCTCCTACTGGGACAGGGACAGGGACACTCATGCCGACCTCAGTGCGTCGATCGGGGCGAGCCGGGCAGCCCGGGTCGCCGGGTAGACACCGAAGACCAGACCGATGGCGACGGCCACCAGCACCGCGCCGACCACCGCTGGGACCGACACCACGACCGTGGTCGAGGCGAGCGTCGACACCACCCGGGTCCCGACGATGCCCAGCACCGCCCCGGCCAGCCCGCCGGTCAGCCCGAGCACCGAGGCCTCGACCAGGAACTGCCGCCGGATGGTGCGGGGCGTGGCGCCGAGGGCCTTGCGCAGACCGATCTCGCGGGTCCGTTCGGTGACCGACACGATCATGATGTTCATCACCCCGATCCCGCCGACCAGCAGCGACAGGGCCGCGATGCCGGTGAGCAGCACGGTCAGCGTCCGGGACACCGAGGCGGCCGCGTCGACCAGGGACTCCTGGGCGGCGACCGAGAAGTCTGCGGCGTCGGAGCTGGTGACCTGGTGCAGGTTGCTCAGCAGCGTGGTCGTCTCCTGGGAGGCGGCCGACAGCCGGTCCGAGGACACCGCCTGGACGTAGATCCGCGACACCGACTGCGCCGTGGTGCCGCCGGTGATGGTCTCGGCCATGGTCGAGGCGGGCACCAGCGCCAGGTCGTCGAGGCTCGTCGATCCAGACGAGCCAGCGCTGGTCAGCACCCCGACGACGGTGCACGGCAGCCCAGAGACGGTGACCTGCTGCCCGACCACCCGGGTGGTGCCGAACAGCTCGGTCGCGGTGTCGCTGCCGAGCACCACCACCGCGGCCCGGTCGGCGTCGTCGGCCTCGGTGATGAACCGGCCGTCGGCCAGCTGCCGGGAGCGGACGTCCGTCCACGACGCGGTGGTGCCGGTGACGGTGGTGGTCCAGGTGGTGTCGCCCACGGCCAGCTCGGCCGAGGACGACTTCTCCGCGGCCACCGCTCTGACGTCGGGGGCGACGGTGGTCGAGGTCAGCGCCTCGGCGTCGGACCGGGTCAGGGTGGTGGCCGAGCCGAACCCGCCGCGCACCCCCGCCGTGCTGGTGCTCGACCCGGGGGTGACGACCAGCAGGTTGGAGCCCAGGGCGTCGATCTGCTCGTCGACGTCACGCTGCGAGCCCACCCCGAGACCGACGGTGAGGATGACCGCGGCGATGCCGATGAGGATCCCCAGCACGGTCAGCGCCGACCGCAGCGTGTGGCTGCGCACGGCAGACCAGGCGGTCCGCACGGTCTGCGTCCAGCTCACGGGAGCGTCTCCTTCGCCTCGAACAGGCCGTCGCGCATGCGCAGGATCCGGGTGGCCCGGGCGGCGACCTCGTCCTCGTGGGTGATGACCACGACGGTCCGGCCGGCGGCGTGCAGCTCGTCGAACAGGTCGAGCATGTCCGCGGTGGAGGTCGAGTCGAGGTTTCCGGTCGGTTCGTCGGCCAGGATCAGCGCCGGGTCGCCGACCAGCGCCCGGGCGACGGCGACACGCTGCTGCTGGCCGCCGCTCAGCTCGCCCGGCCGGTTCTCGGTCCGGTCGCTCAGGCCGACCCGGGCCAGCGCCGTCGTCGCCCGTTCCCGCCGCTCGGCAGCACCGACCCCGGCGTAGACCAGCGGCAGCTCGACGTTGCGCCAGGCCGACAGCGCGGGCAGCAGGTTGAACTGCTGGAAGACGAAACCGAGGCGCCGGTTGCGGATGTGCGCCAGCGCGGTCTCGTCGAGGTCGGCCACGTCCTCGCCGGCCAGCCGGTACGACCCGGTGGTGGCCACGTCCAGGCAGCCGAGGATGTTCATCAAGGTGGACTTGCCCGAGCCGGACGGGCCCATGACGGCCACGTGCTCACCGGTGTCGATGTGCAGGTCCACACCACCCAGGGCCTGGACCGTCACCGACCCGGTGGCGTAGACCTTGGTGACGCCGCGCAGCTCGACCACCGGTACCGCGGTCGCTGTGGGTCCTGGCTCGACCAGCGGGGCGGGGACGGTCATCAGTTCCCACCTCCGGGCATCTGGCCGCCGGGCATCTGCGGCATCTGCCCGTCCGGCATCTGCGGCATCTGGCCGCCGTCGGGCATCTGGAAGCCGCCGCTGTCGCGCCCGGTGCCGGTCCGGGCCTGGGCTGTGGAGACCTGCACCTGGTCGCCCTCGGCCAGCCCGGAGACGATCTCGGTCAGCTGCCCGGACACCTCACCGATCTCCACCTCGGTCTGGGTGACCTTGCCGTCGTCGTCGACCTTGCGCACCGTGCTGGTGCCGTCGGTGGTCGTCACCGCCAGCGAGGGCACGGTGAGGACGTCGGTGCGGCGCTCGTAGACGATCTGGGCCGTGACGGACACACCGTCGTGCAGCGCCGAGGTGTCTCCCGTGACCGCCACGACGACGGGGTAGGCCGCGGTCCCCGAGGTGGTGCTCGGCACCAGGCCGATCGACTCGACGAGGCCGAACACGGTGCCGCTCAGGGAGTCGGCGGTCATCTCGACCTGGTCGCCGACCGTGATGTTCGGCAGGTCTGCGGCGCCGACCGTCACCGAGACCTGGTAGCTGTCGGTGCCGACGATGGTGAACTGGCCCGTCGACGAGGACGACGTGGACCCGCCGGAGCCCGTGTCGGACCCGCCGGGCGCCTGGCTGCCCTTCGACGACTGGCTGCTCGACTGGCCGCCGGAGACCTTGTCCCCGGTCTCGATGCCGACGGTCGTGACCAGGCCGCCGACCGGTGCGACCAGCGTCGCGGCGGCGACGTCGTCCTCGGCGGTGGTCACCGCGGCGGCGGCCACGTCGACGCGGGCGGAGGCGGCGGCGATCTGGGCGCTCGAGCCGGAGCTCTTGAGGTTCGACGCCTCGGCCTGCGCCTGGGCCAGGTCGGCCCGGGCTGACAGCAGGTCGGCGTCCAGCTCCAGGGTGTCCACCGTGGCCAGGGTCTGACCTGCGGTGACGGTGTCGCCCAGGGCCACGTCCACCGACGTGACCGTGCCCGAGACCGCGAAGCTGACGTCCTGCTGCACCGTCGGGGCGAGGGTGCCGGTGGCCTCGACGGTCTTCTGCATCGTCGTGAGGCTGGCCGCGACCGTGCGGGTCGCGGCGTCGGCCGCCCCGCTGCCCCGGCCGAGCAGCCACCAGCAGCCGCCGCCCGCCAGGGCGACGACAGCCACCGCGACTACGATGGTGCGTCGGGTTCTGTGTCGTGACGCCATGTCTTCAGGCCGTCCTTCGTCGTCCGGTGGGGTGCGCCCAACGTAGAGCGGCTGCCTGCGAGCCACGTCCGGATTACCTGGGAAGTGCCTGGGAGGCGAGCGGCCGGCGGTCCGAGCGTCCAGTCCGGTGCCCGACAGACGACGGACCCTCGAGCGAAGGAGCCCACCGATGATCCGGCACGTGGTGATGTGGACGTTCGCCGACGAGGCGGGCGGCGCCGACCGGGCAGCCAACGTGGCACGCGCCCGGGCGGAGCTGGCGGACCTGGACGGCCTGGTGCCAGGGATGCGCAGCCTGGAGGTGGTGGTCGCCAGCGAGCACCTGGAGCACACCCACCACCTGATGCTCGTGGCCGACTTCGACACCGAGTCCGACCTGACGGCCTATTCCACCCATCCGCGGCACGTCGACGTGGCATCGTTCATCGCAGGAGTCCGCACCGCACGGGCCTGTTTCGACTACGAGACGTAGGCAGACGATGAGCACCGACCGACCCGAACCACCGACCACCGGGGCGCCCGAACCACCGACCGAGATCGCGGACCCTCCGGCGGACCCGACGCCCGAGCCCACCGGCACCCTGGCCGGGCCGACCGTCGAGACGTCGCCCGAGCCGCCCGACGGACCCCCGGTCGCGCCGGACCTGCCCGCCGGTCCGGCCGTGGTGCCCGCACCGCCGGTCGCGGCGACGCCCGGACCGTCCGCCCCGGCGCCCGCACCACCCGTCACCCCTGCTGCCGGGCCGCCACCGGGCTACCCGTACGGCTGGGCACCGCCGTACCCACCGGTCTACCCGGGCTGGGGCTACGCACCGGCCCCGCCGACCGACACGACGGCGATCCTCGGCCTGATCTTCGCGTTCGTCTTCGCCCCGGCCGGGCTGGTGCTGTCGATCATCGGGATGCGCCGCACCAAGAACACCCCGGACCGGACCGGCTACACGCTGGCGCTGGTGGGGATGGTCCTGTCGGCGATCCAGACGGTGGCGGCCGTCCTGTTCGTGATGGCGTACGTCGGGTTGGCAGTCGCCGTCCTCGTCGGTCTGGCCACGGCCGGGTCCTAGCGGCCGGTCGGGCCGGTACCGTGGTGCTCGTGCCCGAGAACGAATGGCGGCAGTGGGCTGACGGGTCCCTGTCGACCGTGGACCAGCAGATCAAGGACGCCCAGCGCCAGGCCGAGACCGCGAGGACGCTGCGCGCCGACCTGAGCCAGCTGCGGGGCCGGGCGACCTCGCGGTACGGGGAGGTGACCGCGGTCACCGACGTGGCCGGACGTCTGCTGGACCTCCAGCTGACGGCCGACGCGCTGCGCCGCGACCCGCACGAGCTGGCCACCCTCGTGACGACCACCGCCGACGAGGCCCGCCGCCAGGCTGCCGACCAGGCCAAGACCCTGGCCGAGCATGCCTTCGGCGCCGGCTCTGCCCTGGCGACGAGGCTGGCCACCGAGCTGGAGCCCGACCGCCCCTGACCTCATACCCCCAGGTGGACCACGTCCCCGGCGCGGACCGTGCGCTCACCGTCGGTGCCGGCCACGACCAGCGCACCGTCGTCGGCCAGCCGCACCGCCCGGCCGACGAGCGCGGCACCTCCGGGCAGCTCGACGCGCACCTGGCTGCCCAGCGTCGTGCACACCTGGGCCACCTCGGCGGCCAGGCCCGCTCCCTCGGCGCACCACCGGCCGACGACGTCCGCCAGCGCGGTGACCGTCGCGACCAGGAGCTCGTGGCGGTCGGTGCAGACGCGGGCACGGTCAGGCTGCTCGTCGTGCGTCTTGCCGAGCTGCTCCCAGCGGTCACTGGTCAGCGCCAGCGACGTGGCGGTCGCCACCGGCAGCTGGTCGGCCCGCTGGGTGACGTTCAGCCCGACCCCCACGGCGACCGCCGCACCGTCGGGGGTCGTCTGGGCGAGGATCCCGGCCACCTTGCGCGGGGGCCCGTCGGGCTGGTCGACGAGCACGTCGTTGGGCCACTTGAGCCCTGCCCGGACCCCTGCGGCGCTGCGCAGCGCCCGGACCACACCGAGCCCCACGACCAGCGGCAACCAGCCCCGACCGCCGCAGCCCGGCCCCGGCCGCACGACGAACGTGCCGGTCAGGGACGTTCCCGGCCCGGACACCCAGGTGCGGCCGCGCCGCCCGTGCCCGGCCGTCTGATGGTCGGCGAGCAGCAGCGCCCCGCTCGGCCAGGCGTCGGGGTCCTCACGCAGCCCGGCCAGCACGTCGTCGTTGGTCGAGCCGGTGCGCTCCACGACGACCAGGCGCGACAGCGGTCCGGCGGGCGCCACCAGCCGCCGACGCAGGGGCTCGGCCAGCAGCGGGGTGTCAGGCAGGCGCACGAAGACCATCCTCGCCCATCGGCGACAACCTCACCGGAAGTCCCGCGGTCCGCCGGCCGGCGTCAGCGGGCACCTGGTCGTATCCGTGCGGTCGCGGACCGCAGCCCGGCCCGCGCCGCCACCTCGCCCGCCGGGTCGCCGGTATTGTGCGGAACCCACCACGGACGGCGCCGGACGTGGTCACCGTCACGACCAACAGAAGCAGGCCGGACGCTCTAGGTTCTGTGGGGTGAGCATTGTGATCCGTTCGACCGCCTCCCGGCTCGCCGAGCTGGACGCCCGGACCGCGGCCCAGGACGAGGCGGCCCAGGCCGCGACGGCCAAGCAGCACCCCCGCGGCAAGAAGACCGCCCGCGAGCGGGTCGAGACGCTGCTCGACCCGGGGTCGTTCACCGAGCTGGACGCGCAGGTGCGGCACCGTTCCTCGAACTTCGGGCTGGACAAGCGCCGGATCCCCGGGGACGGGGTGGTGGCCGGTCACGGCACCGTGGACGGGCGCCCGGTGTGCGTGTACGCGCAGGACTTCACCGTCTTCGGCGGGTCCCTGGGCGAGGTCCACGGGCAGAAGATCACCAAGGTGATGGACCTGGCGCTGCGCACCGGCGTCCCGCTGATCGGGATCAGCGACGGCGGCGGGGCGCGCATCCAGGAGGGGGTGGCCGGGCTCACCCAGTTCGCGGAGATCTTCCGGCGCAACACCGCCGCCTCGGGCGTCATCCCGCAGATCAGCCTCATCCTCGGGCCGAGCGCCGGGGGTGCGGTGTACTCCCCCGCGCTGACGGACTTCATCGTCATGGCCGACGGCACCTCGCACATGTTCATCACCGGGCCGGACGTCATCCGGGCCGTCACGGGTGAAGATGTCGGCTTCGAAGAGCTCGGCGGGGCGACGACGCACTGCGTGCGCTCCGGGGTG
>JAVBSR010000164.1:0-13008 GCA_031556715.1 Cellulomonas sp.
GGGGATGCCGATGACGTCCGTCCCGAGACCGTCGGGGGAAGCCACGACCCGCTGCACCAGCCTCGTCGATCCCGGCTGACGCCCCAGGTCGTGCATGTCCAGCACCAGGGGTGAGCGGTGATCGAGGTGGACCGGGCGCACGTCAGGTTCTCCTCATCGATCTCGGTCCGCACCTCGCTCGGCAGGACCAGCGCGCCAGTCTACGCGACCGGCGTCGAGGTGGACAATCAGCCCTCGACGCTGCGCCTCCTCCCTGCGGCGGACGCCGGTTCAGCTGCGGGCGACCGTCCGGCACCTGGAACAATGGCGCTGTGTCGTTCCCGCCTCCTCCACCCCACGTACCCACCCCGTCGCACCGTCGGCGCGCGCAGCTGGTCGCGGCGGTGGCGGCCGTCGTCGTCGCGGCGCTCCTGGCGCTGGCCGCGTGGTCGGCGGTACGTGATGGCGGCACCGCTGCGAGCCCCAGCACGACCCGCCCTGCCACGTCTGCCGACTCGTCGGTCGCGCCGTGCGACCAGCAGCGCGACGACCGCCTGACGGGTCCGGCCACGGGTGACGCCTCGCTGGGCGACCCCTACCTGTGCTGGGCCGGTGGCGCGGGCTACGACGCGCTGTCCTACGACGTCCAGGTCAGCGTGGAACCGGACACCGCCCAGATCACCGGCCACGCCGAGGTCGTCGGCCGGCTGCCGGACGACGTCGACGCCGTCCACCTCGACCTGGCGCTGGAGGCCAGCGCCGTCACCGTGGACGGTGCGCCGGCGGACTTCGCGCAGGACCGCCTGGACCTGGCCGTGCCCACCGACGCCGCCGTCGGCGACGAGGTGTCCATCGGTGTGGACTACGCCGGGGTGCCGCACATGAGCTCGGACATGGGCGAGGCTGTGATGCGCCGAGGCTCCGAGGTCCTGCTGGCCGACGAGCCTGCCGGCCCTGTGACGTGGATGCCGCTCAACTCCCACCCGTCCGACCCGGCGAGGTTCCGCGTCGAGGCCTCGGTGCCGCGGGACGTGGAGGCGATCTCGGTGGGTCGGTTGGTCTCGAACGGCCCCGACCCGGCGGCACCCGAGCGTGACCTGTGGGTCTGGGCACCGGACGAACCGGTGGTCAGCTACACGATCATGCTGGCTGTCGGCCAGTACGAGCTGGACGGCCCCAGGGACGTGACCGTGGGCGGGCGGACCGTCCAGTACGTCTCGGCTGCACCTGCCGGGGCCGAGGCGGCGGCGACGCTCGAGTGGTTGTCACGCAGCATCGAGGCGGCCGACGCGCTGACCGAGCTCGCCGGGGAGTACCCGTTCACCTCGCTCGGGGGCATGGTGCCGCCGATGGCGACCAACTGGGGTGCCTTGGAGACCCACGGTCGGCCGGTCTACGACCCGACGGTCTACCAGTTCCAGGCCGACGAGGTGATCACCCATGAGCTGTCCCACTTCTGGTTCGGCAACACCGTGACGCTCGCACGGTGGGACGACATCGTCATCAACGAGGGCATGGCGACCTATTCCGAGCATGCCGCTGACTTCACCGGCCGGAACATGACGCCGGACGAGTTCCTCGACAGCGTCTACGACGACCGCGGCATGGACTGGGACCAGGCGCTGTCCGATCCCGGCCCGGGCATGAGCACCTTCGCCCCGAAGGTCTACGAGGGTGGCGGCGCGGCCGTCCAGGCGCTGCGCCACCGGATGGGCGACGAGGCGTTCCTCACGTTCATCAGGGCCTGGGCCGAGCAGGAAGGCCCGCACTCCTTGGAGGATTTTCGGGCGATGGCCCAGCAGTACTCCCCCACCGATGTCAGCGGTCTGCTCGCCGCCTGGTTCGACGGCACACGACGTCCGGACCGGACCGCCGAGAACGGTCTGGACGGTTAGCGCGCCACCCGGACGGACCAGGCTGCACCACTTCCACACAGACATCTGCCCGAGACCGGACAAAGGGGTCGTATCGTAAGAAGGTGACCAGTCCCGACCTGCCGCTCGACGCCTCGCTGCTCAGCGACTTTCCGAGCGACTGCGTACCGGACGGCACCCGTCACGGTCGCCCGGCCACCGCCCGGCGCTTCGTCCGGCCGGTCGCCCTGGTCGTCGCCACGCTGCTGCTGGGCACCGTCTCGGCGGCGGCCGCCGTGGTGACCTACAACCTGAGGGCGACGACGCGCGTCAACGTCAGCGGCCTGGTCCACCAGGGCGGCGACCAGCCTGCCCGTCCTCCGGCCGACCCCTCCGGCGGGCGGGCGGTGAACATCCTTCTTCTGGGCTCGGACAGCCGGATGGGCGAGGAGAACCAGCGGCTCGGCGGCGACGTCGCCGGGATGCGCGCCGACACCACGATCGTGCTGCACATCTCTGCCGACCGCAGCCGGGTCGAGCTGGTCTCGATCCCCCGCGACTCCCTGGTCGACATCCCTGAGTGCAAGACCACCAAGGGCGAGACCATCCCCGCGGCCAAGAACACCATGCTCAACGCGGCCTTCGCCCGGGGATGGAACTCTGGCGGCGACCTGGCGTCGGCGGCGGCCTGCGCCTGGAACACGGTGGAGGCCACCACCGGGCTGTACATCGACCACTTCGCCTTGGTCGACTTCGCCGGGTTCGAGCAGATGGTGAACGCGGTCCACGGCGTCGACGTCTACGTGGACCGTGACATGCGGCAGACCGACACCGACGACGGCCTGGACCTCAAGGCGGGGCTCAACCACCTCGACGGGCAGCAGGCGCTGTACTTCGCCCGGGCCCGGCACGTCACCGGCACCGACGGTTCGGACATCACCCGCATCTCCCACCAGCAGCTGCTGCTGCGCGCGCTGGCCGAGAAGGTCATGGCCTCGTCGAACCTGTCCGACGCCGCCGGCCTGACCCAGCTGGTCAGCGCGGTGTCGAGCTCGCTGACCGTCGACCAGGGCATGTCGGTGACCACCACCACGTCGCTGGCGTACTCCCTGCGCTCGGTCTCCCGCAGCAACGTGGTCTTCGCCACGGCACCGTTCCGGTACGACACCGACGACCCCAACCGGGTGCGCCTGACCGACGAGGCCGGCGACGTCTGGGCCGCCATGGCCGCCGACACCCCGATCGCTGACGTGCTCCCTGCCAAAGACCGGCACTGACGGCGCCCCGCCGCGGACCGTCCGGGCTGCCGGGCCCGCCACGTCAGGGCTGCCGGACCCGCCAAGCGGACGTGTCCACCCCGACGGCGATGTTCTGCGAAGATGTGGGGCCATGAGCGCTTCTGCCACGCCGCCCGGAACTGCGCCGACCCGCCAGCGTCAGGTCCCCGACAAGCCGGTGCTGGACGGTCTGGAGGACCGCTGGGACGCGGCCTGGGAGGCCGCCGGCACGTACCGTTTCGACCCGTCAGCGCCCGCCGAGCGCATGTACTCGATCGACACCCCCCCGCCCACGGTGTCAGGTTCGCTGCACGTCGGCCACGTGTTCAGCTACACCCACACCGACGTCGTGGCCCGCTACCGGCGCATGCGCGGCGCTGAGGTGTTCTACCCGATGGGCTGGGACGACAACGGCCTGCCCACCGAGCGGCGAGTCCAGTACTCCTACGGGGTGCGCTGCGACCCGACGCTGGCCTACGACCCGGACCTGGTGCCCCCGCAGCAGGGCGGCAAGGCCGTCAAGCCCGGCGACCAGGTGCCGGTCTCGCGGCCCAACTTCATCGAGCTGTGCGAGAAGCTCTCGGTCGAGGACGAGGTGCAGTTCGAGCAGCTGTGGCGGCACCTGGGCCTGTCGGTGGACTGGTCGCGCACCTACCAGACCATCTCGGACTCGGCGCGGGCTGTGGCTCAGCAGGCGTTCCTGCGCAACCTGGCTCGCGGCGAGGCGTACCAGCAGCAGGCCCCCGGTCTGTGGGACGTGACCTACCAGACGGCCGTGGCCCAGGCCGAGGTGATGGCCAAGGAGTCGCCCGGCTCCTACCACCGCATCGCCTTCCACGGCGAGGACGGCCCCGTCTACATCGAGACCACGCGGCCCGAGCTGCTGCCCGCCTGCGTGGCCCTCGTGGCCCACCCCGACGACGAGCGCTACCAGCCGCTGTTCGGCCAGAGCGTGCGCAGCGCGCTGTTCGGCGTCCAGGTGCCGGTGCTGGCTCACCGGGCCGCCGAGATGGACAAGGGTGCCGGTATCGCCATGTGCTGCACCTTCGGCGACCTGACCGACGTGACCTGGTGGCGCGAGCTGGACCTGCCCAACCGTTCCGTCGTGGGGCGCGACGGGCGCCTGGAACGCACCACCCCGGACTGGCTGAGCGGTGCGGGTGCCGAGGTCTACGCCCAGCAGCTGGCCGGCAAGACGACGTTCTCCGCCCGGGCGGCCGTCGTCGAGGCGCTGCGGGCGTCCGGCGAGATGGAGGGCGACCCCAAGCCGACCGAGCCGGGCCGCACCGTCGGCTTCTACGAGAAGGGCGACAAGCCCCTGGAGATCGTTTCCAGCCGCCAGTGGTACATCCGCAACGGCGGACGGGACGAGGCCCTGCGCGAAGCCCTGCTGCGGCGTGGTGCCGAGCTGGCGTTCCACCCGGACTTCATGCGGGTGCGCTACGAGAACTGGGTCGGCGGGCTGAACGGCGACTGGCTGATCTCCCGGCAGCGGTTCTTCGGGGTGCCGTTCCCCGTGTGGTACCCGCTCGACGAGCACGGCGAACCCCGCTACGACACACCGCTGACCCCGACAGAGGACGCGCTGCCGGTCGACCCGTCGTCCGACGTCCCGGTCGGCTACACCGCCGACCAGCGTGGCCTGCCGGGCGGCTTCCTCGGCGACCCGGACGTCATGGACACCTGGGCGACGAGCTCGCTGACCCCGCACGTGGCTGCCGGGTGGCGCGACGACCCGGCGCTGTTCGCCAAGCTGTTCCCCATGTCGCTGCGGCCCCAGGGCCAGGCGATCATCCGCACCTGGCTGTTCTCCACCGTGGTCCGTTCGCACCTGGAGCACGGGTCGCTGCCCTGGTCGGACGCGGCGATCTCCGGCTGGATCGTGGACCGGGACCACAAGAAGATCGGCAAGTCCACCGGCAACGCCATCGTCCCCTCTGACTCGCTGGAGAAGTTCGGGGCCGACGGGGTGCGGTACTGGGCGGCCTCGGCCAAGCTCGGCACCGACGCGGCGTTCGAAGAGAGCCAGATGAAGATCGGTCGCCGCCTGGCGATCAAGATCCTCAACGCCAGCAAGTTCGCGCTGACCTTCGGTGACCTCGACTCCCCCGTGAGCCTCGACCCGGCGGCAGTGACAGTCCCGCTGGACCGGGCCGCCCTGGCGGGCCTGGCAGACGTGGTGGACCAGGCCACCGCCGCGCTGGAGGCCTACGACCACACCCGCGCGCTGGAGGTCGCCGAGACGTTCTTCTGGACGTTCTGCGACGACTACCTCGAGCTGGTGAAGGACCGGGCCTACGCCGACCAGGCCGACCCGGCCGGTGCCGCCTCGGCCCGCGCCGCCCTGGCCCTGGCCCTGGACGTGCTGCTGCGGCTGTTCGCGCCGGTGCTGCCGTTCGCCACCGAAGAGGTCTGGTCGTGGTGGCGGGAAGGCTCGGTGCACCGCCAGCCCTGGCCGGAGGCGGCCCCGTTGCGGGCCGTGGCGGGCGACGTCTCACCGGGCATCGTCGCCGCGGCGGGTCAGGCGCTGGCTGCCCTGCGGAAGGTCAAGTCCGAGGCGAAGGTGTCGATGCGTACCGAGGTGAGCGCCGCTTCCCTGAGTGTCCCCGCCGGTATCGCCGACGACGTGCGCGCCGCCCTGGCCGACGTCCGGGCAGCAGGCCGCGTCACCGGCGACCTCGCCCTCACCACCACGGACGACGACGCGGTCGTCGCCGACGCCGAGCTGGTCGTCTCATGACCCGCGAGGCCCACACCCCAGCCCCGGTCCCCGACGACCCGACCCGCTCAGCCTCCAGGCTGCTGGCCGGCAACCTGGCCGAGAACCCCGACCGGGTGTTCCTCGAGCGCAAGGACGGCGACACCTGGCAGCCGGTCACCCTGGCCGAGTTCGACCGGCAGGTCCGTGCCGTCGCCAAGGGCCTGGTGGCGTCAGGCATCAACGCCGGCGACCGGGTGGCGATCATGTGCCGCACCCGGTACGAGTGGACCCTGCTGGACTTTGCCATCTGGGCGGCCGGAGGGGTGGGCGTCCCGGTGTACGAGACCTCGTCGGCCGAGCAGGTGCGCTGGATCTGCGCCGACGCGGGCGTGCGACAGCTCCTGGTCGAGACGGCACAGCACGCTGCGACCGTCGCCGAGGTGCGCGACGACCTGCCCGGGCTGGTCGAGGTCCTCGTCATCGACGACGGTGCGGTCGACACCCTCGTCGCCCGCGGCGAGCAGGTCGACGACGCCGAGATCGTCCACCGTTCGGGCCTGGCCCAGGCCGACACCCTGGCGACCGTCATCTACACCTCCGGCACCACCGGGCGCCCCAAGGGTGTCGAGCTCACCCACGGCAACCTGGTCGCCCACGCCTACAACGGGGCGCGGTCGTCCCTCAGCGTGATCCTCGACACCGAGCCGCAGGCACGCACGGTGCTGTTCCTGCCGCTGGCCCACGTGTTCGCCCGGTACATCCAGATGGTCGCCCTGGCTGGCCGTGCGGTGCTCACGCACTGCCCGGACACCCACCACCTGCTGGACGACCTGGCGGCCGTCAAGCCGACGTTCGTCCTGGCCGTGCCCCGGGTGTTCGAGAAGGTCTACAACTCTGCCGACCAGAAAGCCGGCACGGGCGCGTCGAAGCGCATCTTCCGGTGGTCGGCCAAGGTCGCGATCACCTACTCGCGCGCCCTGGACACCGCGCAGGGCCCGTCGCCGACGTTGCGCGCCGCGCACCGCCTGGCCGACCGTCTGGTGTACCGCAAGGTCCGCGCAGCGTTCGGCGGGCAGATGAAGTACTCGATCTCCGGCGGCGCGCCGCTCGGTGAACGCCTCGGGCACTATTTCCGCGGTATCGGTGTGACCATCATGGAGGGCTACGGGCTGACCGAGACCGCCGCACCGTGCGCGGTCAACCTGCCTGGCCTGACCAAGGTCGGCTCGGTCGGCCCGGCGTTCCCCGGCACCTGGGTGCGGATCGACGAGGAGGGCCAGGTCTGGGTCAAGGGGCCGCACGTCTTCCGTGGCTACCGCAACGAGGCCGAGGCCACCAAGAAGGTCCTGGTCGACGGCTGGTTCGCGACCGGCGACCTGGGCAGCCTGGACGACGACGGCTACCTGTCGATCACCGGCCGCAAGAAGGAGATCATCGTCACGGCCAGCGGCAAGAACGTCGCCCCGGCGGTGCTCGAGGACCGGCTGCGCGGGCACCCGCTGGTCAGCCAGGTGGTGGCCGTCGGCGACCAGCGACCGTTCGTCGTCGCCCTGGTCACCCTGGACCGGGAGATGCTGCCCGGCTGGCTGGCCTCCCACGGCCTGCCCCCCATGGACGTCACCGTCGCCGCCCGCCACCCCCGGGTGCTGGCAGCGCTGGACGCCGCCGTGGCCCGGACCAACGAGGCAGTCTCCCGCGCCGAGTCGATCCGCAAGATCGCGGTGCTGGACACCGACTTCACCGAGGCCAACGGCTACCTCACGCCGTCGACCAAGGTGAAGCGGGCCCTGGTGCTGCGTGACTTCGCCGCCCAGGTCGACGCGCTCTACGTCGACGACCGCCCGACCGGCACCGAGCCCGCCCCGGAGGCCTGAGCGGACCCTTCGCAGCACCCCTCTCCCTGGCAGAGCGTGCGATCTTCTCGCACCCGTATGGCTCAAGGCTTTCCACGTTATGGTCCGGGCCGTCGGAGATCGCCGCTACCCTGGTGCCGGATTACCGACGATTGAGGGAGATGCCTGAATGGTGGTACGACACGGCCGGGGTTCTGTGACGTTGCGTGGCGCGGTCGTCGCGCTGGCTGCTGCGCTTCTCGGCGCCGTACCAGCCGTGACGTCACCTGCAGCAGCAGCCGACGACACGTCATTCACCATCGTGGTCGTGCCGGATACCCAGCAAGAGGTCGTCACCGACAACCCGCTCCTGTCGAACCGTTACCAGTGGATTGCCGACCACAAGACGTCGGACGGTATCCAGTTCGTCGTGCACACCGGCGACGTGGTCAACTGGGGCGTGGCTGACCCGACGCAGTTCACCCGCGCCAACAACGCCACCAAGGTGCTCGACTCCTCCGGCATCCCCTACGCCTACGCGACGGGCAACCACGACGGTGCTGCTGTCGCGGTCGGCGGGTCGGCCGCGCCGGGCGACGTCCGGGCCAACCTGCGGAACACGACGCTGTTCAACACGACGTTCCCGCTGTCCCGGTTCAAGAACGTGGGCGGGACCTACGAGCCCGGCAAGGTCGACAACATGTATCAGACCTTCAGCGCCGGCGGGAAAGACTGGCTGGTGCTGACCATGGAGATGTGGCCCCGCTCCGGGGCCATCACCTGGGCCCAGGGCGTGCTCGCCACCCACCCGCAGCACAACGTCATCATCAACACGCACGTCAACATCGACTCCACGGGTGCCCGGCCGACGACGGGTGTCTACGGCGACACCAATCCTCAGGTGCTGTGGGACCGGCTCGGCTCCCAGTACCCCAACGTCAAGATGATCCTCTCCGGGCACTTCGAACCCAAGAACGGGTCGCTCGGCGCGGCCTACAACCAGGTCACCGGTGTGAACGGCAACAAGGTCCTCCAGGTCATGACCGCCTACACCTCGTCGTACCAGAACCACCTGCGGACCCTCAAGATCGACACCAAGGCCAACACCGTGACCAGCGCCGTCCTGGTGCCGCTGTCGACCAACAAGGCCTACCCCTCAGGGACCATCACCGACGCCGCCTCGACCTTTGTCGCCAGCGGGATGGACTTCGTCGCCCCGGCAGTGCCGTCGGCCCCCGAGCTGCTGCCCGACGGTGGCTTCGAGAAGGGCACCGGCGGCTGGGCCGCCTTCGGGAACGCGAACATCGCACGCGTCACCTCACCAGCCCGCTCCGGCTCGTCCGCGATGAAAGTCACATCGACCTCGACGACCTACGGTTCGGTCGGCATGACGCAGAACACCGCCGTGCCCAGCTCGACCAACGGCAAGACGTACACCGCCTCGTGCTACGTCCGCCCCAGCACCGCCAACCTCGAGGTGCGGATCCGGCTGCTCCAGTACACCCAGAACTTCGCGAGCAACGAGAAGCTCGCCACCACCGTCGTGTCGACGCTGCCCGCCAACACCTGGACCAAGGTGTCGGTCACCGGCACCGCCACGGCATCCGGCCAGCGGATCATCCCCCAGATCTACGCCAGCTTCCAGACCCTCGCCACGGGCTACCTCGTCTACGACGACTGCTCGCTGAGCTAGACAGGTCGCCGACCGGGCCGCACCCTCGGACCCGAGGATGACCAGGATGTGGCCCGCTCGAGGTGCACCGACACCAGCCGGGAAGACACCGACCAGCCTCAGCCGGGCAGGTCGGTGACCGGCTCGCCCGGACGAACCGGGTCGCTCACCTCCCGCCGCAACCGGGTGTGGTGCTGGATCACCTCGGCGACCAGGAAAGCGAGGAACTTCTCCGCGAACTCCGGGTCGAGCCCCGACTCGTCGGCCAGCGCCCGCAACCGGGCGACCTGCTCGGCCTCCCGGGCCGGATCTGCCGGGGGCAGACCGGTCCGGGCCTTGAGCACCCCGACCTGCTGGGTGTACTTGAACCGTTCGGCCAGCAGGTGGACGATCGCAGCGTCGATGTTGTCGATAGAGGCGCGCAGCCGAGCCAGCTCGACGTCGGCCACAGGGAGGTCAGGCACGTCTGAGATGGTACCCGGGCTGGTCTTCGTGCTCCCGGACGCCTACGCCGACTTCTCGCGGGGCGGTCGCTTGGCCGCCGTGGGGCGGGCCACCGTACGGGGCACCAACGTCGGGTAGACGTTCTGCAGCACCGTCTCGCGGGTGACGACGACCTTCGCCACGTCGTCGCGGCTCGGCACCTCGAACATCACCTGCTGCAGCACCTCTTCGAGGATCGCTCGCAGACCCCGGGCCCCCGTACCGCGCAGCAACGCCTGGTCGGCGACCGCCTCCACCGCACCGTCGGTCAGCTCCAGCTCGACTCCGTCGATCTGGAACATCCGCTGGTACTGCTTGACCAGCGCGTTGCGCGGCTCGGTGAGGATGCGCACCAGAGCATCACGGTCCAGCGGCGCGACCGTGGTCAGCACCGGCAGCCGACCCACGAACTCAGGGATCAGACCGAACTTCAGCAGATCCTCCGGCATGACGTCACCGAGCACGTCACCGTCGTCGGCTGCGTGCAAGGGGGCACCGAAACCGATGCCGTGACGGCCAGACCGGCTGGAGATGATGTCGTCCAGCCCCGCGAAGGCCCCCGCCACGATGAACAGCACGTTCGTCGTGTCGATCTGGATGAACTCCTGGTGCGGGTGCTTACGACCACCCTGCGGCGGCACCGAGGCCGTCGTGCCCTCGATGATCTTCAGCAGCGCCTGCTGCACACCCTCCCCGGACACGTCCCGGGTGATCGACGGGTTCTCCGACTTGCGGGCGATCTTGTCGACCTCGTCGATGTAGATGATGCCCGTCTCAGCCTTCTTCACGTCGTAGTCGGCGGCCTGGATGAGCTTGAGCAGGATGTTCTCCACATCCTCGCCGACATACCCAGCCTCCGTCAGCGCCGTGGCGTCAGCCATCGCGAACGGGACGTTGAGCATCTTCGCCAAGGTCTGCGCCAGGTAGGTCTTGCCGCAGCCCGTCGGGCCGATGAGCAGGATGTTCGACTTGGAGATCTCCACCCGCTCCTCAGGGTTCTGCACCTTGAGGTCACCGGCGTTGATGCGCTTGTAGTGGTTGTACACCGCCACGGCCAGCGACCGCTTGGCCTGCTCCTGGCCGATGATGTACTGCTCGAGGAAGTCGAAGATCTGCCTGGGCTTGGGCAGCTCGGTCACCGCACCGGCCTCGGGCTGCTCCAGCTCTTCCTCGATGATCTCGTTGCACAGGTCGATGCACTCGTCGCAGATGTAGACCCCAGGGCCCGCGATGAGCTTCTTGACCTGCTTCTGAGACTTCCCGCAGAACGAACACTTGAGCAGGTCAGCCCCATCACCGATCCGTGCCACTGGCGCCCGTCCCTTCTCGTCTCGCGCCCGGAGCCGCACCGTCGCCGCCCTCGAGCGGCGACGATGTGACAGACGCTCTACCAACCATGACACACCGCGCGCGCGGATGCGTCAGGTTCGTCGGCGAAAGTACCCCACGGACCGATCGGCACCTCGTAGTGCGCGTACCAGGAGTCTGCCCCAGCCGACCCACATTCGGGTGACGCGGCGCGCGTGTCGCCGCGTCTCCCTCGGTGCCCGGCCGCACCCCTCACGACGACGGAGGCTCCGGCACGACCGTCGCCACGGCCCCCTTGCGGCTGGTCAGCACCTGGTCGACCATCCCGTACTCCAACGCCTGCTGGGCGGTGAGGATCTTGTCGCGCTCGATGTCCTTGCGCACCTGCTCGATCTCCTGCCCCGAGTGGTGAGCGATCGTCTCCTCCAGCCACTCACGCATCCGGATCAGCTCGTTGGCGTGGATCTCGATGTCCGACGCCTGGGCATAGCTGCCCTCCATCGCCGGCTGGTGGATGAGCACCCGGGCGTTGGGCAGCGCCAACCGCTTGCCCGGCGACCCCGCAGCCAGCAGCACCGCCGCAGCCGAAGCCGCCTGCCCCAGGCACACCGTCTGGATCTGCGGCTTGATGTACAGCATCGTGTCGTAGATCGCCGTCAGCGCGGTGAACGAACCACCCGGAGAGTTGATGTAGATGATGATGTCACGGTCCGGGTCGGTGCTCTCCAGCACCAACAGCTGGGCCATGACATCGTCAGCAGAAGCATCGTCCACCTGCACGCCGAGAAAGACGATCCGGTCCTCGAACAGCTTGGTGTACGGGTCCTGCCGCTTGAAACCGTAGGCAGTGCGCTCCTCGAACTGAGGCAGCACATAACGACCAGCCGGCGACGCCGGGGCCAGCCCCCCCGGACCAGCCAGACGGGCGGCAGTACGCAGGTAGTGCGACTCGGTGCTCATGATTGTCTCTCCCTCAGCCCTTCGCCGACCCAGATCCCTTAGCCGACCCGCCGCCGGTACCCCCACCGCCGGCGACCGACGTGGCCTGGGTGACCACGTGGTCGACAAACCCGTACTCCATCGCCTCCTCGGCCGTGAACCAACGGTCCCGGGCAGAGTCGGAGAGGATCTTCTCCAACGGCTGACCCGTCTGCTCCGCAGTGAGATCAGCCAAGGTGCGCTTCATGTGCATGATGAGCTGGGCGTTGATCCGCACGTCCGTCGCCGTACCAGAGATCCCACCAGACGGCTGGTGCATCATCACCCGCGCGTGCGGCGTCGCGTACCGCTTGCCCTTCGCCCCCGACGACAGCAAGAACTGACCCATCGACGCCGCCATGCCCATGGCGATCGTCGCCACATCAGGCTCGATGTACTGCATGGTGTCGTAGATCGCCATACCCGCAGTGATCGAACCACCCGGCGAGTTGATGTACAGCCAGACGTCCTTGTCCGGGTCCTCCGCGGCCAGCAGCATCATCTGCGCACAGATCGCGTTGGCGTTCTCGTCCCGGACCTCCGAACCGAGCCAGATGATCCGTTCGCGCAGCAGACGGTTGTAGATGTGGTCGTTGAGGCCGAAGCCCGGGCCGTCAGCCCGGGCGTTCACCGGCTGCATGTTCAAAGCGCCTCCCAGCTCGCAACAGTGGTGCGTCTGGCACCCTAGTGCCCCTGCGGCCGGGGTTGCTGGTCCACGACGCGCCTTTTCGCTGTCGGCGCATCTGGGGTGGGCTGGGTGGGTTGGTCGTGGATGGGCTGGGTCGGGCCGGGCTGGGGGTGGCCGGGCTGGGTCGCGGGGGGGGGGGGGGGGGGGGGGGGGGGGCGGGAGAGGCCACCACCCCAGCACGCCACGCAACACCCCCCCCCCCCCCCGACCCCCCCCCCCCCGACCCACCGAACACCC
>JAVBSR010000171.1:0-4094 GCA_031556715.1 Cellulomonas sp.
GCCGGTGGTCGTCACCCTGGCCATGCCTGGGGAGACGTCCACCGAGCTGAGCACGCGCTGGGAGACCGAGGCGATGTCTCGCTTCGACCCGGAGTCGGACAACCGCCTGGTGGTGGCCCTGGGCCGCAGCGACGTCACTGCGGGCCTCTCCTTGGCCCGCAGCCGCCTGAACCTGGCCAACGTGCTGGACGTGGCGGCCCACCGGCGGATCCCGGCCTTCGTCGTCGGTCCTCCGCCGGGCCCGCCCGAGGACAACCTGCGCCTGTCCGAGCTGTCGGCCGCCCTGGCCGACGTCGCCGACCGTCGGCGGGTGCCGTACGTCGAGACCTTCGCCCCCCTGGTGGCCCACGACCAGTGGCTGGCCGACCTCGCCGCCGGTGACGGCTACCTCCCGGGCCAGGCCGGGTACGGCCTCATCGCCTGGCTGGTGCTGCACACCGGCTGGCACGCCTGGCTCGGCCTGCCCTCCGACGCCGACTGAGCCTCGACCTCAGGAGTCGAGGTAGCGCAGCACGGCCAGGACGCGACGATGGTCGGCGGCGTCCGGTTCCAGGTCGAGCTTGGCGAAGATCGAGGCCACGTTTTTCTCGACCGCCCCGTACGACAGGGACAGCGCCTCGGCGATGGCCCCGTTCGAGCGGCCCTGGGCCATGAGCTCGAGCACCTCGCGCTCGCGGGCGGTCAGGCGTGCCAGGCTGACCTCGCGGCGGCGGGCGCCGAACAGCTGGGTCACGACCTCGGGGTCGAGCACGGTCTGCCCGTCGGCGACGTCGGCGAGCGCGTCGAGAAAGTCGCCCACGTCGGCCACCCGGTCCTTGAGCAGGTAGCCCACGCCCTGCGCGCCGCCGGCCAGCAGCTGGGAGGCGTAGCGCGTCTCGATGTGCTGCGAGAACAGCAGCACCGACAGCCGCGGGTGGGCCGCGCGCAGCGTCAGCACCGCACGCAGACCCTCGTCGGTGTGCGACGGCGGCATCCGGATGTCCGCGACGACGACGTCCGGAGTCTCGTCGTCGGCCACGAGCCGCGTCACGGCGTCCACCAGCGAGGTCCCGTCCCCCACCGCCGCGACGACGGTGTGCCCCCGACGTCCCAGCAGCGCGACGAGACCGTCGCGGAGGATCACCGAGTCCTCCGCGACGACGATGCGCAGCGGTCTCATGGCACGATGCCCGACGGGAGGTCCACGGCGCCCACCCTAGGTCACGGCTCGGTCGGGGTCGTCACCGACGGACGACTGTCAGGCTCGCCCGCCCCGTGCCGGGCTCGGGTACCGGCGATGCCCAGAAATACCAGCGCCGCGACCACACAGGCAGAATAGACCGTCGCGTCGACCGGGTCCGGCCCGCGCATCGTCGCTGTGGCGATCCACGTGATGACGGGCTTGGCCAGCAGGCCGAACAGGCCCACGATGACGACGGCGATCGCGGCACGCATCCGCACGTCGACCGGCAGGTAGCGGACGACACCCATGACCGCCCAGGCCCAGGGCAGGCAGAACAACGCGACGGGCAGGGCCACCGAGGTGTAGTCCGCCCGGTCCACGACGACAAGGAGCAGCAGGAGCAGCCCGACGGTGTCGGCGGCGAGACAGATGAGCGTGCGCTGCCGGTTCCACGGCGCCGGCAGACGTGCCTCGCGCAGCGCCAGCGGCAGGAACACCACCACCGACCCGTACAGCAGGCTCGCCAGGGCGATCGCCAACCATCGACCACCGCCGGTCTGCGCCCAGCACACGGTCAGCAGGACGCACACTGACAGCACCGCCGCTGCCGCGGCCAGCAGCCACCGACGTCGGGGCAGCAGCAGCGGCAGCGTGGTGACGCAGAACCCGGTGGTGACAGCGGCCAGCACCACGAAGAACCATGACAGGGTGTGGTCCACCGCGAGGTTCACGACGAGACAGGTGGCCAGAGCGACCGCGTACCCCACCGAGAACGTCCACAGGGCCGCGCGGCGCCACTGGCCGGGGGTGAAGGCCGTCACGGCCTGGTACTTCTGCTTCAGCTCGGCCACCACAGCCTGGTACTCCTCTGCCCCGGTCACGTCGCGGACGTCACCGCCCGGGTCGGTCGGCAAGGTCACGGTGACCACCGTGGGGCCGCCGACGGGGCTGGACAGGTCGAACGTCCCGTCCACCGAGCGCACCCGCTCGACCAGCCCGGCCAGGCCCGAGCGCTGGCCGTCGTCCGACGGCTCGTAGACCTGGGCTCCGCCGCGGCCGTCGTCGCTGACGCAGAGGTTGAGGGCGTGGTCGGGCTGCCTGACGTAGACCTGCACCAGGGAGGCGCGGGCGTGCTTGGCCGCGTTGGTGACCAGCTCGGCCACCGTGTAGTAGGCGATGGACGCCACGGAGGGCGACAGCGGCCCCCCCTCGTCGACGCGCACGTCGAGCTGCACCGGGATCACCGACTGCGCGGCCAGGGTCTCCAGCGCCACCGCCAGTCCGGCGTCCAGGGCGGGAGGGTGGATCCCGCGGGCGATGTCACGCAGCTCGACCAGTGTCTCCTTGGTGGTGGTGTGGGCCGCGCCGATCAGCGCCACCAGCTCGGGGTCGGCGTCGGGGCCCAGCTGTTCGCGGGCCTCGCCCAGCTGCATCGCGACGGCCACCAGGCGGGCCTGGGTCCCGTCGTGGAGGTCCCGTTCGATGCGGCGCAGCCGGACGGTGGCGTCGTCGACCACCTCGACCCGGGAGGCACGCAGCCGGGCCACCCGCACCGAGGTCCGCGACGGCCCGAGCAGCCCTTGGGTGAGCGCGAGGAACAGCGCGACGAACCCGCGCTGGAGCGCGGGCCACAGCCACAGGAAGACCAGTCCGACACCGGCCAGGGCAAGGATGCGTGGCGGGGTGTCGACGAAGGACAAGGTGTCGCTGCTGAAGCCGATCTGCGTGCCGTGGTGCCACGTCCCGTCGACCGCCTGCTGTGCGGGCAGGAAGCGGTACCAGGCGGCGTAGGTCACACCACCCAGCCCCACGGCCAGGAACGTCACGCTCACCACCCACGACAGGATGCTCAGCGGGAAGGCCACGAACATGAACAGCAGCGCCCGCCAGCCGTCGACGTCGCCGAACATTTCACCGAGCCAGCGCCAGAACCCCTGGGGGCGGGCGAACGGCGGCGGCGCGGCGATGTCGACCCGCAGGACGGTCCGCGTCATTCCCCGGTACATCGCGCCCCACCCGCGCGCTGAGACGACCAGGATGCCGACCAGCCACAACCCGACGACGGTCACCAGCACCGCGGCCGCGAACGACGGCACGAACACGACGTAGGCGAAGGCGAACGGCGCGACGAGCAGGTGCAACGACAGGTAGCCGAGCTCTCGCCACGTCTGCCCGGCGAACGGCCCGGCCGCGAACCTCACGGTGCGGCGGGTGGTGGACGGCGGTGCGGCGGTCATCGGTGCCATGGTCTCAGCCTCCTACCGCCGCCGTCATTCCGGAATGCGGCCGTCCGCCGCGGCACAGTAGGGACAACCCCCGCCTGATGGGGGCCGAACACGATGGGTGGCGTGGGCCTGGGGCACCTGGTCGGCGCAGCGCCGAGAGCGCACCGAACGAGCACGGTCGCTGGCCGTCTCCGTCGGGCTCTGGGTGCCCGACGACGGCCCGCCGCTACTGACAGCAGACCCTTGACCCCTCTCCTTCCCCTGCAGCCAGCACCGGTGTCTGCCGCGCCGCTACCGACAGCGGCCCCTTCTCCTGCCCTGGGTCCTGCACGAGTCTGCCGCCCACAGAGGCGCGAGCATGCGCTGCTCGCAAGACCCAGCCGACCGGCCATCACGCCCTCAATACGCTGTCAAGGAACTCAAGGATAGGCGTCCATACCGTCAGCGTCCGAGAGAGAAGCGTGCACGTCGGTGCGCTACTGGTGCCGCCCGACCCTGACAACGCCGGTCCGGGTGGCAACTGAGGCGCCGACCACGTCTGGAATCCGGCCACGTCTGGAATGCATAAAGGCCCCCACGGGTGTGGGGGCCTTTCTGAATGGTGTTCGGCGGTGTCCTACTCTCCCGCACCCTGGCGGGTGCAGTACCATCGGCGCTGGCAGGCTTAGCTTCCGGGTTCGGGATGGGACCGGGCGTTTCTCTGCCGC
>JAVBSR010000032.1:0-2850 GCA_031556715.1 Cellulomonas sp.
CCCCCCCACCCCACAGGGGGCCCACCCACCCGCCCTCCCGGGCCTAGTTTTTCACGCCGCACGCACCTTTGTCTGGTTCGTTCGGGCGTGAAAGCGTCGCACAGAGGCTGGTGTCTCACCCGCGAGGCCTGACCTGGCCCAGGGTCAGTCGTCGTCGGCCGCGGCCTGGTGGGCGTCGCGGGTGAGCTCGTCGACGACCAGCTGCTCGGCGGACATCTGGCCGGTGCGGTGTCCGGCCCGGCCGACGAGGTGCGCCGCGACCGGGGCGGTGAGCATCGCGAACACCACGACCAGCAGCAGCGCCCACACCGCGCCGCTGGTGCGCAGGCGCAGGGCCAGGCCGACGAGGACGAGCACCAGGCCCAGGGTCTGCGGCTTGGTCGCGGCGTGCATCCGGGCCAGCAGGTTGCCGAACCGCAGCGCGCCGACGCCCGCGGCGAACGCCAGGAACGACCCGCCAAGCAGGCAGACGGCGGCTGCGGCGTCGGCCACGGAGGCCCACAGGGCGGCGCTCACGAGGCCTCCTCCGGGTCGGCCCCCCGAGACCCGCCAGACCCGAGCCCGCCAGACCCGGGCCCGTCAGACCCGAGCCCGCCGGAGCCGGGCTCGCCGGAGCCGGGCTCGCCTGACCTGGGCCCGCCGTGCTGGCGCCCGCCAGAGCCGGGCTCGTCGAACCGGGGCTCCCCAGACCGGGGCTCGTCAGACTCGGGCACGTCAGGTCGGGGCCTGCTGGAGGTGGGCTGGTCGGACGCGGGCTCGCCAGACGGGGGCCCGTCGGTGCCGGACGGGTCGTCGGCCAGGTTGGCGGGGTCGTCGGCCAGGTCGTCGTCGGCGCTCTCCTGGGCCTGCTGGACGGCGCGGGCGACGGCCTCTTCCCAGCGGGTCATGACCCGCCCCTCGCCGGGCGGCTCGACGGCGGCGAAGCGGGCCACGGTGACCGACCCGACGAACCCCACGAGCGACAGCGCCACCAGCACCGGCACCGCGTCGGCCCGGCGTTCCAGGGCCGCGTACAGCGCGATCGCGGCGATGAGGGTCGTCACGAGGATGTCCAGGGCGACGGTCCGGTCGAGGATCGACGGTCCCCGCTCGGCGCGCACGATCGCCATCAGACCCCCGGCCAGCAGCAGGGCCCCGCTGATCCACACCACCACGATCATCGGCGCACCTCCAGGCCGGCCTCGACCAGCTCGGCGTCGGAGGCCAGGGCGCGCAGCACCCGTTCCTCCTGGGCCAGCACCTGGGCCCGGGCCGCCTCGACCCCGCCCGTGCCGCTGGCCCCGCCGCGGGTGACGTCCAGCACGTGCAGGTACAGGGTGCCGGTCAGCCGGTGCGCGTCGACCACGACCGTCCCGGGCACCAGCGAGCACAGCTCGGCGGTGAGGGTCAGGTACAGGTCGGAGTGCGACCGCAGACGCACCCCGACGACGGCCCCGGTCGGCGCGTACCCGACGTGCAGGGCCACGGTCGCGACCTCCAACGACCCGCGCACCAGGTCGACGGCGAACCGGCTGAGCAGCCGCACCAGACCCCACGGGCGCACCCGGCCGTGGAAGTCCATCGGCGTCATCCGCAGCGTCGTGGTGACCACGGTGCCGACCACCACCCCGGCCAGGACGTTCCCCACCGTGACCTGCCCCCACAGGGCCACCCACACGCCGGCCAGCCAGGCCACCGACCACCACTGGACCCGGCTCGCCCACCGTCGCGCGCCCGCCACCATCACGGGCCTCCCTGCGGCGCGGGTGACGGCGTCACCTCGGTCGGTCGTTGCGACGCCGGGGCGACCGGGACCTGGCTGGGCGCCGGCGTCGGGTCGGACTGCGGCGCCGACGCGCCGCGGCCGCTCACCCCGTCGGGCAGCACGGCGGCGATGTACGGCTCACGCTCGACCAGCTCGCTCGCCGTCTTGGTGGTGTACGAGTACAGCGGCCCGGCGGCGGCGGTCAGCCCCAACGACGCCGCGACGAGCGCCGCGGCCGGCCACAGCATGCCGGGTCGCACCCGACGGGCCGGCAGCGGCCGGGGCGCGGGCTGCCAGAACGCCTTGTTCCAGGCCTTCACCATGGCGTACAGGGTGAGCAGCGACGTCACGACCGACCCGCCGAGCAGCACGTACACCACAGGCGTGCCCACCTGGGCCCCGGCCTCCAGCAGCCCGACCTTGCCCACGAACCCGGACAGCGGCGGGATGCCCGCCAGGTTGATCGCCGGGACGAAGAACAGCACGGCGATCACCGGTGACGCCTTGGCCAGCCCGCCCAGGCGCGACAGGGACGTCGTGCCGCCGTACCGTTCGATCAGCCCGGCCACGAGGAACAGCGCGGTCTGGACGGTGATGTGGTGCACCACGTAGTAGATCGCCGCCGACCAGGCTGCGGTCGTGGCCAGCGCCACGCCGAACACCATGAACCCGATGTGGCTGATCAGGGTGAACGACAGCAGCCGCTTGATGTCGTCCTGCGCCACCGCGCCGAGGATCCCGACGAGCATCGTCGCCAGGGCCATCCACATGAGCACGTCGTCCAGGCCCCCGGCCGGGAACAGCAGGGTGCGGGTGCGGATCATCGCGTACACCCCGACCTTGGTGAGCAGCCCGGCGAACACCGCGGTGACCGGCGCGGGCGCCGTCGGGTAAGAGTCCGGCAGCCAGAAGGCCAGCGGGAACACCGCCGCCTTGATGCCGAACGCGATGAGCAGCAGCATCGACACCAGCAGCTGGATCCCCGGGTCGACGTCGGCCATCCGCTGGCCGATCTGCGCCAGGTTGAGCGTGCCCGTGGCCCCGTAGACCACCGCGATACCGACGAGGAACAGCAGCGACGACGTGATCGCCACGACCACGTACAC
>JAVBSR010000043.1:0-9307 GCA_031556715.1 Cellulomonas sp.
GCCCCCACCCCCCCCCCCCCGGTGGGGGTGGGGCGTGGTGGTGGTGGGTGGGGGCTCCCCCCCCCGGGCCCCCCCCCCCCCACCCCTCACTCGTCCCACCGCTCCACACTCACGGGGGGCGGTCTGGTGGACGGCCCGCCCGCTGCGCCGGACGAGCCGTCCACCAACCGTGGTGCTCAGCTGCCGTGCTGCTCAGCTGCCGGTGTCAGCCAGGTAGTCGTCGAGGACCTCGGCGGTGCGGGACATACCCAGGCGGGAGGCGCCGGCGGTGATCATCGAGATGGCGTCGGCAGCGGTGCGCAGGCCGCCGGACGCCTTGAGGCCGAGGCGTCCGCCGATGGTGCCGGAGATGATGCCGACGGCGCGGGTGGTCACCCCACCGGCCGGGTGGTAGCCGGTGCAGGTCTTGATGTAGTCGGCGCCGGCGTCGGCGGCCACCCGGCAGGTCTCGATGAGCTCGTGGTCCGACAGGACCGCAGACTCGACGATGACCTTGAGCAGCACCGACGACGGCACGACCGCCCGGACGGCGGCGATGTCGGCCTTCACGTCGGCGAACCGGCGTTCCTTGGCGGCGCCCAGGTCGACGACCATGTCGATCTCGTCGGCGCCGTCAGCCACCGCCTGGGTGGCCTCGGCCACCTTGATCGCGGTCTTGTGGGCGCCGGACGGGAACCCGACGACCGTGGTGACCTTGACCGCCTTGGTGCCGTCCTCGCGCAGCGGGACGTCGAGCGGCAGGTGGACGGGGCTGACGCACACCGAGTAGGCGCCGAGCTCGACCGCGTCGGTGACGGCGGTGGCGATCTCGGCCCGGGTCGCCTCAGGGCGCAGCAGCGTGTGGTCGATGAACTGGGCCAGCTCCGTCGGACCCAGGGGCAGGTGCCCGACAGTCGGCGAGTTCTCGACGACATCCGAAGTGGTCATGCGCGGTGCCTTCCTCCTGGGGCCCCGAGGCCGGGGCCGGTGATGGTCGCGACGAGCTGGTCGCGCTCGTCGCGGTGACTGAATGCCGAGAGTGCCGCGGTCAGCGTCACGTCCCGGACGTCGTCGAGGCTCCACCCGGCCTGGTCGACCAGCAGAGCCAGCTCGCGGGACAACGACGTCCCCGACTGTAGGCGGTTGTCGGTGTTCACCGTGACCGCGAACCCGGCCCGCAGCAGCGCCGTCGCCGGGTGGGTCGCCACCGACGCGGCGGCGCCGGTGGCCACGTTCGACGACGGGCAGACCTCCAGGGCGATGCCCCGGTCGCGCACCCAGTGCGCCAGGGTCGTGGCCGGGCGGGGCTGGGGGGCCCGGCGCTGCTCGTCGGCAGGGACGGTGTCGGCCTGGACGTCACCGGCGCCGGTGTCGCCCGGCCAGTCGATCTGGTCGGGCCAGACCGTCCCGCCGGGCCAGGTCACGGCGTCCGGCCAGACCAGCTGGTCGACCAGGCGCACCCCGTGGCCCAGGCGGCAGGCGCCGGCGTGCACCGCCGCGGTCAGGGACGTCGCGGCCTGCGGTCCGGAGCCGTCCTCCCCGGCGTGCACCGTGGCCGGCAGGTCGGCCTCGCGCAGCACCGCGAACGCCCGGGCGTCCGGCGGGTGGCCCAGCTCCGGGCCGGCGAGGTCGAACCCGACCACCGCCCCGGCGCCGGTGCCGTCGGTGCTGTCGCGGTGCCGCACGGCCAGCTCGGCGATGTCCTCGGAACGGTCGTTCTGGCGCATCGCGCACAGGATCTGACCCACCCGCATCCCGGTGGCGGCGGCGCCCTCGGCCAGCCCGTCGCGCACCGCCGTGACGACGTCGTCCAGGCTCAGGCCCGCGGTCAGGTGCTGCTCGGGGGCGTAGCGCAGCTCGGCGGCGACCACACCGTCCGCCGCCAGGTCTTCGACGGCCTCCCGGGCCACCCGGTGCAGCGCCTCGGCAGTCTGGAGCACGGCGACGGTGTGCTCGAAGGTCGCCAGGTACGTGGTCAGGGACCCGTGCGCCGCGGTGACGAACCACCGGGCCAGGGCGTCGGCCTCGGTCTCGGGCAGCGGGTGCCCGACCTCCCGGGCCAGGTCCAGCACCGTCTGGGGGCGCAGCCCGCCGTCCAGGTGGTCGTGCAGCAGCACCTTCGGCAGGGGGCGTATCGCGTCGACGGTCAGGCTGCTGGGCTCGGTCGGACGGGACTCGCCAGCACCAGGCTCACCAGGAGGCGGCCCACCAGCCGCTCCGTATGACCCCGGTGCTTCGCTCACTCGTCGTCCTCGTCGTCGAGCGGGACCTCCGCAGCCTGGTCGATGACGTCCGCCTCGTCGGCCTCGTCTCCAGGATGGGGCGGCGCCGGTTCGTAGTCCTCCGGCTCGTCCGGCACCGCCAGCCTGTCGGTGAGCCGCACCGGCTCGTCAGCGTCCACCGGACGCAGCCCGGCGTCCTGCCACGCACCCTCCGGGACCGTGCTCACCGCCGGCCTCCTTCCGCTGCGAAACGCTCGGCACCATCTTCGCACTGTCTGGCCCGCCATGCGCTAGGACGTGTCTCCCAGTCTGGCGGGCCGGCAGGGCGGCTCAGGCCACCACGCGGTCCACGACCAGGGGGCGACGCGCCGCCGGGGCGTCGGCGACGAGGACCGCACCGGCCAGCGCCGCGTGGGCCCGGGCGAACCGGTCCGGGGTGTCGGTGTGCAGGCGCAGGACGGGCTGCCCCGCGCGCACCGGGTCTCCGGGACGGACCAGCAGGTCGACGCCGGCCCCGGCCTGCACCGGGTCCTGCCGCCGGGTGCGGCCCGCCCCCAGGCGCCAGGCCGCGGTGCCCACCGCCAGGGCGTCGACGGCCTGGACGACCCCGTCAGCGCTGGCCCGCACCTCGTCGGTGTGGGCGGCGCGGGGCAGCGGCGCGTCCGGGTCGCCGCCCTGGGCGAGGACCATGGCCCGCCACACGTCCATCGCGGTGCCGTCGGCCAGCGCCGCTGCCGGGTCGGCGTCGGGGCGGCCGGTCAGGTCGAGCATCTCCCGGGCCAGGGCGCAGGTCAGCGCGACGACGTCCGGCGGCCCGCCACCGGCCAGCACCTCGACGGCCTCGCTCACCTCCAGGGCGTTGCCCACGGTGCGGCCCAGGGGGGTCGACATGTCGGTCAGCAGCGCCGTGGTGCGCACCCCCGCGCTGCGGCCCAGCGCGACCATGGTCTGCGCCAGCTCGCGGGCGTCGTCCAGGTCGGCCAGGAAGGCGCCGGTGCCGACCTTGACGTCGAGCACCAGGGCGGCGGTGCCCTCGGCGATCTTCTTGGACATGATCGACGAGGCGATGAGCGGGACCGACGCCACCGTCCCTGTCACGTCGCGCAGCGCGTACAGCTGGCGGTCGGCCGGGGCCAGGTCGTCCCCGGCGGCCGCGACCACAGCGCCGACCCGCTCCAGCTGCGCCGCCATCTGGTCCGGGCTCAGCGACGACCGCCAACCGGGGATCGACTCCAGCTTGTCCAGGGTGCCGCCGGTGTGCCCCAGCCCCCGGCCGGACAGCTGCGGCACCGCCACCCCGAACGAGGCGACGACCGGCCCCAGCGGCAGGGTGATCTTGTCCCCCACCCCGCCGGTGGAGTGCTTGTCCACCGTGGGCCGCGACAGCCCGGAGAAGTCCAGCCGTCGGCCCGAGGCGACCATGGCTGCGGTCCAGCGGGCGGTCTCGCCCGGGTCCATCCCGTTGAGCAGCACCGCCATGGCCAGGGCAGCCATCTGCTCCTCGGCGACCGCACCCCGGACGTAGGCGTCCACCACCCAGTCGATCTGCGCCCCGGACAGCCGTCCGCCGTCCCGCTTGGTGATGATGACCTCGACGGCGTCGAACGGTTCGACCATCGTCGTCCTCCCGTCGAGCCCAGTCTGTCGAGCCCCAGTCCGTCGAGCCCAGTCCCGTCGAGCCTCAGACTACGGTGCGGTCCGCTCCAGGTCGGTCGGGCCGAAGGGCTCGGGCAGCAGCGCTGCCAGCCGGACAGCGCCACCAGGGGTGCCGACCAGCAGGTCGGGGCCACCGTGCTCTGACAGCAGCTGGCGGCAGCGGCCGCAGGGCGGCACGGGCGCCCCGTCACCGGCACCGACGACGCAGACCGCGACCAGGCGGCCGCCGCCGCTGACGTGCAGCTGGGAGACCAGGGCGCACTCGGCGCACAGGGTGAGGCCGTACGACGCGTTCTCCACGTTGCACCCGACGACGACCCGACCGTCGTCGACCAGTCCCGCCGCGCCCACGCCGAAGCTCGAGTACGGGGCGTAGGCCCTGGTCGCAACCTCGCGGGCGGCGGCGAGCAGCCCGGTCCAGTCGATGTCGGTCATGGTCACTTAACTGTGATGTCCAGGGAGGTTGTAGGCCGGCACGCCCCTGAGGATGCTGGAAGGCTACACCTCTGCGGCGAGCTGTCGAGGAACCGCTTCACGAGGTCCCGTGTCACACGCTATCGCCGCCCTGACCTCGCGTGCCCGGATGCGGCTGCCCGACTGATCGTCGAGGATCGGTGGCCCGTGGCCGTGGCGGCCAGGATGTTCCTGGTTTCGCTGGACACGGCTTGTAAGTGGGCCGCTCACCACCGCAGCGTGGGTCCATCGGGGATGGCCGACCGCTCCAGCCTCGCTAGCCGGTCCTCCGACCCGCACTCAAAGACGACGAAGAAAGCGATCGTCGCGTTGCGCACCGGCGGCGGCGAGCACGAACTGCAAGATCATCGTCGCTCATTGATCCGCATTCACAACATCGTGCGCGACAGTGGCACCGTCCTTGCCCGTCGCCTCATGCACCCATTCAATATTGTACCCTACGGCAGACTTCCACATCGCAAACATTTCTACGATTAATTGGTCGACATCGTCTTTGGACTCAGTCTGACAGATTGCATGAAGCGTGCTACCGCCACCCTTCGGGGACGGAGAGGTCAGGGAAGGGATCTCGACGGTGAATAATCCACCCTCCTTCCTGACCAGAACTGTGCACGGGTGTTCGAGATCACATCGAGCATCGGCCGATTGTGGTTCGTCAAAATGCTGATGTATCTGCGATGCGATGCGATCGCATATGACGCTGCCTCGGGGAAGGAAGACTTTCCCTCCCCCGCGCGGATCCTTCCATAGCGTGTTCATCGTGCTTCCAAATCTCTTGGGCTCCCACCCCTTCGCCTTCAGCTTCTCCATGAGGGCCATCTCTTCTTTTCCAGAGCTCCTCACCACTAGCACTATGACCAACAATATGATTGATACAACTGCGAGCGAAGTCAGAAGTGGTACATGAAACCTACCGTCTCCCCCTCGAAGTGCGACGACCACGACGACTGAGACAATGAGAGCTGTACATTGTGCAACAAATATCACGGTGGCTTTCAGTACCCCGTTCACTTTGGATGCAATGAACCATGGGTACTCAGTTCTTGCGAATAGTTCTCTGTGCGTCTTGTATGCCATTGCTGCGAATAATATTAGCACGAGAAGTAGTCCGGTCGTCACATTGATGTAACCCGATACGCTGAAACGAGATTCGATAGCCGAAAATCTCGTCTTCGGCGGAATCATCGGAGCCATTGGCCACCATATGTTATACACCATAAACGCGGCGATGGCCCTGTTAGGCATCTCCACGCCTTCAGCCTTTATCAAATCTCCTGTATTTCCGATGTAGAATGTGTATGCCGCGATCAGCACGCTTCCAATGGAGTATATGGCAAAAAAGATGAACACAGAGTTCACTACTTCGAAAAGGGAGCCGTCATCCTCTCCCTCGTGGTAGAGAACTGCAAAGATGAGCGAAGCTGGAAGCAAAAGTTGTGAGATTATGCGTAACGACACTCCTTCATAGTAGGTTTTCAGATGAAAGCGCAAGTTGGTGTACCTGTCTTTGGTTATGTTCCTCAAGAATGTCGCGGAATAGACCAGGCTTGTGACAACGAGGAGGTTCGGGATGCCGCTCTTGTACAGTTCCGACAGTAACTCGTTGCCCCACGGGTACTCACCACTAAGCTTCACTTCGATGGTGCGGATTACGGTAGGAGCAAGCGCTAGCAATGCTGCACAGAAAAACAGCCAGTACCGGCCTTTGTTGTACAGCGGCGCCAGAGGAAAGATGAGTATCCCGTTCCTGGGGTCGTCAGTGATGCCCTGGAGCGTCCCCATCCCCACTATAACCATTACACACATCACTTGAGCGCGCTGGTCGTGGACGAGGAATGTGTCGATGGCGCCGATCATGACGAGGGTGACAAATCCGAATGCGCCATACGCTGCGCCTTCCCGGTATCTCATGTCTGCCAATCTCTTCGCGGTGGCCAGGCCGATGCGAACTGCGGCCTTGTGTACGCGCATAGTAGCTCGTGCGGCACGAAACGTCGAGGCCAAAGTCTCGGCATCACACCGAAGAAGACCGCCCTGCCGCTCCCAGACGACGGGAAGATCGAACGCCTCCACCGAACCACGCCGAAAGATGGGCCTACGCCCGCCTCTACAACACAGACCACACACCGCGCAGCCCTTCCCCGATGGCTCCACTGCCACAATCCTCACAGACTCCACAGCACCATCGAAAACCAGACACCCATCTGTCGGCTGACCAACCCCTGGACACACGGTGAGGTCAGCAGCGAAAGTCTGACCGCCTATCACGTTCGAAGGGATGCTGCTGCTCAGGTCGCCCCCATGATGTATCGGCAAGACCGCGTTACTTGACTCGGGAAAAATGGGATGGAGCGCCCATCGCGATCACCAACACACTGACGATGTTGGTTCAGATCGACCACCCGGAATGCGACGTGTCACTTTACTCCGGAGTGGCACTACGGCTCGGTATTGAGCGGGCGACGGTCAAGTTCCTGGGCCCGCAATTGTCGCGCTGGTAATCGAAGTCTCCTGACCCAGCGCCAGCACGGCCGTGCGGGCCAGCAGGGCCGCGCCGTGGCCGACGGCCCGTTCGTCCACCACCAGGTCGCCTCGGTGCAGGTCGTAGGTGTGGCCGCCCGGGGTGCGGGTGCCCAGGCGGGCCATCGCCCCGGGGACCTCCCGCAGGTACCAGGCGAAGTCTTCCCCGCCGAGGGACTGCTCGGTGAGGACGACCGCGTCAGGGCCGACGACGTCGCCGGCCGCCTGCTCCAGCAGCCCGGTGCCCGCGGCGTCGTTGACCACCGGCGGCACGCCTTTGACCACCCGCACCTCGGCCTGGACCTCGAGCGGTGCCACCACCGCTGCGACGGCCCGCTTCAGCTCTTCGGAGGCCCGTTCCCAGGCCCGCACGTCCAGGCAGCGCAACGTCCCGACGACGCTGCCCGACGGGGGGATGGCGTTGGGGGCCTGCCCGGCCTGGACGGCACCCCAGGTGAGGTTGACCGCCCAGCGCGGGTCGAGCCGCCGCCCCAGCACCGCCGGGACACCGGTGATGACCTGGCCCAGCGCGAACACCACGTCCCCGGTCATGTGCGGCCGCGAGGTGTGCCCGCCCGGGCTGGTGAGGGTGACGTGGACCTCGTCCAGCGCCGAGGTGATGGCACCGATGCGGGTGCCGACCTGCCCGACGTCCAGCTTCGGCTCGCAGTGCAGCGCGTACACGCTCGACACCCCGTCCAGGGCCCCGGCGGCGATGACGTCCAACGACCCGCCGGGCTGGACCTCCTCGGCCGGCTGGAAGATCAGGCGCACCCCGCCGGGCAGCTGGTCGGCGTCGGCCATGGCGGCCAGCACCAGCCCGGCACCGACGACCGCCGCGGTGTGCAGGTCGTGGCCGCAGGCGTGGGCCACCCCGCGCACCTGCGAGGCGAACTCCAGCCCGCAGGCGTCGGGCACCGGCAGGGCGTCCATGTCGGCGCGCAGCGCCACCCGACGGGCTCCTGGGCGGACAGCACCCACGTCCACGACCAGCCCGGTGCCGGTCAGCTCGCGCGGCTCCAGCCCCGCGGCAGCCAGCCGCTGCGCCACCACCCGCCGGGTGCGCTGCTCGGTGCGGGCCAGCTCGGGGTGGGCGTGCAGGTCCCGCCGCAGCGCGACCAGCTCGTCGTGGTGCTGCGCCTCCAGGCCCAGCACCCGTCGTACCCCGTCGTCCTGCGCAGTCTCGACCACAGCTGGCAAGGCTAGCGCCGTCCCGGGCTCGCCGAACCGCCGGCGGCGCCGGACAGCGAGACCGGGTCGAGGCGCGCGACGTCTGCGGGACGCCGCTCGCCCGGCTCCGGTGCCCGGCCGACGGCGGTGATCGTCACCGCGACGGGTGCGGTCCTGCGGCTGAGGTCCCGAGGCCGTCGGAGTGAAGTCGCCGCCGCTTGGTCGCGTGGTGCCGTCGGCGAACGATGGGGTGAGAACTCGACATCGCACGCGAAATGCAGGAGACACCATGAGACGTCTGCTCGCGACCGGAGCGGCGGTCCTCGTGGCGTCCGTCGGATGCCTCGTCCCGACCGGGTCTCCCGTCCAGGCCTCACCCGGCACGCCCGGGGTGCCCAGCAGCGGCGTGCCGCTGTTCGCGGACGACTTCCACAACACCGCAGGGGCGGCGGCGGTGGGCATCGAGGCCTACGTCGGCCCCCAGGGGGTGCGCTACACCGCCGACGCGATGTGGACCCCGACCGGCCAGGCGTGCGACGGGTGGGTGACGAAGCCAGGCGCACCGGCCCCCGCCGATGCCGGCTGCACCGACAGCATCTGGAGCCGGACCCCGGCGCTGGCCACAGCCCTGGGCCGGGCCCAGGCGATGGCCGACCCGACCGTCAACCGGGCCCTGACCAGCTACACCAACCGCACGGGCGGCAACGACGGCTACCGGGGCACGCTGCTGAAGACCCGGTCCGGCGTCGCGGCGACGGGCGGCCACTACTACCTCGCTTCCGTCTATGTCGGCGAGGCGAGCTGCGAGCTGCAGCCCGGAGGCGACTCCGACCTGACCTTCTCCCTGATCAAGAACGGGGTCGACGTGGTGCTGCGCTCCGGCGTCAAGCCGTGCGCGGTGGGCACCGTCGACCGTGGCCCTGACACCAGGCACGCGGCACCACCGGCCACGCCGACAGCCGCCCAGCGCACCGCGATGCAGGACGACGTCTGGACCACCCGCCTGGTGTCGGACCCGCAACAGCTCGCGACAGTCCCGGCCGGCGGCCGGGCCGACCTGGGCCTGCGTCTCGACGACGCCACCGACACCGGCACCGGCAACGACCTCGCGGTCGACCTGCCGCGGGTCGTGGACGTCACCCCACAGCTGGACAAGAGCTTCTCCCCGGCGACGATCGTCAAGGGTGAGACCGCCATGCTCACCTACACCATCACCAACACCGACGAGCTGGCGGCCAAGGGCGGGTGGAACTTCACCGACGTCCTGCCGGCCGGCCTGACCGCCG
>JAVBSR010000154.1:0-25749 GCA_031556715.1 Cellulomonas sp.
GGGAGCCTGTCGGTGACCAGGAGCTTGGCACCCGAGGCCGAGACGTCGAGCACCGTCAGCTTGAGCGCCGTGGCGACCGGTGGGTCGCCGGAGATGAGCGTGCCGGTCAGCGGCAGGCTGACCCGGACCCGGGCGGCCGACCGGCGCTGGCGCACCGCGATCTCGTACAGGCTCGCCAGGTGGACCACGGTGTCGTCGACCTCGGCCACGGAGGCACCGAAGTGCACCTCGCCCCGCACGTCGTCGAGCACCCGGACCTCGATGTCGTCCGCTGCCTCCAGGCCTTCGACCGGTGCGTCGAACCTCACCGCGAGCACCGTGGAGTCGAAGTGCTCCACATAGCCGCTCAAGGTGACACCCTCGCCGGTGACTACACAGCGCGCCAGCTCGTACATCGGCTCCTCTCCCGCGTCCGCGCACGCACCGTACCGCGCCGAGGGGCCACCGCGCCGCCGAAACCGCCCGTGCCGACCCCACCCGCGACCCCCCGCCCGGCGGATACCATGCCCCGGTGAGCTCGGCACCGTATCCATATCCCGGTCCGCAAGGACCATGGCAGGCCCCTTCCGCTGGTCCTCAGTACTCGCCGGCCGCACCGGTCCCTCAGGCCGACCAGGCCGCCCCCCCACCGGCCTACCTCGATCTGACGGTGCAGGGCACCGCGGGCTGGACGTCGTGGATCGCCCCGGAGGTCTACGTCAACGGCTGGATCCTGCCGCAGGGGTTCGGCCGGTCGACCGTGCCGGTGCCGCCCGGTCGCGTCCGGGTCGATGCCGCCGCCCAGTGGACCAAGAAGTACGGGCAGGCATCTCTCGACCTCCAGGCAGCACCTGGGCAGGTGATCCCGGTCTTCTACGCCATGCCCTATCACGTGTTCGCCAAGGGTGCGATCGGCCACGTCAAGCAGCACCGCCCGGGGCTGCTCGCGCTGATCCTGCCGCTCTTCGTGGTCGGGGCCATCATCACGGCGACGGTCGTGGCTGCCATCGTCACGTCCTGAGGCCGGGCCACGACCGCTCGTCGAGGCGGGCGGAGTCGTCAGTGCGGGATCTTGTCGTGAGTGCGGGCTTCTCAGCCACTTACCTACGACACAAACCCCGGAGGCTGACCGTGGGCATGCTGAGGCGGATGAGTCAGTCGATACGCCGGGTTCTGTGCCCGCGCGCGGTTGCCCTCGCGCGGCGGCGACCATCCATCTACGACGTACGTTGCCGCACGTCTCCAGCGACCTACCCGGGAGCTCGGGCGGGCCGCCCTCGAACGCTCCCTGTCTGGTCTTGCTCCGGGTGGGGTTTGCCTAGCCGCACCGGTCACCCGGTGCGCTGGTGGTCTCTTGCACCACCGTTTCACCCTTACCGACCGAGAAGTCGGCGGTCTGTTCTCTGTGGCACTGTCCCGCGGGTCACCCCGGGTGGGCGTTACCCACCACCCTGCCCTACGGAGCCCGGACGTTCCTCGGCGGGCCTGGTGGGCCCGACGCGGCCGCCTGACTGACTCATCCGCACCGGACAGCCTACAGCCCCAGTCGGGCGGCGGAGACCGGCTGCCGTCAGTCAGCGCGGACCAAGATGCGCCCGCACTCCTCACACCGGACGACCTGGTCCGGCGGGGTGGCGTGGATCGCCTCCAGGTCCAGGGGCGTCAGCTCCATGTGGCAGCCTTCGCAGCGGTGTCCGACCAGACGACCGGCTCCCATGCCTCCGCGCTGGGTGCGCAGCTTCTCGTACAGGGCGAGCAGGCCGGCGTCGAGACCGTCGACCGCGGCGGCACGCTGCTGGGCGACGTCCGCAGCCTGCGCGTCGAGCGCGGCGACGGCGGCGTCGGCGGCGGTGCGAGCCGCTGCCAGCTCGATCTCGACGGCGTCGAACGCTTCCTGGGCGGTGGCGAGCTCGGACTGGCGGGCCTCGGCTCGTTCCATCACCGCCAGCTGGGCGTCTTCCAGCACGGCCTGACGGCCGGCCAGGTGCTCGATCTCGGCGGTGAGGGCCTGCACGTCCTTGAGGCTGGCCGTGCCGGAGTCGAGCCGGGCCTGGTCCCGGACGGTGCGGGCTCGGACCTGGTCGACGTCGGCCTCGGCCTTGGCCAGCTCGCGGGCCAGGTCGGCGGCGGTCGTACGGCTGGTCGTCAGCGACGTGTGCAGCTCGGCGCGGCGTGACTCCAGGGCGGCGACGGCTGCCAGCTCGGGCAGCGTCCGACGCTGGTGGGTGAGCTGGTCGGCGCGGGTGTCGAACGTCTGCACGTCGAGCAGCCGGACCTGGTCGGCGTGGGCGGCTGTGGTCACGACTCTCCTTCGGCCTGCGGTGTCCGGGACGGGATGTGCCCGGTCCACGGGTCGGTGCGCAGCGTGCTCACCTGGGTGACCACGCTACCGCCCAGATCGGCGGCAAGGTTGCGGGCTGCGGCTGGCAGCCACAACCATTCTGAGGCGGAGTGCGAGACATCCACGAGATAGGGCGTCGCGGCGGCGCGACGGCCGGCCGCCGCTTCGTAGACAGCCTGCTCCCGAAGCTCCGACGCGGGGTGGTGACGCAGGTCGGCGGTGATGTAGGCGTCGGCACCGCATCGGCGGACCGCGTCGAACTCGCTGTCCCCGGCGCCACCGACCACAGCGACGGTGCGCACCAGCCCGTCTGGCGGGCCCGCGTAGCGCACCCCGGCCGCTGTGGCAGGCAGCGCCGCTGCCACCGTGCGTGCCAGCTGCTCCAGGGTTGTCGGGTCAGGCAGGTGGCCGACCCGGCCCAGTCCTGTGGCCCCGGGCCAGGTGGCCAGCTCCAGGACGTCGAACGCCGGTTCCTCGTACGGGTGGGCGGTGCGCATGGCGGCGACCACGTCCGTGCGGCGGTGCCGTGGTGCGACCATCTCGACCCGGGCCTCCACCACCACCGTCACCTGACCCGGCGTCCCGATCGCAGGCGTGGCCCGCCTGGACGGGACGAAGGTGCCCTCACCGCTGGTCGTCCAGGCGCAGCGGGAGTACTCCCCGACCGCCCCGGCCCCAGCGGCCGACATCGCGTCGACCACACCCGCCGCGGCCGTGACCGGGACGAACACCACATGCTTGTCCAGCGCCGGACCTGCATCGGGCACCATCGGCGCCACATCGACCAGCCCGACGGCAGCGGCCAGCGCCTCGGCCACGCCGTCGGCGGCAGCGTCGGCGTTGGTGTGCGCGGTGTACAGGGCCACTCCCCCGGCCACCAGGCGGTGCACCAAGGCTCCCTTGAAGGTCGTGGCCGCCACCGAGTGCACCCCGCGCAGCAGCAACGGGTGGTGCACGACCAGCAGGTCGGCACCGGTGTCGAGCGCTTCGTCGACGACGTCAGCCACCGGGTCAACGGCGAACAGCACCCGCCGCACCGGTGCGGCCGGGTCGCCACAGACCAGCCCCACGCGGTCCCAGGCCATCGCCAGGCGCGGCGGAAACCGACGGTCCAGCGCAGCGACGGCATCGCCGACGGTAGGACTGGTGAGACTCATGGCCGCGAACCTACCCGAGATCACCGTCGTCGGTGATCACCGAGAACGAGGTGGTGCGCCACCGCCCCCGGCCGACGGCCCGCGTCCGACGCCGTATCGCTGCTGGCACCTCGCAGGTCGACCAGCGACCCGACGGTACGCCGCCACGGTCTGGTCCGTGAGGTGATCTCCTGTGAGGCAGTCGACAAGGTAGCCTAGGCGCCCACCGGGACTCACCCGGGGCCTGTAGCTCAGCTGGTCAGAGCGCCGCGCTTACACCGCGGAGGTCGCCGGTTCGAAACCGGCCGGGCCCACACCGACAGGTAACCAGTCCTGCAGTCAGCCAAGCGACGGGCCGTCTCCACCCGCCGACCTCTGGCAGGCCACCGCCTCACGTCGAACCACCACCGTCTGGTTGAGGGTCCGAGCTGCTCCGTGCCAGGTTCCAGGTCAGCCAGACAGCCGACCCTGGGCGGCAGGCCGGCGCGTCGTCCGTTGGGCGATCAACGATGCGGTGAGGGCGAACGCGACGCCGACGAGCGTCTCGCCGAGGCGTTCGGCGAACCAGTGCCCTGCGCCACGGTCGCCGCGTTCGACGAGCATCGACAGGACGATCGTCGTGGTGAAGAACGGCATGACGTACCACCGGCTGCCGACCGTCGCCGCGACCCCGACGATCGCCAGGGTGGCGACGGCGGCGAGGACCACCGCGCTGGGGTCGGTCGCCGCGACGGTGCAGGCCACGAGCGCGCCGAGCAGCACCGAGACCGCCCTGCCGACCGCCCTGTCGTGCAGGACGTCCAGGCTCGGTCGGGAGACGAGCAGCGCAGCGGCGCACGGCCACCCCGGGTGGTCGGCCCCGATGGCATAGCCGAACGCCGCACCGGCCGCACCGGCGGCTCCGATCTGCACCCCGTAGCGCAGCATGACCGACCGCGGCGGGAGGGTGCGCGGCGCGCGCGGTCTTGCCGGGCTCTCGGGCCAGGCCAGCGACACGAGCCAGGCGTACACCGACCCGATCATGATCAGCGCGGCCGCCCCGGCCCCGGCCTGCAGGCTGTCTTCGCTGAGACCGACACCCACCAGCGGGAGGGACAGCGCGAGCACGAGAGGAGCCAGTCGGCGCGCGGGAGATGCCGTCGCCGCGGCGGCGAGGACGGACAGCACGAACACCGTCACCACCGCCAGCACCGGGATGGCAGAGACGAGCGACCCGACGACGATGCCCAGGCTGGCAAGCCCTCCGACGAGCACCGCCAGCGCCCGCCGGCGTCGCGGTCCAGGTAGTCCGAGTGCCGCCGCCGGGAGGACACCGACTGCGAGGGCGAGGCCGATGCCCGGGTCTGCGACGGTCGCCACGGCGGCCGGTGCTACGTAGACCGCACCGAGACCCACGTTGCGCCAGGACCACACCAGCACCCGGCGCTTGACCTGCGGTGGGTCCGTTGTCGTCTCCACGACCGCACCGTACCGGCCGGGCAAGACAGGAGCCTGCAGGCGCTGCGGATCTTGCCGACCGCAGCCCGAACGTTCAGCCGACGACGGCCTTGGTGACGTGGGTGATGACGTCGGGGTCGATGAGGATGCGGTGGTGGCCCAGACCGTGGGTGGTGACCAGGGTGGCGCCGGACCAGGTGTCGGCGATCTGCTGGGCGACCGCCAGCGGGACCTCTTTGTCGAGGGCGTCGTGGATGATCGTCGCACCAGGGAGCTGGCCGCTGGCCGCCATCGGGGCGATGTCGAAGTCGTGCATCGAGCGGTGGGCGTACTGCTCGTTCGCGGCGAGGAAGGCCTCGTCCAGCCGGGGTGCCAGGCCGATCTGCCGGGCGAAGCCGCGGCCGATCGCGGCCATGTCGGGGTTGGGGCTGACCAGGCACAGCCGCCCGCTCTGGGCGCCGTCCAGCAGGGTCCGGCAGGCCGACGCGCAGCCCAGCGAGTGCCCTACGACCGCGTGGGCCGGGCCGAAGTGCTCGTAGACCTGGCGGAACGAGGCGATCATCTCTCCACCCGTCGACCGGCCCGGGCCGTGCTCCCCGGGGTCCGAGTCGCCGTGGGACAGGCTGTCGAACGCCACCACCCGGAAGCCCTCGGCCACCAGCGGGGGGGCGAACGAGGCGACCTGCCCGCGCCAGCCGCCCCACCCGTGCACCAGGTAGACCACCGGGCCCTCACCCCAGGTCTCGGCGACGATCGTGCGCCCGGCGGCCGGTCCCGCGGCAGGGACGGTCACCTGCTCCCCCGCCTCGTGCCGGTTGTCCTTGCGCCGACCGGCGTTGGTCGGCAGCGTGCACCACACCTCGACGGCCTTGCGGACCGCGGCCCCGGGCGCCACCCGGCTGGCGGTGCGGAAGTACGTCCGCAGCCCAGCCACGACGACAGCCTTGCGCGCTCTCTTGGTCACTGATGCCACGGGGCAAGCCTACGGCTGACACCTTCCCGGACGAGCCACGTCAGGCACCGTTCTGGGGTCGCGCCCGTGCGCGACGTGTGTTGCGGAGGCCGGACGGTGCGACCGAAGTGCGCTACGACCAGGTCACTTGCCGCGACCGCGGCTGGACAGCCGGGTGGCCGACCAGTCGTCCGCGACGGCGAAGGTGCTCATGACGTGCATGCCGCAGGTGGTGGCGGCGTCCTCGACGTCCGACGGGAGGACGTGTCCGGGGCGGCCGGCCTTGGGGGTGAGCACCCACACCGGGCCGTTGTCGTCCAGGCCACCGAGGGCGTCCATGAGGACGTCGGACAGGTCGTCGTCGTCAGCGCGATACCAGATCAGGGCACCGTCGGTGACGTCGTCGTAGTCCTCGCCGACCAGCTCGACCTCGACCAGCTCTTCCAGGTCTGTGCGCAGGTCGACGGCTGCGTCGTCGTCGTACCCGAACTCCTGCACGACCTGACCAGCGGCGAACCCGAGCCGCTGCGCCCGGGCCGACCCCTCCGTGCTCGATGACACCGGGCACCCTTCCTGTTCTGACCGGCAGCCCCGTGCCGCCGTAGTCTCGCACACCGTAGCCCACCGTACGCGGTCTGGCCTTGACAAGCCCCGCGCGCCGCCCACACAGTCTCCCAGCGCGACTTTCGCCCGGTCGTGATCGCAGAATGGACGACGAGGACCCGCAGGACGGCCGGCAGCTACTTTGCCAGGCCACCACGACGAGGAGCGCACATGTCCACGAACGACGAGCCCACCCCCCTCATCGACGGCCTGCTGGCCCGGGTGCCCGACATCGACCCGGAGGAGACCGCCGAATGGGTGGAGTCCCTCGACGGGCTGATCGACAGCCAGGGCGCACCGCGCGCCCAGTATGTCCTGACGAACCTGCTGCGAGCCGCCCGCACCCGCAACGTCGTCGTGCCGGTGGCGCTGAACACCCCGTACGTCAACACCATCAGCGTGCACGACGAGCCGTACTTCCCCGGCGACGAGCAGGCCGAGCGGGCGTTCCGGCGGATGATCCGCTGGAACGCGGCGGTCATGGTGACCCGGGCGCAACGGCCGGGGATCGCCGTCGGCGGGCACATCTCGTCGTACGCCTCGGTGTCCACCCTGTACGAGGTGGGGCTGAACCACTTCTTCCGCGGCAAGGACCACCCCGGCGGTGGCGACCAGGTGTTCTTCCAGGGGCACGCCTCACCGGGCGTCTACGCACGCGCCTACCTGGAAGGGCGGCTGACCGAGGCCCAGCTGGACGGGTTCCGGCAGGAGGTCTCGCACCCGGGCGGCGGGCTGCCGTCGTACCCGCACCCGCGGCTGCTGCCGGACTTCTGGGAGTTCCCCACGGTGAGCATGGGCCTGGGCCCGGCCGCCGCCATCTACCAGGCGTGGACCAACCGGTACCTGCACGCCCGGGGCATCAAGGACACCTCCCAGCAGGACGTGTGGGCCTTCCTCGGCGACGGTGAGATGGACGAACCGGAGTCGCGCGGCATGCTCCAGCACGCGGCCACGCAGGGCCTGGACAACCTGACGTTCGTCGTGAACTGCAACCTGCAGCGGCTGGACGGGCCGGTGCGCGGCAACGGCAAGATCATCCAGGAGCTCGAGGCGTTCTTCCGCGGCGCCGGCTGGAACGTCATCAAGGTCATCTGGGGCCGCGAGTGGGACCCGCTGCTCGTCGCCGACAAGGGCCGGGCCCTGGTGCACCTGATGAACACCACCCCGGACGGCGACTTCCAGACGTTCAAGGCCAACAACGGCGCCTACGTGCGTGAGCACTTCTTCGGCCGGGACCCGCGCACCGCGAAGCTGGTCTCGAAGATGACCGACGACGAGATCTGGGCTCTCAAGCGCGGCGGGCACGACTACCGCAAGGTCTACGCGGCCTACAAGGCCGCCCGGGAGCACACCGGCGCGCCCACCGTGGTGCTGGCGCACACCATCAAGGGTTACGCCCTGGGCTCGCACTTCGCCGGGCGCAACGCCACCCACCAGATGAAGAAGCTGGCGGCCGGTGACCTCAAAGAGCTGCGCGACACCCTGCACCTGCCGATCACCGACCAGGCGATCGACGCCGACCCGTACGCCCCGCCGTACTTCAACCCCGGCCCGTCCGACGACGCCGTGGCCTACCTGCTGGAGCAGCGCCGTGCCCTGGGCGGGTTCCTGCCGGAGAGGCGCACCACCCACACCACGGTGACGCTGCCCAGCCCGGACGCCTACGGCCGCCTGGCCAAAGGTTCGGGCCACCAGCAGGTCGCCACGACCATGGCCCTGGTCCAGCTGTTCAAGGACCTGCTGAAAGACCCGGACCTCGGGCACCGGCTGGTACCGGTCATCCCCGACGAGGCGCGGACCTTCGGCATGGACTCGATCTTCCCGTCGGCGAAGATCTTCAACACCGCCGGCCAGCACTACACCGCGGTCGACTCCGACCTGATGCTCAGCTACCGGGAGTCGCCGTCCGGCCAGATCATGCACGTCGGGATCAACGAGGCCGGTGCAGCCGCCGCCGTGCAGGCCACCGGCACCGCCTACGCCACCCACGGTGAACCGCTGATCCCGTTCTACTTCTACTACTCGATGTTCGGGTTCCAGCGCACCGGCGACCAGTTCTGGGCTGCCGGTGACCAGATGGCCCGTGGTTTCCTTATCGGTGCCACCGCCGGTCGCACCACGCTCACCGGGGAGGGCCTGCAGCACGCCGACGGCCATTCGCCGCTGGCCGCCGCAGCCATGCCGCACGTCGTGCACTACGACCCGGCGTACGGGTACGAGATCGCGCACATCGTGCGGGACGGGCTGACCCGGATGTACGGCGACGACGGGCGCGACCCCGACGTGCTGTACTACCTCACCGTCTACAACGAGCCGATCGTGCAGCCCGCCCAGCCGGACGACGTGGACGTCGACGGGATCCTGCGGGGCATCCACCTGGTCGCCCCCGCGGAGGGCGACGGCCCGAAGGCCCAGATCCTCGCCTCGGGCGTGGCCCTGCCCTGGGCCCTGGAGGCCCGTGACCTGCTCGCCGCCGACTGGGGCGTCAACGCCGCTGTGTGGTCGGTCACCAGCTGGAGCCTGCTGCGGCGCGACGGCCTGGCCGCCGACGAGCACACCTGGCTGCACCCCGACGACCCCCGCGAGGCGTACCTGACCACCCGCCTGCGGGAGGCTTCAGGCCCGTTCGTCGCGACGACCGACTACAACCACCTCGTCGCCGACCAGATCCGCGCCTGGGTGCCCGGCGACTACACCACCCTCGGCGCCGACGGCTTCGGCTTCTCCGACACCCGCCCGGCTGCCCGCCGCCACTTCAAGATCGACGGACCGTCCGTCGCGGTCAGGGTGCTGCACCGCCTCGCCGTCGCCGGCGCGGTCGACCCGTCGGTGCCCAGGCAGGCAGCCGAGCGCTACCAGCTGCACGACGTCACCGCAGGCACGTCTGGCAACTCGGGCGGTGATGCCTGACGGCACCATCGCCTGCGGCTCGTTGCGCCGCATCCGGCCCGACCGGTCACGACCGCACGACCGGTCACGGGCCGGGACTCGATGGAGCCGAAGGACAGAAGTGCGGGATCAGGGCTCGCTGACCGGCCCGTCGCTGGCGGCCTTGGTGGCGGCCTGAAGGCGAGGCAGCAGCTCTGCGACCGCTGTCTCGGCGTCGGGGTGCTCTGCCAGGGCGTCCAGGTGCCGGCGCGCCTCGGCGGGACGGCCGGACTCCAGCGCGGCGAGCACCAGGTGCTCACCGACCTGAGGAATCTGCTCGCGGACCTTCCAGTGGCCGACGCCGAGGTTGAGCGCCTCGCCGGGCCGTCCGTTGGCCCGCAGCAGCTCGATCCCCGCGGCCAGCGCCCGGCCGGTGGGGTCACGCTCGGCGGCCGTGACCAGGCGCCGGGTGGCACCCTCGTGGTCGTCGTCGACGGACAGGCGGGCCAGCTCGACCAGGGGGTACCAGGCGCGCGGGTTGCCGGCCAGCTCTTCGCCCAGCGCCCAGACGGCCAGGTTGGCGGCCCTTTCTCTCTCCTGGGCGACCCCGGGGGCCCGCAGAGGGTCGTGGTCGGCCTCGTACGCCTCGGCGGCCCGACGACGCACGACCTCCGCCAGGGCGGAGAAGGCGCGTTCGTTGTTGGGGTCGTCGGACAGGACCGAGCGCAGCGCGTCTTCGTGCAGCGTGTCGCCGCGCCGCCCCTGGGTGGTGGGGCGGCGCACGCCGACGCGCGACGCTGAGGTCGGCCGACGCATCAGCTGACGCAGGCGTGGCAGCAGAGCCATACACCTGACGATAGCCGGTACACCGCCCACACCGCCCGGGATCCTGGTGAGATACTTCTCACTGCCACGCACTCGGCACACGACCTTTGTTGGGAAGCCACAAGTACGCCTATGCTCGACCGATGGCGACCAAGGCACCGGGACCGGCCACCGAGACGCAACGACGGGTCCGCGACGCCTCGGGCGTGCTGTCCAGCGCCACGCTGCGCAGGCTGGAGCAGGAAGCCCCCTGGTACCGCGCCCTGCCGGCAGAGGACCGTTCCTGGGTCGGGCTGGTCGCCCAGGCCGGTATCGGCGCATTCGTCACCTGGTTCGACGACCCCAGCAAGCCGCCGACCGGTGTCGGCGAGATGTTCGCCGCCGCCCCGCCCCAGCTGACCCGGTCGATCTCGCTGCAGCAGACGTTGCAGCTGGTGCGGCTCGGGGTCGAGGTGGTCGAGGCCCAGGCGGCCCGGCTGGCCGCGCCGGGCGAGGAGCGCGACCTGCGCGAGGCGGTGCTGCGCTACTCCCGGGAGGTCGCGTTCTCCGCCGCCGAGGTCTACGCCCGGGCCGCCGAGGCGCGCGGCGCGTGGGACGCCCGGATCGAGGCGCTGGTCGTCGACGCGCTGGTCCGCGGTGACGTCGACGACTCCCTGCGCTCTCGGGTGGCATCCCTGGGCTGGTCAGGAACCGGTGGCACCCTTGTGGTCGCCGGGACCTCGGCCACCCGGTTCGAAGAGGACTGGGGTGCCGACCTGCGCCGGGCGGTACGTCGAGCCGCCCAGGACGCCCTCGTCGGGATGCACGACGACCGCCTGGTGCTGTTCCTCGGCGGCGAGGACGACCTCATGGCCGCCGCAACCGCGCTGCTGCCCCGCTTCTCCCCCGGCCCCGTGGTGGTCGGCACCCCGATCGCCGGGTCGCTGCCCAGCGAGCTGACCGAGTGCTCCCGGGCCGCCCGGGAGGTGCTGGCCGCGCTCAACGCCGCACCCGCCTGGCCGCAGGCGCCGCGACCGGTGCAGGCGGTGGAGCTGCTGCCCGAACGGGTGCTCGTCGGTGACCTCACCGCGCGGCGCGAGCTGGTCGACCGGGCCTTCCGACCGCTGGCCGAGCACACCGGCTCGCTGCTGGAGACGCTGTCGGCCTACCTGGGCACCGGCCGTTCCCTCGAGGCCGCGGCCCGGCACCTGTACGTGCACCCCAACACCGTGCGGTACCGGCTGCGCCGCGTCACCGACGTCACCGGCTGGGACCCGTTGGACGCCCGCGACTCCTACGTGCTCCAGACTGCCCTGGCCCTGGGCAGGCTGGCCGAGTGATCGGCCTGACGACGAGGTCCTGCGGCCCGCCGAGACGCCAGCTGTAGGGCACCGACAACATGGACGGACAACCTTCGTTCGGGCCGTCACCGGCGGGTCGGGCACCTGGGCAGGCACAGTGGTCTGGTGCTCGTCGTCGTCTGTCCCGGTCAGGGTGCCCAAGCCCCTGGCATGCTGCGTCCCTGGCTGGACCTGCCCGGTGCCGGGGCCTGGTTCGACTGGGCCGCCCAGACCACCGGGACCGACCTGGTGCGCCACGGCACCGAGTCGGACGCCGAGACCATCCGTGACACCGCCGTGGCCCAACCGCTGCTCGTCGCCAGCGCCCTGGCCTCCTGGCGGGCAGTGCTCGACGACTTCGCCGTGCCCGGGTCCGACCGCGACCAGAGCGGGGCCGACCTGGCGGACGTCGGGGTCGCCGCCGTCGCCGGGCACTCGGTCGGGGAGCTGGCCGCGGCCGCCGTCAGCGGGCTGCTGGAGGAGGCCGACGCGCTGCGCCTGGTCGCCGTCCGGGGCCGCGCGATGGCCGAGGCCGCGGCTGCGGCTGTGCCCACCGGGATGAGCGCCGTCCTCGGCGGCGACCCTGACGCCGTGCTCGCCCGGCTCGCCGAGCTGGACCTGACACCGGCCAACGTCAACGGCGGCGGCCAGGTGGTCGCGGCCGGTCCCATGGAGGCTCTGGCCCAGCTGACCGCCGGCCCGCCAGCCGGTGCCCGCGTCATGCCTCTGCAGGTCGCAGGCGCCTTCCACACCGAGGTGATGGCTCCGGCCGTGGCGGCTCTGGCTGCTGCCGCCGCGCAGACCGTCCCGCACGACCCCGGCGCGGTGCTGCTCGGCAACGCCGACGGCGCCAAGGTCGCGACCCCCGCCGACGGCCTGGCCCGGCTGGTCGCCCAGGTGGCTCTGCCCGTGCGCTGGGACCTGTGCTGCCAGACGATGGCCGAGATGGGCGTCACCGGACTGCTGGAACTGGCACCCGGTGGCGTGCTGGCTGGCCTGGCCCGCCGTGCCCTGCCGGGGGTGGAGCGTGTCGCCCTGAAGTCTCCCGACGACCTGCCTGCCGCCCGCGAGCTGGTCGCCCAGCACAGCGGACCGGCCCGCCCGAGCCGCACACCCGAACAGGAGCAGTCGTGACCCGTCCCACCCTGGCGCAGGCCACCGGCCCCGCGCACACCCGCATCCTCGGTGTGGGCGCCGCCCGCGGCGAGCTGGCCGTGACCAACGACCAGATCGCCGGCCCGATCGACTCGTCCGACGAGTGGATCCGTCAGCGCACCGGCATCGTCACCCGGGCGCGGGCTGCCGAGGGCACCACGCTGCTGGACCTGGCCGAGGCTGCCGCCCGCAGCGCACTGGACTCCGCCGGGCTCACCGGCACCGACATCGACGCGGTCGTGATGTCCACCATCACGCACTTCGAGCAGACCCCGGCTGCGGCACCGGTGCTGGCCGACCGGATCGGTGCCTCCCCCGCCCCGGCCTGGGACATCTCCGCCGCCTGCGCCGGGTACTGCTACGGCATCGCCCAGGCCGACGCGCTGGTGCGGGCCGGGTCGGCCAGCCACGTCCTCGTCGTCGCCGCCGAGCGCCTGTCGGAGTTCGTCGACCCGACCGACCGGTCCATCTCTTTCCTGCTCGGTGACGGCGCCGGTGCCGCCGTCGTCGCCGCGTCGCCCACCCCGGGCATCGGCCCGACGGTGTGGGGTTCGGACGGTTCACGGGCCTCGCTGGTCTACCAGACCCACACCTGGTCGCAGTGGCGCGACGACCCGACGCTCGGCTGGCCGACGCTGCGCCAGGAAGGCCCCAGCGTGTACAAGTGGGCCACCCGGCAGGTCGCCGAGATCGCCGAGCAGGCCATCGCCGCCGCCGGTCTGACCCCCGACGACATCGAGGTCTTCATCCCGCACCAGGCGAACAACCGGATCATCGACCAGATGGTCCGGCAGCTCCATCTGCCCGAGTCGGTCGTCGTGGCCCACGACATCGTCGAGACCGGCAACACCTCGGCGGCGTCGATCCCGCTGGCCACCGAGCGGCTGTACCGTGACGGCCACGTCACGGGCGGCGAGCTGGCGCTGCAGATCGGCTTCGGTGCCGGGCTGGTGTACGCGGCGCAGGTCGTCGTCCTGCCCTGACCCCCCACAAGACGTCCCGCCGACCACGGCGGGCATCCCCCCAAGAAGGAGAATCACGATGGCTCACAGCGAAAGCGACGTCCTGGCTGGTCTGGCCGAGATCGTCAACGAAGAGACCGGGCTCGACACCGCCACCGTCACGGCCGACAAGTCGTTCGTCGACGACCTCGACATCGACTCCCTGGCCATGATGACGATCGTCGCGCTGGCCGAGGAGAAGTTCGAGGTCACCATCCCCGACGACGAGGTCAAGAACCTCGGCACCGTCGGCCAGGCCGCCGCCTACATCGTCGGCGCGCAGAACTAGTCGCGCCTCGGTCGCGGCAGGCCCGCGGCCAACCAGCTCCCACGCGTCGGCCGCGGGGCTGTCCAGCATGTCCGTTCCGCCACGAGCCGCACGATGCCGTTACGAGGGAGTCCCATGAGTCAGCGACCCGACGTCGTCGTCACCGGGTTGGGAGCGACGACCCCACTGGGCGGCGACGTGCCCAGCACCTGGGCCGCCGCCCTGGCGGGCACGTCTGGCGCCCGGCCGTTCGACCCTGCCTGGGTGGAGCAGTACGGGCTGCCGGTGACCTTCGCCGCGACCATCAAGGTCTCCCCCGACGAGGTCCTGGACCGCCCGACGCTGCGCAAGATGGACCCGTCGGCACAGTACGCGGTGATCGCCACGCGCGAGGCCTGGGCGCACGCCGGTGCTCCCGAGGTTCCGGGCGAGCGGCTGGGTGCTGTGGTGTCGTCGGGCATCGGCGGGATCTGGACCATCCTCGACGCCTGGGACACGCTGCGTGACAAGGGCGCCCGGCGGGTGCTGCCGATGACGGTGCCGATGCTCATGCCCAACTCTCCTGCGGCCTACGTGTCGTTGGAGCTCGGTGCCCGGGCAGGTGCGCACGCGCTGGTGTCAGCCTGCGCGTCGGGCGCCGAGGCCATCGGCTACGGCGTCGAGATGATCCGCTCAGGCCGGGCCGACGTGGTGGTCGCCGGTGGCTCCGAGGCGGCGATCCACCCCATGCCGATCGCCGCCTTCGCCGCCTCACGCACCCTGTCGCTGCGCAACGACGACCCTGAGCACGCCTCCCGGCCGTACGACGTGGACCGGGACGGTTTCGTCATCGGGGAAGGCGCGGCGGTCGTCGTGCTGGAGAGCGCGGAGCACGCCGCGGCCCGCGGTGCCCAGGTCTACGCCCGGCTGACCGGGGTGGGGCTGACCGCCGACGGCTACCACCTGACCTCCCCCGACCCGTCCGGCCAGGGCCAGATCCGGGCGCTCAAGGCCGCCCTGGCCGACGCCGACGTGGCAGCGCGCGACGTGGTGCACGTCAACGCGCACGCCACCTCCACCACGGTCGGAGACATGGTCGAAGCCCGCTCTATCCGCGAGGCCCTGGGCGACGACGCCGACCAGGTGGCGCTCTCGGCGACCAAGTCCCTCACCGGTCACCTGCTCGGCGGGGCCGGGGCCCTGGAGACGGTGCTCTCCGTGCTGGCGCTGCACCACCGGCAGGCGCCACCGACGATCAACGTCGTCAACCCCGACCCCGACCTGGACCTCGACCTGGTCCGCGACGTCCCGCGGGCGCTGCCTGACGGGCAGGTCGCCGCGGTCAACAACTCCTTCGGTTTCGGCGGGCACAACGTGGCGCTGCTGCTCACCTCCGCCTAGGACGTATCGTCAAGACCTGGCATGTCGGGGACAGAGCTCTGTTCGCCCACTCTGTTCGCCGACGACGAGGCGGACGACACCATCCGGCAGCTCGAAGGGACAGCGCCCGGTCAGGCGCCACGGTCCTGGTACGGACGTGAGCCTGCCCTGCCGCCTGACGTGCGGCTGCCGCGCTGGCGCACAGCTCCGAGGCGGCGCGCAGCTCCGGGGCCAGGCCTGGACCCGTCAGCCGACGCGGTGCAGCCAGCGCACCGGGGCACCTGCCCCGGCGTAGCGGAACGGCTCCAGCTCGTCGTCCCAGGCCTGCCCGAGGGCCAGGTCGAGGTTGGCGCGCAGCGTGGCAGGGTCGGATCCCTCCTCGAGCGCGGCCCGGATCCGGTCTTCAGGCACCAGCATGTTGCCGTGCACGTCGGTGACGGCGTAGAAGATGCCCAGCTCGGGTGTGTGGCTCCACCGTCCGCCGTCCACGCCGAGGCTCGGCTCTTCGGTGATCTCGTAGCGCAGGTGTGCCCAGCCTCGCAGCGCCGACGCCAGGCGCGCACCAGTCCCGGCCTCGCCGGCCCAGGAATACTCGGCGCGCACCAGATTGCGCCCGGCGGGCTGGTCGGTCCAGTCCATGGCGACCTGACCGCCGAGCACCCCGGCGGCTGCCCACTCGACGTGCGCGCACAGAGCACGCGGAGCCGAGTGCACGAAAACTACACCGCGCGTCACGGCTGCAACCATGTCGTCCTCCTGAACGGGTCGAGGGTCGTCTTCCCCTACGCCCTCACCGTCCAGAACGCGGCGTACTGCTCCAGGATGCCCGAAGATCGCACCGATTGCCAGCGTTTGCACGTCGCGCCTGGCCAGCGCCGCCCCCACAGGCACGGCTCGGGCACGACCCGCGTTAGCCAGACCGCATCCGAGGCGCCCCTGCCGACCACTTGGCTGCTGGTCATCCACCCCGGCCAGCACGCTGCGCACAAGAGAACCCCGGGCGCTTTCAGCGGTCCGGGGCTCCGAGGGCGGTTCTGGCTCCCCCACCTGGATTCGAACCAGGAACCCTCCGATTAACAGTCGGATGCTCTGCCGTTGAGCTATGGGGGATCGCGGTCGCCCACACTAGCAGCGACCCGGGTACCTGTGCACACCGATTCTGCCTGCTGGGCCACGTGCCTGTCGCGCCGACAGGTTCAGCCGACCGCGGTCAGGTCAGCCCTGCTGCCTCGCGCATGCTGGCCTTGGCGTCCTCCACCAGGGCCGCCACGTCCGGGTCGTGCAGGTCTGACGTGCCCGGACCGACCACCTGGGTGAACAGGGCACCGTCCTCGCCGCGGCGCACCGTGACGAAGACGACGCCGGACGGCGCAGAGACGTCGCAGGAGCACACCACCGACGACTGGACCCGCTCCCGGAACGCCCCGGCGAACGGCCGCGACGACGTCTGGTCGACCAGCTCCAGCACCAGGTCCGGGCCCTCGACGAGATGGACGGTCAGACTGTGCTGCTCGGCGTCGAGACTGCCGTGGTCCACCTGGGCCCAGGGCCAGCGGCGCACCCGCTCGGCGTCCACGACGTGAAGAGCACGACGGCTCGCCACCGCCCAGCGGTGGTCGGCCAGCTCGACCGCGGCAAGCACCTGGTCGGCGGTGAGCGCCAGGCGTTGGCGGTACGCGTCCGGCAGACGGGGAGCACGACGGAACAGACCCACAGACACACGGTACGTCATCCCGACCCCGCCAGGACATCGCCAGCCACGCGCGGACCACCGGACGGCTCCAGGTCGCGCGCCACGTGCGATGCAGCACACGCGGCGAGGCCGGGGAGCACGCCCGAGAGCGCACGGCAGGTAGGCTGCTCACGCCGGGGCAGTAGCTCAGCCGGTCAGAGCAGCGGACTCATAATCCGTCGGTCGCGGGTTCAAGCCCCGCCTGCCCCACCGTCTGTCGCTGCGCAGTCGTGGTCACTCGCACGCCACCCCGTCGCCGTCGCGGTCCAGGCCTGACCGGTACCCAGGGTCGTCGCGGTACAAGGGGGCGGCACCGGCCGCGACCGCCTCGGCACACCTGCTGTAGTACACGGATCGCACCGGGTCTGCCGCCGGTGCGGCAGGCGGCGGAGCCGCAGGCACCACCGGGTCAGCCGCCGGTGCGGCAGGCGGCGGAGCCGCAGTCACCACCGGGTCGGGCCGGTTGGCCCACGTCGCGTAGGCATGGTTGGCCGACCCGTCCTCGGCAGGGCACAAGGTCTGAGCGGCGGCCGACCAGTAGACCACTCCCTCCGTGGTGGCGTCGGCCTCGTCGAGCCGAGCCTCGACCGCGCTCTGCGCCTCGCCCGAGAGCGTGGCGCAGATCTCCTGCCCGCGGGCCAGAGCTGCCTGCACGGCGGCATCGGAGCTGGCGTCGACGATGTCGCGGTCGGAGAGGTGCGTGACGAACGCCTGCTCTCCCGCTGTGAGCACCGCGGGGATCGCTGCTGTCTCCTGCTGCTCCACGGCCTGCGCACCCGGGGCCGTAGCACCATCGGTCGGCTCCGGATCGCCGAACAGCACACTGAGGCCGCCCACCACGACGACGACCCCGGCGAGGGCACCGAAGGCCTGCTTCTTGGACAGTGACATGCCAAGCCTCCTTGTCTACCCCTGCGACACACGATGCTGCCGTCCTCCGCTGGGCTCCGCCAGCCAGCCTGGCGGTCCGGACGCCGACGTCGCGGCGGCACTCGGCCTGCTGAGTCCTGCCGTCCGTGGCATGCCGGCACGGACCACGCCCGCCGGCAGGCTCGGTCCGGGCGGAGAACCGCGCTCTGGTGGGCCGACGGCTCGTGCGGTCAGCTCGCGCACGGTCGGCCCACGCACGGTCGGCTCGCGCACGGTCGCTACGACCGGTCGGGACGGCCTCGGCGGCGAACCTCAGAACCAGCGGGCCGAGGAACGCCCCGCACCGACCGGCGACCGCGGTAATGCTGCGACCGACATTGGGCTGTGGGGTTGAAATACTCTTCTGCGGCGATCGACAGCGGGTCGGCCGGCGACGTACGGACGACTCTTGAGGGGCCGGTGCGAAACCGGTTGCTCACCGTGTCGAACCCGTCGTGCAACACGTTCGCTGCTCCGTTCGGGGTAACCGAAGACAGGACGAAACTACTGGTGAGGGCCTTGGTTCACCCGTTGGGCCGGACCAGGACGACTTGCCGCTAGTTGACGAATCGGGCATAGTTCTCTTGTCAGCGAGAAGGGCAAACCCGCCGCAAGGTGGGGACGCAAAGCAACGGGACCCACGGGGTCGGCCGAGCTACCGAACGACTGGAGGACCACCATGCGCACCACTGTTGCCAACGATCTGTCTCAGGGAAACCTCCTCACCCCCGGCGAGGTCGCCGTCCTGTTCCGCGTGGACCCCAAGACGGTCACCCGCTGGGCCCAGGCCGGCAAGCTCTCTGCCGTGCGGACCCTCGGCGGCCACCGCCGCTTCCGCGAGGACGAGGTCCGCAACCTGCTGCTCGGCGTGCCGACGCAGCGCCACGAGGGCGACTGACCCTCCCCACAGACCGACGCCCGGGGTGTTCCGACCACTCCGGGCGTCGCTGTCCCACCGGTCGCACATCCGGGAGGTTCTCCCCCGCCGCGGACGCCCTCCGAGCCGATCGTGCACCGGACCCGGCCAGGGCATGGCAGGATCGGAGCATGGCCATGCGAGAGATCCGGGTCGTAGGCGACCCTGTCCTGCGTACCCCGTGCGAACCGATCACCACGGTCGACGACCGGGTACGCGGCCTGGTCCAGGACCTGATCGACACGGTCGACGCCGAAGGGCGCGCCGGGCTGGCCGCCAACCAGATCGGCGTCGGCCTGCGCGCCTTCTCCTGGAACATCGACGACGAGGTCGGCTACGTGCTCAACCCGGTGCTGGCCGAGGTCTCCGCCGACGAGTACCAGGACGGCGACGAGGGTTGCCTGTCCGTGCCCGGCCTGTGGTACCCGACGAAGCGCGCCTGGTACGCCCGGGTGGTCGGCACCGACCTGGACGGCAACGAGGTCGTGGTGCAGGGCACCGAGCTCATGGCCCGGGCGCTGCAGCACGAGATGGACCACCTCGACGGGCACCTGTACCTGGACCGGCTGGAACGGTCGGTGCGGAAGAAGGCCATGCAGGCGCTGCGCGAACAGCTCTAGCAGCGCACAGCCACCTCTAGCGGCGCACAGCCAGCTCTGGCGGCGCACAGCGCCAGACGAGGTCAGAGGCTCACACGGTCGCCCGGGGCGAGCAGCATCGTCTCGCACTGCGGTGCGATCCGGGCGCACGCGGCGACGAACGCCGGGCCGGCCCGGTCCATCCACCCGGGCGGCAGGCCGCGGGACGCCGGGGCGTGCAGCGTCCCCCAGTGCACCGGGACGGCCTGCCGCGCGCCGCAGGTCGCCACGGCCTGCGCCGCCTGCACCGGGTCCATGTGGCCCCCGGACAGTCGCGGCCCCCAGCCGCCCACCGGCACCAGAGCCAGGTCGATCGGGGCGCCGGCCAGGTCATCCAGGTGCGCCATCTGCGGGTACGGCGCGGTGTCCCCGGCGAACCAGACGGTGGTCGAACCAGAGCGCAGCACGAACCCGGTGGCGGCGTTGGGCCGGTGCGGCATCGGCCGGTGACCGTGCACAGCCGGGACCCGGCGCACCTGGACGTCGCTCCCGGGGACGGTCCACCACTCGTCGTCGCACAGACCGACCGAGGTGGGCACGTGCTGGCGCAACCAGTGCGTGTTGGCCGGTGCGGTGACCATCGGCACGTCGGCGAGCAGCCGCAGCGAACCCACCTCGGCGTGGTCGTGGTGCAGGTGAGAGACGAGGACGGCGTCCGCGTCCGACCACAGCTGCGGAGCCGGGGCGCCCCCGCGGCGACGCAGCAGACCAGCATGACGACGCAGCAACGGGTCGGTGAGCACCCGGGTGCCGTCCAGGTCCAGCACCACGCTGGCGTGGCCGAGCCATGCCACGGCCGTGCCCGTGCGAGCGGGGCCGGGTGCGGGGGCGCCCTGCGTCGCGGTGCGCATCGTCTGCATCGTCCTGCTCCCTCGTCGTCGTCTGCTCCATGCTGCCCCACACTCAACCATCTCGGCGGGGCGGACGAGCTCGTCCCTCGCCCCATCGGATGCGTCGGCCGCCACGCGCGCCGATACGCCCGATCGGCAGCCCCGAACCAGCCCGGTCGGACGAGCTCGAGCCCGCCCGCTCAGTCGGACGGAGCAGCCCGCAGGCCCAGGTCGACCGACCAGCGGCGCAGCTGGGCACCCAGCGCGTCAGCCCCGACCAGCCAACGGTCCCGACCGACGTCGCCGCACAGGTCGTCAGCCACCGACCAGTCGGCCGGGTACAGCACGAACGCCTCGTTCTGGTCGCCACCGAGCCCGCCGTGCGACCCTACCTGGGTCTCGAACGCGTGCACGTGCCCGCGCGGCGACACCGCCGAGACGACGACCAGGTCACCGGTGTGCGGCAGCCGTCCGGCCCGTGCCAGGTCCTCCGCGGCACGGGGGCCCAGCGCCGCCAGCGGGTCCGCGCCGTCGACGCGACCACCCTGCTCGAGCGCCACCACACCGCTGGCACCGACGGCGAGCAGGCCTCGGGCGCTGTCCACGACCACCGCCCCGACGCCCGGCCGGCGCGCCAGCCCGGCCACCAGCCCCGGCCAGCGCTCCTCGAGCTCGTCCAGGGTCAGCCGGTGCGGGTGCTGAGGGAACCAGACCAGGGCGAGGTTGCCCGACGCGCCGACGACGACCTCGGGCTGGCCGACGTCCGACGGCTCCTCCAGGGCGGTCCACCGGCTGCGGGCACGACCTTGCCGACCAGAGGTCAGCACGGGGCGGCGGAACCCCGCGAGCAGGGCGTTGACCGGCCCCCAGTCCTCGTCGGTCACCGACTCGAACCCGGCGGCCTGCGGCAGGGCCATGAGGTCACGCACCACGTCGAGCAGGCTGCGGCCTTCGACCTGGTCGAACGTCGCCCCCAGGGCCTGGCCGTGGTCAGAGCACACCACCATCTCGTAGCGGCGCCCGGCGACCTGCGCCACCGTGCTCAGCGTGGCCAGCACCCCGTCGATCCCTTCGATGCTCCGCAGCGCCTCGGGCCGGGTCGGGCCGGAGAAGTGCGCCACCACGTCGTAGTCCACGTAGTCGACGACGACGACCGGATCGCCGCGCACCATCGCGTCGGCCACCAGGGACGTGTTCAGGTCCCGCAGCAGCACGTTCGTCACCGCACGCAGCACCGGGTGCCAGCCGCCCCGGCCGATGCGCGGGCGCACGTCGTTGACCCGCTGGCGCCACGCCTGGTAGACCTCCTTGACGACCTCACCGACGCTCAGCGTCACCACCCGGGCGAACAGGAACGGGCTGGCGAAGAACCGCAGGTACGGCCCTCCAGAGCCGAAACCGCCGCCGGGCCCGACCCGCCCACCCTGGCCCATGACCATGAAGCTGCGCGCAGCGTCGCCGGAGAACATCAACGACACGGCCGTGCCGTCGTCGACGAGCAGGCCGTTCCCGTCCGACAAGGTCCGTTCGACGATCTCCGCGTCACCAGGATGGTTAGTCACGACGAGCCGCCCCGTGTCCCGGTCCCACCAGCGGAACGCGGGGATCTGCCCGGCAGCGCCGTGCAGCAGGCCTGCTTGGCTGGCCGGCGTGGACGACGGCGGTTGCGCCCACCACGACGCCAGCCGGTGCGAACCGTCGGTCAGCCACCGCTGCACCTGCGGCGCCATCCCGGCCTCGATGGCCTGGTCGAGCACGGGCCTGGCAACCCCGTCGAACATGACGACGAGCAGCCCCGGCGGGAGCGCCCCGTCCTCGGCCGGCTCCAGCTCGTCGGCGCCGGGTCGGCTCGTGTCCCGCCCCGACCGGACGGACCGGCCTGCCCGCTTCTCGCGCGCCGCGGTCGGACCACCGGTGGTGCCGGTGCGGGCCGCGTGCCGTCGTGCCCGACGGACCAGGTCGCCGACGACGTAGTCACGGTCGTGCGACCCCCACAGCCAACGGCCCGCCGTCATCACCACCGCCGCCACGACCACCACCGCCACGGTGTTCCAGCCGCCGGTCTGACGCCCGACCAGCCACAGCGCCACGAACACCACGGCCAGCTGCGCGGCCAGCCCGACGACCAGGGCGCCGAGCACACCACCGGCCCGGGCGGCCGGCCGCAGCACCGGTTGAAGCACCAGGTCGCCCAGGCCCACGGCGACGGCCGCACCGATGATGCCCAGCACCGACCAGCGGCCGAACCCCGACCAGCCGTCGACCAGGCCGATCGCCACCCCCAGCGCCAGGGCGGTGGTGACCGTGGCCGCCAAGGTGTCGCGAAGGTCCGCTCCGCCGGCCCACTGCCGCTGGGGCCGACCCGACCGGGTCACGTCCGAGGCCGGCGCGGGGCGTTGTGGTGCGGCCCACCCCACCGGTGCGTGTCGTCGATGTCGAGCTCGTCGGCCAGGGCGTGCCACACGGCCGCCGGTTCCTCCCCGTCGGCCAGCGCCTGCGCTGCCGTGCGGTCGGCCAGGGCGCCGAGGTGCAGGGTGCGCACCTGCACCGGGCCCTGGACCTCGCCCAGCACCTCGGTGACCAGATCGTCGAACTCCCGGTAGCGCACGTGGACAGCGTGCCACACAGCCCGCGTCGACGACGGGGCACACCACCAGACGCTCCGGCTGCCAGGCCGGCACCCGGCAGACGGCACCCGTGGTGGTCGCACGACGGCAGCCGACCAGACAGACCAGCATCTTCTCAGGGCCGGCTCAGGCCGCATCCCTACAGTGAAGGCATGCGCTCGGACGAAGGACTCCGCCCGTGAAGGCCCTGCCCGGTACCGGGCCCGCCGCTGCGGGCGAGGTCGCAACAGCCGATCCTCCCGGAGGCCCGCCGCGCCGGTCCGGGTGGGACCGGATCGGCGCGTTCGTGTGGCACCACCCGTGGGTGGTGGTCGTCACCTGGCTGGTGCTGGCCGCGGCGGGGTTCTTCGTCGGTTCGGTCGGGGTGCTCGGGTCCACGCTGCAGGAGAAGACCAAGTCGGTCGGCGGCCTGGCCCCGGAAGCGGAGTCGATGCAGGCCTGGGCCCTGCTGGCCGACTCTGGCGGCTACGCCACCCTGGCGACGGTCTCCGGTGTGGACCTGACCGACCCGCACGTGCAGCAGGTGCTGTCGAGCGAGCTGGCGACCACCCGAGAACAGATCGCCGCGCTGCCGGACGTCGCGTCGGTGAGCGACCCGTTCGCCACGCCGGCGGGTCCCTCCGATCCCGCGGTGGCGTCGCTGCTGGCCTCCGACGGCCGCGGCATCATCGTCATGGTCGAGCCGCGCCCCGACCTCACCGAGAAGCAGGGCAGGACGCTGGACACCGAGGCCCGTGCGGCCCTGGACGACCTGACGGACCGCGTGACCGCAGCGCTGCCCGGTGCCGTCGGCGCCGTCGGTTCGCAGTGGGCGCTGTGGGACGAGCACGACGACATGATGACCAGCGAGCTCACCCGGGGCGAGATGATCTCCCTGCCGCTGGCCCTGCTGGTCATGGTCTTGGTGTTCTCCGGGGTGCGGGTGGCGGGGATGCCGCTGGTGGGCGCGCTGACGACCATCGCCTGCGCCTTCGGGGCGATGTACGCGCTGGCACCGCTGACCTTCTTCCACGCCTCGGCGGTCAACGTGGTGACGGTGCTGGCGCTGGGCGTGTCCATCGACTACGGGCTGCTCGTCGTGTCGCGCTACCGCGAGGAGATGAGCCGTCACGACGCCCTGGCCGACGCCATGACGGCCGCCCTGCGCACGGCCGGACGCACGGTGATGTTCTCGGCGCTCACGGTCGCGGTGGCCGTCTCCGGGCTGCTGCTGTTCCCCACGCCCATCCTCCGAGGGTTCGGGGTCTCGGCGCTGGTCGGGATCGTCGTCGCCATGGCCACCGCCGTCACGCTGGTGCCTGCGCTGCTGCGGCTGGCCGGCGAGCGGGTGCGACGCACCTCCCCGGTGCTGAAGATCCCCGGCGTGCGGTGGATGCACCGGCTGCTGGGCGACACAGCGCCCGAGCACGGAGTGTTCTCACGGCTGGCCCGGCGGGTGCAGCGCCGGCCCTGGTGGGTGATGGGCGGGGTGTTCGTGGCGCTGCTCGTCCTGGCGTCGCCGGTGCTGCACCTGCGCACCCAGGGCGAGGGCATCGAGACGCTGCCCGACAGCTCGCCGTCCAAGCACTTCTTCATGGACGAGGCAGAGCAGTTCCCGGCGTTGCAGAGCTCTGACCTGCAGGTCGTCTCGGCGAAGGCCACGCTGGCCCAGGCACAGCAGTGGGCCGGCACCGTCGTGGCCGACCATCCGGAGATCGTCGCCGCCTACCCGTCGGCCGGCGACGGGTACGTCCAGGTGGACGTCTACCTGGGCAGCAGCTACCAGAAGCAGCCAGACCAGGAGAGCATGCTGGCCGCCTTGCGGGCCGACGACCGGCTGCCCGGCGCCCTGGTCACCGGCGACGTGGCCATCATCGTCGACTTCGAGCACGAGATGGTCCAGGGCGCGTGGAAGGTCGCCCTGTACATCGGGGGTGTCACCTTCCTGCTGCTGCTGTTCATGACGCGGTCCGTGCTCATCCCGCTCAAGGCCCTGATCACCAACGGCCTGACTCTGGTGGCCACGCTGGGCGTGCTGGTCTGGGTGTTCCAGGACCGTCACCTGGCAGGCGTGCTCGGGATCATCCCCGCCGACGGTCTCGAAGTATTCATGCTGCCCATGCTGCTGCTGTTCGGCTTCGGCCTGGCGATGGACTACGAGGTGTTCCTCGTCTCCCGCATCAAGGAGGCGTACGACGCCGGTGCCACCAGCGACGAGGCCGTCGCCGTCGGCATGCAGCGCTCGGGGCGCATCATCACCTCCGCGGCGCTGGTCATGGCCCTGGTCTTCGTCGGCTTCGCCATGGGCCGGATGCTCACCATCAAGGAGCTGGGCGCGGGGATGGCTGTCGCCGTCCTGGTCGACGCCACCGTCGTGCGGATGCTCCTGGTCCCCGCCACCATGACCGTGCTCGGCCGGTGGAACTGGTGGCTGCCCGGACCGTTGCGCCGCCTGGGCCGCACCCGTACCCCGGCGTGACCTGTCGGTGGTGACGGGCACAATGGCGGTGTGCCGACGAGCGATGCCCTGGCGCGGTTCTCCGCGCCGACCAGGGACTGGTTCTCCGGCGCCTTCGACGCACCGACGACCGCCCAGGCCGGGGCGTGGGAGGCCGTCTCCGCCGGCCACCATGCGCTGGTCGTGGCGCCGACCGGGTCGGGCAAGACCTTGGCCGCGTTCTTGTGGGCCATCGACCGGCTGGTCAGCGCACCACCGCCGGACGACCCGGTGGCGCGCTGCCGCGTGGTGTACGTCTCGCCGCTGAAGGCGCTGGCGACCGACGTCGAGCGCAACCTGCGCTCCCCTCTGGTGGGCGTCCGGCAGGCGGCGCAACGGTCTGGCACTCCCCTGACCGACATCACCGTGTCGATCCGC
>JAVBSR010000013.1:0-18488 GCA_031556715.1 Cellulomonas sp.
TCGTCGAACGCGGCTTCAACGAAGACAAGCAGTGGCGAGGCCTGGCCACCCGCTACGACAAGCTCGCACTCACCTACCGCGGCGGCGCCGTCCTGCGCGCCATCACCATCTGGCTCAAACGGTTATGAGACACGCCCTAGCCCCGTCCCGCCGCGACCCCCTCCACCGCGGTCATCGGGCGAACGTCAGGTGCATGGTGCCGCTCTCGGACGTCTCCGCCGTGACCTGATAGTCCGTCTCCAGCCCGCGCAGGTCGTCCCAGAGTCGGATGCCCCGCCCAAGCAGGATCGGCGCGACGGCGACGTGGAGCCGGTCCACGAGGCCGGCCTTGAGGAAGTCGCGCGCCACACCAGCGCCCCCGCCGACACGGACGTCTCTGCCGTCGGCGACAGCGACGGCCCGCGCGAGCGCCTCCTGAGGAGGCACGGAGAGGAAGTGGAAGGTCGTGCCGCCGGCCATGGCGATCGACGGCCGCGGGGCGGTGTGCGTGAGCACGAAGACCGGGGTCCTGAACGGCGGTTCGTCGCCCCACCAGCCCCGCCATTCCGGGTCGTCGGGAAAGTTGTGCAGGCCGAACATCCCGGCACCCATGATCTCCGCACCGACCTCGGCGAAGTATGCCTTGGCGTACGCGTCGTCCACCCCTGTCGTGCCTTCGCCCGAGGTATCGTGCAGCACACGTCCGCGGAAGGTGCGGGTCGCAGAGTAGGCCGCGACCAGGCGCATCCAGTCCTGTCCCATGGGGTCCTGAGGGGTCTGGTCCGTCGTCGTCGCGAACCCGTCGAGCGAGATATTGAGATCCACACGCACGGCCATCGCGACTCCACTCCCGGGTGATTGCAGTCATCATCACTGTACCGAAGAGCCGGAATTCTGCACGAGTTGGCCTGGTATCTGCGCGACGACAAAGGCCTACAATCGCAGAACCACGACAATACCGGCGTTTTCCGCGGTGCGCTCCGGGTGCCCACGCCGCCCAGCCATGGTTTTCTTCTTCTGTGCCTGGAGCTGCTGCAACCCCGATCACCACCGCCCGGCTGGTGCGGCTCGTCATCCCTGGACTTGTGGTCGGTGTCCTCAGCGCCGTCACTCTGGTCGGGCTGTCCACGCTGGCGACCTGGACCCAGCACCTCGTCTGGGACCGTCTGCCGGACTCCTGGGGTGTCACGACGACCGGCTCGTGGTGGACGGTGCTCGTGCTCACGGTCACCGGGCTGCTGGTCGGCGCGATCGTCCGGTGGGCACCCGGCCACGGCGGTGTCGACCCGGCGACGACGGACCTGGTCGCGGCGCCGCTTCCGCTGCGGGCTCTCCCGGGTCTGGCTGTCGCGCTCGTGCTCGGCCTGGCCGGTGGTGTGAGCCTCGGACCAGAGAACCCGATCATCGCGTTGAATGTCGCGCTCGCCGCGTGGCTGCTGTGCCGACCGCGGGTCGGTGTCCCCCAGTCGGGGGCTGCCGGGCTCGCGCTCGCCGGCACGCTCGGCGCGATGTTCGCGACGCCGGTCGCGGCCGCACTGGCCCTCACCGAGACGTTCGCCGACAGTGGCGGCGACCAGGAGCCGTTGTTCGACAGGCTGTTCGCCCCGCTCACGGCGGCAGGGGCCGGCGCCATCACGATGACCGTCGTCGGGGCACCGACCTTCTCCGTCGACCTTCCGGAGTACACCAGCCCGGGCCTGGGCGACGTCGCCGCCGCCGTCGCGGTGTCACTGGTCTCGGCACTCGTCACGCTACTGGCGGTCCTGACGCTCCCGCTCGTCCACGCTGCCTTCCACCGCATCGCCAGCCCCGTGGTCGCGCTCGGCCTGGGTGGTCTGTTCCTCGGCCTGCTGGGAGTGATCGGCGGGCCGCTCACCCTCTTCAAAGGCCTCGACGAGATGAAAGAGCTGGCCGACCGGGCCGACACCTACGCCTGGTACACCCTGGCTCTCATCGCCCTCGTCAAGGTGGTAGCCCTCGTCGTCGCTGCCGGCGCCGGGTTCCGCGGCGGCCGGATCTTCCCCGCGGTCTTCGTCGGCGTGGCCCTGGGCCTGGCGGCGCACAACCTCGTCCCCGCGATACCACCGGCTGTCGCCGTGGCCGGTGGCGTCCTGGGTTCCATGTCCGTCGTCGCCCGGGGCGGCTGGCTCGCACTGTTCATGGCATCCGTCACCGTCGGGGAGGTCGCCATCCTCCCCGTCCTGTGCCTGGCCATCGTGCCGCTGTGGCTGTTCGTGCGCACCATGCCCGCACTCCGAGTCACCGTCCCCAAGGGCGTCCCCGAGTTCGCCGCCCTCGGCAAGCCTGGGGCCGCAGACCGAGGCGACTGATCGCCGCCTCGCAGCACCGCATTCCCGTCCCGACCGTCCGCCGAGTCCCGTGAACCGTTCATCGCACGGCGACTCCCGGCAGGCCAGAGCACCCGGTCTCTCCCGCAGCATTCACCGCACGGGCGCGAAAGCACCGACAGCAGGAAGAAGAGAGCCGCACAGCGGACGAGATGTGGAACCCAAAGCCGGAGTTGAACCGTGCCGCCTTCTCCGTAACCACGGAGACGGCTTACCGGTGAGCACTCGGGCAAGGTCAAGGTCGTGGCTCCCACCGGCGTCGAACCGGCAGCCTCCCCGGCTTAAACGGGGCGCTCTACCTCCTGAGCTTGAGAGCCATTATCCACGCGACGAGAACGCCCGGCGGACCGACGCCGGTGGATGGTCGGCTGACCAGGGCTTGAACCTGGAACCTCCTGCGTATCAGGCAGGTGCACTGACCAGTTGTGCTATCAGCCGTCGTGGGACCGTGGCCCCTGGTCCGAACAGCGCCAGCCCGGTGCCGCTGCCCGGCGACCCGCAGCGCGTCACCGACGGCAGACCGACGATGGATGCGCGAGCAGCAGTCCGACTACCGTTCGTCAGATGTCTTGGAGGATACCCGGAGCTGAACCGGGATAAAGCGGGTTGCAGCCGCCTGCCTGAGCCGTTCAGCCACATCACCGGGGTGTCTGGCGGGACTCGAACCCGCTTGGACTGGCGTCACAAACCAGCGCCTCGACCACTTCGGTATCAGACACAGTGGTCGTCGAGGGAATCGAACCCCCGGCCTCCTGCATGTCGAGCAGGTGCTCTTCCGTCTGAGCTAGACGACCGTGACGGATATCGTTCCGTCGGACGTGGTGCGAGTGGGAGGACTCGAACCTCCGGCACCGGCCGTCGGAGGACCGTGCTCTTCCGCTGAGCTACACCCGCATGGCTCGGTGCGGAGGAATTGAACCTCCGCAGACCGTTTCAAAGACCGGTTTCCCGATCGACAGAGCAGCACCGAACGAGTGGAGCTTCGGGTTCGAACCCGCCGCCTCCGGTCTGCCGAACAGCGCTCTTCCGATTGAGCGACAACCCCGGAGCGAATGACGGGACTCGAACCCGCGTTGTCTGGGTGGAAGCCAGGTGTCCTTCCTCTGGACGACATTCGCGTGCGGCCCGTGACGTGGACCAGACGAGAGTGGGAGACGGGCTTCGAACCCGCGACCTCGACGTTGGCAACGTCGCGCTCTGACCGGCTGAGCTACACCCACATGGCGGAGGACGGAGATCCCGACTCCCATCGGCTGTGCCGACCGACCGGCTAGCAACCGGCGCCGCGCCCCGCGCGGTTCGTCCTCCTTGGCGGTAGGCGGAGATCCCGACTCCCATCGGCTTGCGCCGACCAGTCGCTTTCCGGGCGACGCCGGCCCCCGGCCGGTTCACCTACCTCGAGCGGAGGGCGGAGGAATCGAACCCCGTCGGTATCCCGACTTCCGCTTTCAAGGCGTTCACCGCGCCACGCGGCATCACCCTCCATGCGCTCCCCGACCAGGGCTCGAACCTGGGAAGACGGTGGCCAACAGCCACCCGCTCTTCCGACTGAACTAGCAGGGAATGTGGTTGTTGCTGCGCACCCTCACGGGGAATCGAACCCCGTCTGCAGGCTTGAAAGGCCCGAGGACTAACCAATATCCGATGAGGGCGAAGCCTCTCGGCGGACTCGAACCGCCGACGCGCTGTGTACAAGACAGCCGCTCTTCCGCTGAGCTAGAGAGGCGAAACCCCGAGCGAGCGTGATCCTCGCTGTCTCCACCTCGGGGCGGGTGCTGGGGTCGTTTCGTCCTGCCGAGCAGCCTGCCCAGGATGCGACCTTCCACCAGCACCGATCGCCTGTCCGACCGACGCTCGGAGCGCTGGTCCGTTCAGCGGCTTTTTCGCAACCCTCGCAGGTTGTTGGGCGCCAATCGGCAGCTGAGACAAGGCCGCACAGAATCGTGCACAGCCTGGCGACCCGTACCGGACTTGAACCGGCGGCCTCCGGATCGACAATCCGGCGTTCTACCAGCTGAACTAACGGGCCAAGCATCGAGCCAGGGTTCCCATGCCCCCGTCGCCCGACCTCCCTCTCGGACTAACGGGGCTTCGAAACGCCATCGACTCTACGAGCGCACAGAAAACCCACGCTTCGACATCGTGCGACCGGTTTCCGCCGTGCTGCGCGCGGCTACGGCGGTCCTGTGGTCGAACCCGTTCCGTCGTCATCTCGACGAACGACAGAGGGGCTGGTCTCGTCGGGACTGAGGGATTCGAACCCCCGACGTCCTGCTCCCAAAGCAGGCGCTCTGACCCAGCTGAGCTAAGTCCCGGTGTCCGCTCTTGCTGCGCGTCGGAGCGGCTCGTTCTGGTCGCCCCCTACGGACGCCTATGCGTTCGCAGGTGGGGTGGAGAGCACGGGAATCGAACCCGCCTCACGGTGCTTGCAAGGCACTGTCGCCACCTTGGAACATGGCTCCCCAGAGCGGAAGACGGAGGTCACGATCCCCACGCCCGTAGGCGCCAGCCCGCTTCGAACGGGTACCGGTCCCCGACCGGTTCGTCTTCCAGGTGGTTACGCCTTCTCTGCGTGCCTTCGCCAGGAATCGAACCTGGGTCCCCGGTTCCGTAGACCGGTGTCGTGTCCTCTGGACCACGAAGGCGGGAGCGGGGGTGGGATTTGAACCCACGTCTGTACGGGTTATGGGCCCGTGCTGGTACCTAGCTCCAGTCACCCCGCAGTACCTCGTACCGGACTCGAACCGGTGCTACCGCCTTGAGGGGGCGGCGTCCTTGCCACTAGACGAACGAGGCTGGGGAACCCGGCGCGCTCCGTCTCACGATGCCTCCCCCCGGGATCGACGACGGTTTGCCTGCTCGGATCGAACGAGCTCGGGTTCCGGTGCACGACCAGGGAATCGAACCCCGGACTCGCTGGGCGTAAACCAGCAGCTCTGCCACTGAGCTAGTCGTGCGTAGCGCGGGCAGGATTTGAACCGGCGTCCTCGGCGTATCGGACCCGCGGGACTTCCGAGCCCCCGCCGCGCCAGTGCCAGAAACAGGGATCGAACCTGCGATGTCCCGAGGATTAGTCGGAGGCCTTGACCGGCTTGGCCATTCCGGCGTGAATCACGTCGCTCACCGGCTGCCACCTGCCCTAGATCTGCGTGGCAGCGCAGCCGGCGCAAGAGTCTCCGTGGCACCCGACGGCGAGATGAGTGCCCCGTGAAGGATTCGAACCTCCGACCCGACGGGTAAGAGCCGCCTGCTCTGTCCAGGCTGAGCTAACGAGGCAGTCGCGCCTGCGGGAATCCGATCGCCGGCGCTTCCGGCATCCCACCGGCTCGGCATGTGAACCACGCCGGGGCGCCCGGTCTCGCTCCGGAACTGTTCACCCCTCTGCCCAGCCCTGGCAGGCCCGTGAACGGACCTGGACGGAGTCGAACCGTCGTACGAGATGTTGCGTGCGCCGGGAGGGAGCCGAACCCCCAAGCCCTGAAGGGACCTGGTCTACAGCCAGGCGGTCCTGCCGATGACCGACCGACGCTCCGCCCCGCGACGACAAACGTGCCGTCGCGCGGGGCGTCCGACGGCCAGGAGTCTCCTGGCCGTCGTTTCTTTCTCGTCCACTGTGCAGTTCTCAACTCCCGTCGGGGCGGGACCAAGGCCACCTGGCGCGCCAGGAGCACAAGCACGGACGGAAGGGATCGAACCTCCGGCACGCGGGTTTGGAATCCGCTGCTCTTCCACTGAGCTACATCCGCTCGACTTCTCTTGCTGTTCTTGTGGGTCGGACCGTCTGGACCGTCCCGGTTCTCCTCGTGGTGCACGAAGGCCGCCTCTGGGGCTGTCCCCGGAAGCGGCCTGTCGGTCGTCACCCTCAAGGGTCACTCCAAAGCTGCTCCCGGGCTGGCCCATTCCCTCTTCGAGATGTGGTCGGACGTCTGCCCGGTGGCACTCACGTAAGGAAGACTCACGCACAGCAGTGCGACGCGACGTGCGGTCGCGGCGACTGACGTCAGACCACGCATCTCTTCCACCTCCTCTGTGCGTCCCGCCTGGTGCGAGCTCTACCTAGTATGTTGACGGAGGATCACGGGAGGGTCCACCCTTTTTTGTCTGGGCGGACGAGACCCGGCTCATCAGCGCCGATGACGCTGTGCCTCTGACGCTGAGAGAGCCGGTGCTCATCCGTACACAGACCTCCAGCGCCGAAACCGACCCTGGACGCACGAAACACGGACGTGCTGTTCAGCGACCTAATAGATGGCGGGAGACCTCGGCGATCAGAGCGGATCTGCCGACGTGCCGCCCAGCAACTCGTGCTTCGACAGCCCGTGTCGACGGCTCCCGAGGTGTGACGCCAGTCGTCCAGATACGCCACTCGCGTCCGTCGGCCCTAGTCTGCGTGCGGCCACGTGCCAGCCCCGTTCGGCATCTTCGCTGGGACGCGCGGCCCCGGCCCCGGTCAGCGAGACCCTCACCTGTCTAGCCTGGGATTTTGGTCGCCCTGTACGCCCTCAACTCGAACCGAGTGTACCGCGCTGGACTGGCTGCGGTCTGGCAGGTCGAACGACACCAGGCTGTCATCGCCACACGCTTCCCCGGCTACTCCAAAGGTTCCCCGCACACCGCCGACCCCGCACTACAGCCGAACAACCGGTCCAGTTCGGCACGCCGTGGCAGGCCGACCAGCCAAGGCCGCCGCCATCGATGCGCTGCTGAGCCGTCACCGCGACGGACGAACGCTGCGGCAGCTGGCGACCGAGTTTGGCAGCACCGCACGATCGTCTCGGACCTGCTGCGTGACACCGGTGTCGAGACGAACTGGTACGTCGTGCCCGAAGCCACGGTCAGCCGGATCATCCGCATGTACACGATGGGTCGTTGTGCAGCCCATCAGCAAGCGCATCGGCCGGGCCAAGTCCACTGTGCGCGAGGTGCTGGTGCGCACTGGGTACGGCTGCGGAACTCGCATGGGCGGGAGCGGTGAGATGCCCGGGCCCTCGTTCGGAACGGGCCGAGGCGTCGGAACGTGGCGACGCGGTCGGAACTGCGGGGAGGGTTGGATGAGTTGACCTGCACATTGCGTAGCATGTCTCAATATATGGACAGCAGTCGATGTGGCGGGCTGGAGACGTAGCATCCCGTTGACCAGGTCTGATACCTAAGGTGGCGCCTTCGGGCATGCGCCTTTGGAGTTGTCCACGGCCTCCATGCCGTTCGGGTGCCGCACATCTCTCCATGAAGTACGCTACGTTGGGAGCGTGACACGCTACACCTTTGAGGACGCTCTACCGTTGGGAGGCGGCAGTGCCGCACTCATCACCGCGGCGATCGAAGCTTCGTACCCGTTGCCGCTGTCACGGTTAGCAACGAACGCAGGGATATCACGCTTCGCCGCCCAGCGCGCCATCGAGCGTCTGCGCGAGACAGGTGTGCTGACGTCAGACGGCGACGGCTGGGAGTTCAACGACGACCACCCGCTCGCCTCTCTGCTGTGTCAGTTAGCCTGGCCCTATAGCGGTGCTCAACGTCCACCGGCCTGGGAGCCGTACTGGGTCAACATCGGGGGGTGGCAGGACGAGTACCGGTACCAACGGATCATTCCCCCATCACTGCTCCACCCAAAGAAGGACGACCATACCTCGACCCACGAAGGTCCTGACCTGCTGACCGTCCGCGACACGGTGACTTGGGCCTGGGAACGGGTACATGAACTGCGGGAGTTCGAGCGAGACGGGCAAGAGGTGTTCGCCGTGTGGAGCACCGAACGCCTACGCGACATGATCCACCAGACCCTCCACCTGGGCAGCCCGACTGCTCAAGCCATCGGCACGCTGACTGCCGCGACCAGCGCCGGCGAACAGCGCAAAGCGCACACGCTGGACAACGATCCTCGCCTGCTGCACATCTCTGCTTTGACCTGGGCGCGGGCGACGTATCTGATCGCCGCCGACCTGTGGGACGTGCGCAGAGTCGTCACAATCCTCAAGGCCGCCATACGCGAAACGGGTCCCATGCACAGCAGGCGGTCGGCCGCTCTGGGTAACCTGGAGCAAGTCGCGGGCTCCACCACAGACCACCTAGGCCTCCGCGAGTCCCTGATCGACGAAGCAGTTCACGCCGCCGCCGACGCCCGCGCGATCTGGGCCGACGACGCACCTGAGATCCCCTACAAGCACATCGGCGGTTTCCCGCAACCGGTCGATGTTGGTACCGCTGGCGACAAGATCTACGCCATCCGTCTCGTGCGAGTCGGAACCAGACTCGCCGAGATGCTCACCAAGATGTCGACGCACCCCTCCCTCGATGCTTGGAAAACAGCACACCCTGACGAGGCCGAGGAATACCCGCTGTGCACCCAGGCGCCAGAGATCAGGGAGCAACTGCCCAAGACATGACAAGGGGCTGTTGCCCGCTGGCCGCAGTGAGGCAAAATGGTAAACTTTGGAAAGAACCCTAGATGCCCCCACCCGTGACCCGTCCTGGGTAAGTCCTAGAGTCTGCTGTTGCGACCGCGTCGGCGACGGCGGCAGGTCGTCGGGCAGTGGTTCTTGGCTCGGTTGCGGGACTCGCGTGGGCAGGAACGGGCTCGGGCGCTACCTTTCGCTCGGTAGTTAATCCAAGCCGACGTACCCTTCTCCACCAACGATCTGGACAACAGGGTCGCCCGTCTTGACGTACGACTCCGATTCATCAAGCTCGTCTTTGAGTTTGGCCTCGTCTGTCTTCAAGGTCTCGTACTCAGTCCTGTCTTCGGTACCCCCGAGAAGCGCCGCGAAGCTAGCGGTCTTGCGAGGCCGCGTTCCCTGGTAGAAGAACTCGCGGAAAGTTCGTGCGATAGATAGTTTGGGCTCAACAGCTATGACCTTCACGAAGGTCGTCGGCAGTTCGACCGAGCCGAGCACTTCCTTGGTGTCAGGATCGATGATCTCCCGGCCCTTCCGGTTGAGGACAGCGAATCTCATCCCGACCTCAACGCCCTGCTCGGAACCGCGATTGATGACGAGCTCTCGAGCGGTGAGAATGCGCGCCACCTTGCCTTCGATCCTACTGTCCGCCACTCGGCTCCTCCTCGATGTCTGAGAGTGCTGCACCGTGAAACTCACGCCAGTCCTCTATCGCCAGCACTGCGCCCTCTTGCACGTAGCTCAGTTCAGAACTGAGCTTGCCCATCAGCCTCTTTGCTTCAGCGGCAGACCCCTGCTCGTACGCCGTCTCCGCTAGGGTGGTCGCATGGCGAGCGCGCGAGGCAAGTGCCCGTAGACGGCGGACCGACGATCGGGCCAACGATGGGTCGGCACGACCAATGCTGTGGAACTTCGATGCACTCGCCACCTGGAAGAAGCCAGCCAGCACCGTGAGAAGGAGCGCCACCAAGGGGTCGACGCCGTCTTTGCCGCTACCTAGGTATGCAATCAACGCGGTCGCGACGAGACCGACGCCACCAAGGACGCTCGCCAGCGTCGTTGGCCGCTTCCACCAGGGCACGACCCGAGCCTACCCGACGCGAACCCGACGGATCGCTCAGGGTCTGTTCGCGGTGGGTCGGGTCGAGCGCTCGCGTAGTACGAAGTCGAGCCAGCGTCAGTTCACGTTCGGTGTCGACGCGCCTCACGGCCACCGCGCCCCACACCTGCTCGCAGCGCTCAAACCCAGTGCCCACCACCAACTCCGCATCGCCTGTGGCCAGCGTCTGCGCAAGTCAGGATCTGTCTCCGAACACGCAAGTGCCCCGGAGGGCATGCCGAAGGTTCCAACAAGACAGTTCTGGTCGGGCTGGCGGGATTTGAACCCGCGACCCCTTGACCCCCAGTCAAGTGCGCTACCAAACTGCGCCACAGCCCGTGATGTGCCGGTGGACCGGCACGGCGAGCCACTCTACCGTGTCTTGGACCGTGGTGGCGACGGCTTGCCGATCTGCGGGGCTCGAAGCTACTCGGTGGCGACGGGCTTGCCGGCTCGGGTCCAGGCGGTGATGCCGCCGGCGAGGTCGTCGACGTGGGTGAACCCGGCGTCGAGCATGGTCTGCTTGGCGGTGCCGGACCGTACGCCGGAGCGGCAGTACAGGGCGTAGGTGGCGTCCTTGTCCAGGTCGGCGACGGCAGCGGCGAAGTCGTCCTGGACGTCGAGGTTCGTCGCGCCTGCCAGGTGGCCGGTGGCGTACTCGTCGGCGGTGCGCACGTCGATGATCTGCACGCCGTCCTGGGCGACGAGGGAGGCGAAGTCGGCCACGTCGAGGCTTGCACCTGCCGTGGCGGACACGGCGCCTGGGGTGTCAGCGCTGCCGTCGTCCGAAGAGCATCCGGCCGTCAGCCCAGCACCGAGCAGTCCGACCACCATCACCGGGCCGAGTCGTCGCAGAGATCTCATGAACCCCAGCCTACGGAACGGTGCCACCGTCGACGGGGACACCGTGCTGCTGTCGGCCGCGCCGCAGGAGGAACGACCTGCTCGGTGTCAGCGACGACGACGTTCCCGGACGCGGACGCCCAGGCGGATCGGGGTGCCTTCGAAGTCGAAGGTCTCGCGCAGGCGGCGTTCGACGAACCGGCGGTAACCAGGGTCCAGGAACCCGGTGGTGAACAGGACGATGCGCGGCGGGCGGGTCGCTGCCTGGGTGGCGAACAGGATGCGGGGCTGCTTGCCGCTGCGCACCGGGTGCGGGTGGGCGGCGACCAGCTGGCCCAGGAAGGCGTTGAGACGGCCGGTGGAGATGCGGGTGTCCCACGAGGCCAGCGAGCGCTCCAGGGCGGGTACCAGCCGGTCGGCGTGCCAGCCGGTGCGGGCCGAGACGTTGGCCCGGGGCGCCCAGCGCACCTGGAGCAGGTCCTGCTCGATCTCACGCTCCAGGAGGGCGCGGCGGTCCTCGTCGGTCAGGTCCCACTTGTTGTACGCCAGCACCAGGGCTCGGCCCGCGTCGGTGACCTGGGTGATCACCCGGACGTCCTGGATGGTCAGCGGCTCCGAGGCGTCCAGCAGCACCACCGCGACCTCAGCCTTCTCGATCGCGGCCTGGGTGCGCAGCGAGGCGTAGTAGTCCGCCCCGGACGTCATGTGCACGCGGCGGCGGATACCGGCCGTGTCGACCATGACCCACGGCTGCCCACCCAGCACCACCAGCTCGTCGACCGGGTCACGGGTGGTACCCGGGACGTCGTGCACCACGACCCGTTCCGCCCCGGCCAGCCGGTTGAGCAACGACGACTTGCCGACGTTCGGGCGCCCCACCAGGGCCACCCGGCGTGGGCCGTCCGGCCGCAGCTCGCCACGCGCGGAGACGTCCGGCAGCACCGCCAGCGCCGCATCCAGCAGGTCACCGATACCCCGGCCGTGCACCGCGGAGACCGCGTACGGCTCCCCCAGGCCCAGACCCCACAGGGCGAGCGCGTCAGACTCCTGCGACGGGCCGTCCACCTTGTTCGCAGCCAGCACCACGGGGCGGCCGGAACGGCGCAGCATGCGCACCACCTGCTCGTCGGTGTCCGTGGTGCCGACCGTGGCGTCCACCACCAGCACCACGGCGTCAGCCAGCTCCACGGCGACCTCGGCCTGCTCGGCGACACGCGCGTCGATGCCCGCGACGTCGACCTCCCAGCCGCCGGTGTCCACGACGGTGAACTGCCGGCCCGACCACTCCGCCGGGTAGCTCACCCGGTCCCGGGTGACACCCGGGGTGTCCTGCACGACCGCTTCTCTGCGGCCCAGGATCCGGTTCACCAGGGTCGACTTGCCGACGTTCGGGCGCCCCACCACAGCCAGCACCGGGTGGGCGTGAGACGGCCCGGCCTCAGGGGCCGCCTCGTCGGCGTCCAGCAGCGACAGGTCGTCGTCGGCCAGGTCGTAGTCAGCCAGGCCCGCACGCAGCGCGGAGGCCCACGCCTCGTCGTCGTCGGGCGGGATGGTCGGCATCTCGGTCACGGGCACATTCTGCCGTGCCGACGCCCGGACTCGTGCACCCACGAGACCACCGACGCCGACGCCCGGCGCACAGGTCGGCAACCTCGGAGCCGTGGTCCAGGTCGAGCGGTCGCACCAGGTGCTGGTCACCGCCCTGGGCTGCTTCACCTGGAACGCCCACCGCCGACGAGGACGCCGGGCCGCCGACAGGAGAGGTCGCCGACCGATGCGCCGGCAACGGACCGGCCAGCCGGCGCAAGGTGTCGTCTCGAGGCGGCGGCCGTGGAGCCGTCAGCCTCCCAGGTCGAAGATCGGATCGACCGTGCGGCTGCGTTTCAGCTCGAAGAAACCCGGGTACGCCATGACAGCCTTGACGCCGTCGAACAGCCTGCCGGCCTCCTCGCCGGTCGGGGCGGGCGAGATCACCGGACCGAAGATCGACATCCCGGCCAGGCGGATGACGGGGACCCCGACCTCTGGGCCCACCAGGTCCGCGCCCTCGTGGTGCCGGGCACGCAACGCTTCGTCGTACTGCGACGTCGTCGAGGCGTCGGCGATGGTCTCGTCAAGGCCGAGGTCGACCAGGACCCTGCGGACCGTCTCCGGACGGCGAGGCTCGTCACGCAGGTGGTAGGCGGTGCCCAGAGCCGTGTAGAAGGCACGCAGGGACGCCTGGCCGTAGCGCTGCTCGACCTCGACGGCCGCTCGGACGCCGTACCAGGCGTCGGCGTCCAGCATGCGCCAGTAGCCCTCGTCGAGGTCGTCTCGCCCCTCGTTGAGCACGGCCAGGCTCATGACGTGGAAGACCACCGTCACGTCGCGGACCTGCTCGACCTCGAGCATCCACCTCGACGTTATCCAGGTCCACGGGCACACCGGGTCGAACCAGAAGTCCACGGTCGTCACGGGGCCATCACATCACACCCGGCCGCTGATCATCCAGTACCCAGGCCTGTACGGGCCGAGGCGTCGGCCACCAGGGCGGCCAGCGCCGCGCGGATGGTCTCGGCGGCCTCGGCGACGGCCTCGCGACGCGGCAGGTCGTCGCGCGTCACGTCGATCGGCTCGCCGAACTCGATGGCGAAACCACCGCCCGGCGCAGGTGTCTGTCCCTTGCCCTGACCGGGACGACGGGTACCGAGGATCGCCACGGGGACAACCGGGGCCCCGCCGTGGACCGCCAGCCACCCGGCGCCCGCCCGGGTGGTCTCGACCTTCCCGGAGCCGCGCTCACCCTCAGGGAAGATGCCGACCGCTCCCCCGCGGCGCAGCACCGCCAGACCCTGCACCAGGGCCTGGCGCCCGTTGGAACGGTCCGTCTTGATCTGCCCCGCCGCCCGCATCACCAGGCCGAGGAGACCGTGGAACATCTCCTGCTTGACCAGGATGTGCAGGCGACGCGGGACCATGCCCATGAGCATCGGGCCGTCCAACCAGTGCTGGTGGTTGGCGGCCAGCACCACCGGGCCGTTGCGGGGCACGCGGTCCTTGCCGACCACCCGGGTGCGCCACACCACCGTGAACATGAACCAGCCCACCCAGCGGGCCCAGACCGGTCCCCACCGGAGCGGGGCCTGCGGGGCGCTCACGGCTGCCCAGACGGGCGGACGTCGAGCCCGCCGGCGTCCCCGGTCGGCCGGTCCAGCCCGGTGGCCCCGACCACCAGGTCGACGACCGCGGCGACCGTCTGGTCCAGGTCGAGATCGGTCGAGTCGACCATGGTCACGCCCGGTGCCGCCTGGTGGAACTCGACCACCGTGGAGTCGTCGGCGTCGCGGCGCAGCACCTGGTCCCGGGTGGCCGCGACCGCCTGGGCCGAGGCGTTGCCGTGCACCTCGGTGGCCCTCCGCGCCAGGCGGGCCGCAGCGGACGCGGTGAGCAGCAGCCGCACCTGAGCGTCGGGCGCGACGACCGTGGTGATGTCACGACCTTCCACGACGATGCCCCGACCGCCAGACAACCCGCCGGCCCGTTCGGCGTCGACCACGGCCTGCTGCCGGGCCACCAGACCGGCTCGCACGTCCAGGTTGGTGGCCACCTTGGAGACCGCGGCGGAGATCTCCGAACGACGGATCACCTCGCCCACGTCCACCCCGGACACGTGCACGCTCGGCGCCGCCGGGTCCAGGCCCATGACCAGAGGCATCGCAGCCACCACGGCAGCCACCCGAGGGCCGTCGTCAAGGTCCACGCCCTGCTCGCGGCACCACCAGGTCGCCGCCCGGTACATCGCCCCGGTGTCCAGGTAGGCCAGGCCGAACCTCCGCGCCACCCCCTTGGCCACCGACGACTTGCCCGAGCCCGACGGCCCGTCGATCGCCACCACGAGCCCTGGCACCTTCGCCACGCTGTTCATCGCCCTACCTCCCAGCACTCCCGCGCGAGGTCGCGGTCCCACGACTGTCCATCGGCTTCTGGGACCGACATCACAACTCTCGGACCAGCAGAGGTGCACCCCGCCGGCTCATCGCACGACCGTCCAGCCCCGCGCCGTCAGCTCAGCCTCCAGGCGAGCCGCCACCTCCGGCAGAACCGACACGTTGGCGATCCCCACCGGCCGGCCGGCCGCATGCTCGATCGCCAGATCCTCCAGGTTCACCCCGGCCTCGCCGACCTGGGTGAGCAGCGACGCCACCGACCCGGGCGTGTCCGGGACCAGCACGGAGACCTGCGCGTAGCGCCGCCGCTGCCCGCCGTGCTTACCGGGCACCCGGGCCACCCCGTCGTTGCCCGCCGCCAAGGTCCGCGCCAGCGCCACCAGCACCCCCTCGGCCACCGTGGTCGGCCCCGTGGCGGCATCAGCAGCGGCCAGGGCACCCAGCACCACGTCCAGGTCGTCACGCAGCGCCGACAGCTCGGCGTGGACAGCCGCCGCGTTGGCCGCGAGGATCGCCGTCCACAGCTGCGGGTCGGACGCGGCGATCCGGGTCACGTCGCGCAGTCCCTGCCCGGCCAGCTCCAGAGCCTGCGGCGGGGCGTCACGCAACCGGGCCGCGACCAGGCTGGCCACCAGCTGCGGCAGGTGCGAGACGGTGGCCACCGCCCGGTCGTGCGTCGCGGCGTCCATCGTCACCGGCACCGCGCCCAGGTCGACCGCGAGGTTCCGCACCGCCAGGACGGCATCGCCGCGCGCCGCACCTTGCTCGTCGTGGTCGACGATCACCCAGGGTCGGCCTGCGAACAGGTCGGGCAGTGCCGCCGCCGGGCCGGTGCGTTCCCGCCCGGCCATCGGGTGCGACCCGACGTAGCGGGTCAGGTCCGCCCCGGTGGCGCGCAGCGCCTCCAGCACGTGCTCCTTGACCGAGGCCACGTCGGTGACCACCGCTGTCGGGTGGGCGGCCAGCTCGGTCGCCACGACGTCGGCAGCGACGTCCGGCGGGGCGGCCACCACGACGAGGGTGGGTTCGGCGTCGCCGTCCGACGCCGGGCGTCCCGCACCGACGTCCCGGGCCACGGCCACCGCCGTCGGTGACGGGTCGGCCAACGTCACCTCGACCCCGTTGCGACGCAGGCCCAGCCCCACCGACGCGCCCAGCAGACCGGTGCCGACGATGCGCACCGGCCCGGCGGTCGCAGCCACCGCCGGCACCAGGGACGAGACCGGACCGTCCGCAGAGCTGCTCACAGCCCCGCCGCTGACATCAACGACCCCACCTCCGGGGCTGACAGCACCCGGGTACGCCCTGTGGGCAGCTCGCCCAGCCGGATCGGCCCGAACCGGGTGCGCACCAGACGCACCACCGGGTGCCCGACCTGCTCCATGAGCCGCCGCACCACCCGGTTGCGTCCCGAGTGCAGGTCCACCTCGATCAGGGTCGAACGGTAGCCGAGCTGCACCACCTGGAACCGGTCGACCTGCACCGGGCCGTCGTCCAGATCGATCCCGGCGCGCATCCGCTTGGCCAGCTGGGGCCGCACCTGACCTTCGACCTCGGCCAGGTAGGTCTTCACCACCTCGCGCGACGGATGGGTCAGGCCGTGCGCCAGGTCACCGTCGTTGGTGAGCAGCAGCAGCCCCTCGGTCTCCTCGTCCAGGCGGCCGACGTGGAACAGCCGCTCGGTCCGGTCGGCGACGTACTGGGCCAGGTCCGGGCGTCCCTGCTCGTCGCGCATCGACGACACGACCCCGACCGGCTTGTTCAGCGCCACGGTCACCAAGGTGGTGTCGAGCAGCACCCGCACCCCGTCGACGTGCAGGATCGCCGCCACCGGGTCGACCCGCACCCCCAGCTCGCGCACCACCTGGCCCGAGACCGTCACCCGCCCAGCCGCGATGAGCTCTTCGCAGGCCCGCCGGGACCCCAGCCCCGCACCGGCCAGCACCTTCTGCAGCCGCACCCCGTCGGGGTCGTGCACGTCCTGGTCAGGCCCGGCCTGCTCCGGCGCCCCCCGTCGGGGTGCGGAGCGGCGCGGCTGGTCGGCCCGACCCGAGGCGTCGCGCTGACGACCCCGACCTGTGCCGGCCGTCTGCTGTCGTCGGTCCGCCTTGCGCGCGCTCATCCCCGGATCCTCTCATCCACGTCGCCCAGCTCGTCCAGGCCCGGCAGGTGCGGGGCCAGCGGCGGCAGCTCGTCCAACGAGGCCATGCCCATCCGTTCCAGGAAGTATCCCGTGGTGCCGAACAGCACCGCGCCGGTGACCGGGTCGTGGTCGACCTCGGCGACCAGACCCCGGCTGGTCAGGGTACGCATCACCCCGTCCACGTTCACCCCCCGCACCGCCGAGACCTGCCCGCGGCTCACCGGCTGCCGGTAGGCGACGACGGCCAACGTCTCCAGCGCCGCCTGGGTCAGGCGGGCAGTCTGCCCGTCGACGACGAACCGCCCGACCACGTCGGCACAGGCCGCCGCCGAGTAGAACCGCCAGCCGTCGGCTACCTGCCGCAGCGCGAAGCCGCGAGGACGACCGCCGTGCTCGCCCCGGTACTCCGCGGCCAGGTCTTCGCAGAGCGCAGCGACCTCCTCGGTGGGCAGCGACAGCAGAGCCGCCAACCGCACCACCGGCACCGGTTCGTCGGCCACCATGAGCACCGCCTCGACCGCCGCGGCGGCCCCGCCGGGGAGGTCGGCGACATCGACCTCCGGCGGGTCAGCAGCCTCGTCGGCGTCAGCCGGACGGTCGACCGGCTCGGTCACGTCAGGGTCGTGCGTCATGACGCCTCCCGCTTGTCAGGGTGGTCCGGTGCGGCGATGCCGGGCAGATCGACACCGTGCGGATCGACTCCGGGCAGATCAGCGGCAGGCAGATCGGCAGCAGGCCGATCAGCACCGGCCTGGTCTTCGTCGGGTCCGTCGTCGTAGTCGGTGGTCAGCTGCAAGTCACCGTCGTCGCTGCCGGTCCACCTCACGGTCAGGTCACCCAGCGCCACGACCTGGTCGAACGCCACCGCGCCCTCCCGGTACAGCTCCAGCAGCGCCAAGAACCGGCCGACGACGACGAGCGTGGACTCGGCGTCAGACACCAGCACGCGGAACGACACCGAGGCGTGCCGGCGCAGCCGGTCGGCCAGCACCGCCGCCTGCTCCCGCACCGACACGACGGTGACGTGCAGGTGGGACAGGTCGACCCCGGGCGGGGCTGGTCTCGGGGCCAGCGCGCGGGCCGCCAGTGCCGCCAGCTGGTCGGGGCCCAGGGTCCAGACCAGCTCGGGCAGCAGCACCGCCAGCTGTGGTTCCAGGGTGACGGACCGGGGGCGGCTCAGCGCCCCGTCGGCCCAGCGCTGCCTCAGCCTGTCGGCGATCTGCTTGTACGCCCGGTACTGCAGCAGGCGGGCGAACAGCAGGTCCCGGGCCTCCAGCAGCTCCAGGTCCTCGGCGTCCTCCACATCCCCCGTGGGCAGCAGGCGGGCCGCCTTGAGGTCCAGCAGGGTCGCGGCGACGACGAGGAACTCGCTGGCCTGCGACAGGTCCCAGCCACCAGCCTCGGCGGCCCGCAGGTGACCCAAGAACTCGTCGGTGACCTGCGACAGCGCCACCTCGGTGATGTCCAGCTTGTGCTTGGCGATCAGCCCCAGCAGCAGGTCGAACGGGCCGGAGAAGACATCCAGGTGCACCTCGAAGCCCGAGGTCCCGGACGGCCGGTCAGGCTCTTCGGACGGGCCGACGGCCGAGGTGCGGTCCTGGGCGACGTCAGGCGGCGTCGCCACGGGCGACGAGCTCACGGGCCAGCTGCCGGTAGGCCTCCGCGCTGGCGTGCGTCGGGGCGTAGGTGGTGATCGGCTCGGCGGCGACCGTGGCGTCGGGCAGCTTGACGGTCCGCGGGATGGTGGTCTGCAGC
>JAVBSR010000079.1:0-22017 GCA_031556715.1 Cellulomonas sp.
GCGGAGAACCTGCTGCGCCGGGCCAGACGATCGGGCGAACCGTACGACTGGTGCTGCGTGGTCGTCGACGTCGACGACCACGCGACTCTCGAGCGATGTCTGCACGAGGCACGGAAGGCCGGGATCCACGTCATCGTCAGCAACCCGTGCTTCGAGATCTGGCTGCTGTGGCACTACGCGGAGCACCACGCGCACACCAGCAGGCGAACGCTGCGCGAGGTCCTCCGTGCTCACGGCGTCACCGACAAGACCCTGCCCCCCGGGTTTCAGTTCGCGGCCTACCTTGACGCCATGGCGCGGGCGCGCCGGGCAGATCCCGATGCCGCAGGCGGCCGGACCGGGCCGAACCCGTCGTCGGCCATGCCCGTCCTCGTCGACCTCATGTCCGGCACCACGACCTGAGGCATGCCGAAGCGCTCACCCGAGCGGACCAACCTGGGCAAACCGGACACGATCGGGGGGCTGTGCCCGGGTCTGGTCTGCGGGACCATCGTGCTGTGGACGTGTGGACCTGGGTCGCGGTGGCGTGCATCGTCGGTGCCGTCCTGCTCGGGATGTGTCGTCGGCCCGCCGACGATCCGGTCGACGAACCCGCCGAGCTGCCTGCCGTCCCGCCGACGCGCTGGACGCCCTACGACTACCCGATGGGCCCGGTCAGCAGCTGGCCGCACGTCGTCGACCGGCCCGAGGCCGTGCCCAGCGGTTCACCGGCCGACCGGTCGTTCGTCGACTGAGACCCGTCGCGACGGCCGATAGGCTGAGCCGATGGGCCTGACCGCGCAGTATGTCCCGGTGGACCACCAGACCCTGGTCGAGCTGCTGTCGCTGCGGCGCGGCCCGTCGTCGGACGACTCGGTGTACGACCGCTACGTCCAGATCGAGGGCGACCTGTACGGCACCCCCGGCCACTTCGACCTGGGCCCGCTGTGGGACGGGTTGCACTTCCTGCTGACCGGCACGTCGGCCTGGTCGCCGGTGGACGACCCGCTGAGCGAAGCGGTCGTCGGCGTCCACCAGGTCTGCGACGACCCGTGGATCAGCTGTATCAAGTCCGACGAGCTGGTGCTGCGCGTGGCCGCGCTGCGCGCGGTCGACCTTGACGGGATGCTGCGCGCCGTCGACTTCCAGATCTTCGCCGACCACGGCATCTACCCGGCGGTCTGGTCCGACGACCCGGGCCGGCTCAAGTCTGACCTGGCGGCAGGCTTCCACGGCCTGCGCAGCGCCTACGAGTGCCTGCTCGGCACCGGCCAGCACGTCCTGGTCCAGATCGGCTGAGACTCGCCCGGCCACGCGCTGGTCATCTGGATCCGAGACAGCTGGCTTCTACCGGGGACGGCCTGCTGACGGGTCGGGTTCCGGTGACCGCGACTCAGCGGGGTGTGACCTTGGCGGCGGCGCCGTCGACCCAGGTGTTGTCGGCCACGGTCAGCAGCGGCACGGACGGCGTGTCGATGATCATGGCGCACCCGGCATAGGTCTGGGTCTTGGTGAACACGTTGCCGGTGATGGTCGTCCCCTGGAGGGGGCCGCGGGTCTTCTGGGCCAGGTTGAGCGAGCAGCCGCCGTGGCTGATGCGGTTGCGCTCGATGCGCAGGTTGGCGACCTGACCGGTGTCCTGGGTGACCTGGACTGCCGCGTTGTGCGTCGACTCCATGGTGTTGTGGACCAGGCTGATGCCGCTGCCCTGCTGCACCTGCACGTTGTCGTCGTGCGACGGGGTGCCGCCCCGGCTCGGGTCGCTGGTGTAGTACAAGTTGTCGTGCAGCCAGGAGTCGCGCACCGTGACGTTGCCGCCGGTGACGTGCACCTGGTCGACCACGTGGTGGATGTTGACCCGCTCCAGCGTGAAGCCGGAGCCCATGACCCCGTTGACCCAGGCTGACGGCTCGGCCGCGTACAGCTCGGAGTCGGAGATCGTCACCGAGTACTTCGACCCGTCGACATAGACCAGCGACAGCGACGACGACAGGTACCGGCCGGTGATCCGGCTGTTCCTGATGACCACCTTCTTGGCCTCGATGCGCACCAGCCCGCGCACGTCCAGGCCGTCCAGCACCGTGCCGTCCTGGGTGACCTTCAGCGTGTTGTTGTACCAGACCGTCCCCGCCGGGGCGCTGGCCGGACCGTCGACCACCGTCAACCTCGTCCCGGTCGGCACACCGGTGGTGGACGGACCCGGCATCGGGGCGACGGTCAGCGAGCAGTCGTCGTAGACGAGGTAGCCGGTGCTCGTGGCCTGGAGGCTGGCGTAGACCTGGGGGACGATCCGCCGACCGTCAGCCGTGGCGGTGCCGGTGACCGTGACCTTGGTCCAGGTGCTCGCCGGGACCGCGGCCAGGACCGTGGTGCCGAGGTTGAGGTTCGACCCGAAGTCCTGCGTGTACTGCAGCAGGCGGATCCGCACCTCGAGGCCGGCCCTGCTCGGCCGCACGTAGCACGACGCGGTGTAGGCGGATCCCGCAGCCGAGCTGGCCACGGCCGTGTTCTGCGTCATACCGGTCAGGGTGTACAGGGGCGAGGTGGCCGTGACCTTCATCGCCTGCTTGCCTGAACGGACCGGGGAGGACACCCGGGTCAGGGTCGGTGAGCTGAACGGCGTCCACCCTCCGTTACCGCTCTCGAAACCGCCGTCGGGCAGCAGCTGCTGCGCGACGGCCGGTGCCGCGGAGGTGGCGGGCGGCGCAGCCACGGCGGCTCCAGCCAGCGCCAGCGCTGCCACGGCCGCGACGGTCCCCCAGCGGGCCGCGCGGTGACCGTTCTTGCGGTGCCGAGCCCTCATCCCAGGCCTCCTCGACGTCGGGCAGTGGCCGTGACGTTAGCAGCGCCGACAGGCCACCGCCCGAGGCCGCGGTTAGCTGCCGGGCGACGTCCCGGACGGGCGAGACGGAACGCCGACCGAGGTCACAGCCGACGCGGCAACCTGACGCGAGCCCTCGTGCAGCCAGCCCTGCGCAACAACCCGATGCCCCCGAGCCGACGCCACCAGCTCGGGCAGCCGGGTGCGAGTCGGCGGTCCGCCGGGTGAGGGCCCGGTGCAGCGGACTCGTGCAGCAAGCTCGGTGCAGCAGGTTCGGTGCAGCCAACCCGGCCCAGCAGCTGCCCAGGTGGAGCGTCCCAGCCGCTGAGCCTGACCTCAGCAGCCCGTCACAGGTCCAGGGCGATGTCCAGCTGGGGGGCGGAGTGGGTGAGGGCGCCGACCGAGATGTAGTCCACCCCGGTGGCGGCAACCGCGGCGGCGTCGGGCAGGCGCAGGCCTCCGCTGGCCTCGGTGCGCACCCCGGCGGCGCGGCAGACCGCGACGGCCTCGCGCGTCTGGTCCGGGGTCATGTTGTCCAGCAGCACCAGGGCCACCTGCTCACCGACGGCCTGGCGGACCTGCTCCAGCGTGTCGCACTCGACCTCGCAGAACACCTCGGGAAACCGTTCGCGCACCGCCCGGACGGCCGGGACGATCCCGCCGGCCGCGGCCACGTGGTTGTCCTTGACCAGCGCCTGGTCGCCCAGACCCATGCGGTGGTTCTGCCCGCCGCCGCAGCGCACCGCGTACTTCTCCGCGGCGCGCAGCCCCGGGGTGGTCTTGCGGGTGTCGCGGATGGCCGTGCCCGTCCCGGCCACGGCGTCGACCCAGCGGGCGGTGGCCGTGGCGATCCCCGACAGGTGCGTCAGCAGGTTCAGGGCGCTGCGCTCGGCGGTGAGCAGCTCGGTGACCGGCCCGGTGACCTGGGCCAGCACGTCCCCGGCCTTGACCCGGTCACCGTCGCGCACCTGGGCGGCGAAGTCGTCGACGCCACGGCGGGCGAACACTGCCGCTGCCAGGTCCAGCCCGGCGACGACACCGTCGCGGCGGGCCACCAGGCGGGCGGTGGCGCGGGCGTCCGGCGGGACGGTGGCCGTCGTCGTGACGTCCAGGCCCAGCGCCAGGTCCTCGTCCAGGGTCAGCGCTGCCAGCCGTGCCAGCTCCGCGGCCGGCAGCGGTTCTACCGTCGTCATCGTCTGCTCCTCGCCGCCCGAACCGGGCATCGTCAGTGGATGGTCGTCGCCGTCGTCAGGACCGGGGCCTGGTCGGGCACGACCGTGGTGTCCAGGTGCACCGCCCAGGCGTCGGACGGCTCGGTCACGTCGGTGCGACGGTGACAGCCGCGGGACTCGACCCGGGCCGCGGCCGCCGCGACCAGCACGGTGGACAGCGCGTGGAGGTTGGTCGCCTCCCAGGCGGCCAGGTCACCGGCGGTGTCCTGTGCCGCCGGGGCGGTCAGGTTCAGCAACGACGCCAGCCCGGCCAGGCCCTGCGGCGAGCGCAGGACGCCCGCGTCGGACTGCATCGCTGTCGCCACCGCGTCGCGGGTCGCCGGGTCGGTGCCGGCGGCGGCGCCCGGCACGGTGCCGGCCTGCCGTCGGGGCAGGTCGCCGCGCAGCACCGCGGCCGCGTTCGACCCGGCGACCAGGCCCTCCAGCAGGGAGTTCGACGCCAGCCGGTTGGCCCCGTGGACACCGGTGCAGGCCACCTCGCCGACCGCGAACAACCCGGGCAGGCTGGTGCGGCCGTCGAGGTCGGCGGCCACCCCGCCGCAGGAGTAGTGCTGCGCGGGACGCACCGGCACCGGCTGGGTCACCGGGTCGACACCGGCCGCGCGGCAGCCGGCCAGCACCGTCGGGAACCGCCGTTCCAGCGTCGCCGCCCCGAGCGCCCGGGCGTCGAGGTACAGGTGGTCGACACCCTGGGCGGCCATCACCTGGGCCATCCGGGCCGCGACGACGTCACGGGGCGCCAGGTCGGCCAGCGGGTGCACCCCGGCCATCACCGGGGCACCGGCGGCGTCACGCAGCACCGCACCCTCGCCGCGCACCGCCTCGGAAACCAGCAGCGCCTGACCGCCGTCGTCGTCCCCGGCGAACACCGTGGGGTGGAACTGCACGAACTCCACGTCGCGCAGCACCGCCCCGGCCCGCAGGGCGGCCGCCATGCCGTCGCCGGTCACCGCGGGCGGGTTCGTCGTCGCCCGGAACACCCGGCCCATGCCCCCGGTGGCCAGCACCGTTGCCCGGGCCAATATCCGACCCACGGAGACGGCCCGGCCCCTGGCCCCGACCCGGGCCACCAGCGCGCCGGTGACCTGACCGTCGGCGGTCCGTTCCAGGTCGAGCAGGAAGGTGTGCTCGGTGACCGTGAGGCGCGGGTCGGCCAGGCCGCTGGTCAGCGCCGCCGTCAGGGCACGCTGCACCTCGGCCCCGGTGGCGTCGCCCCCGGCGTGCACGATCCGGGCCCGGCTGTGCCCGCCCTCGCGGGTCTGGGCCAGGCTCCCGTCGGCGCCGGTGTCGAACACCGCCCCCTGGGCGACCAGCCGCGCCACCGCGGCGGGTCCCTCGGCGGCCAGCCGGCCCACCGCCGCCGGGTCGCACAGGCCCGCCCCGGCGACCAGGGTGTCCTGCGCGTGGGCCGCGACGTCGCCGGGGTCGGTCGTGGCCCGGGCGATGCCGCCCTGAGCCCACCGGGTCGACCCGGCGTCCAGCGCACCCTTGGTGACCAGGACGACGTCCAGCCCCGACCCGGCCAGCCCGCCGACCACGGACAGCCCGGCCACGCCGGAGCCGACGACGAGCACGTCGCAGGTGACGGTCCAGGTCGGGCGGGGCGCCGCCAGGCGGGCCGCGACCGACGTGGTGCCGGTGATGGTGCGGGCGGGAGCGGTGACGGTCATCACTCACCTCCTGGGGTGGTCTGGGGTCCGGTCGGGGCTGCCGCGCCGGGGCTGGTGCCCAGCGCGATCATGCGTTCGACGGCGCCGCGGGCCCGGGCGGCGACCGCGGGGTCGACGTGCACCTCGTCGCGGCCTTCGCGCAGGGCGGTCAGCACCTTGGACGGGGTGATCATCTTCATGTACGGGCACACGGCCCAGGGGTCGACAGGGTCGAACTGCACACCGGCGTTGGCCCGGCGCAGCTGGTGCAGCATGCCGACCTCGGTGGCGACCAGCACCCGGTCGACCGAGGCCCGGCGGGCCTCGTCGAGCATCCCGCCGGTGGAGACGATACGGACCCGCTCGGCCGGGATGACGCCTGAGGCGGCCATCTCCAGGGCGGAGGTGGCGCAGGCGCACTCGGGGTGCACCAGCACGTCGGCGTCCGGGTCGTCGGCGATGGCCTGGGCCAGCACGTCCCCGCCGATGTCCTCGTGCACGTGGCACTGGCCGTCCCAGATGTGGATGTCCCGCCCGGTGATGCGGGCGACGTGGGCTCCCAGGTGCCGGTCCGGCAGGAACAGCACCTCGGTGCCCGCCGGGACGGACGCCACGACGTCCACCGCGTTCGACGAGGTGCAGCACACGTCCGACTCCGCCTTCACCTCGGCGGTCGTGTTGACGTAGGCCACGACGACCGCACCGGGGTGCTCGGCCTTCCAGGCCCGCAGCTGGTCGGCGGTGATGGTGTCGGCCAGGGAGCAGCCGGCGGCCGCGTCGGGGATGAGCACCCGCTTGTCGGGGGCGAGGATCTTCGCGGTCTCGGCCATGAAGTGCACCCCGCAGAACACGATCTCGGCGTTGGGCACCTGTGCCGCGATGCGGGACAGGGCCAGAGAGTCGCCCACGTGGTCCGCGACGTCCTGGATGGCTGGCAGCTGGTAGTTGTGGGCGAGGATCACCGCGTCGCGCTGGCGTGCCAGGTCCCGCACCTCGTCGGCCCACCCGGGGGCCGGGTCGTCCTCGTGGATCCACACCGGGAACGTGCCGGGTCTCGTCGTGGCCATCTGTGCCTCCTAGCCTGCGGCCCGACCGGCAGTCCCGACCGGCCGCGGTGTCCTAGGTTCCGTATGCGTCTGCCGACTGTCCTGGTGCTGGTCACCGGTCTGGTGGCTCAGATCTGGCTGTCCCGTCCCATGTTTTCGACTAGTGATCGAAAACATGACGCTGACACTGTAACCCCCACCATGCTCGCTGTGTCCACACCCGTCCCACAGATCGGACACCTCGGCGAGGTGCGCCCGGGTGGCTCGACCGCCTTCTCCGTACTCCGCGGAGACGGCATCTGGCCGTGGAACGACCCGTCAGCGTCGTGACCGGCCGGACCGGCGTGTCAGTAGACCGACATCTGGTCGAGGACCCGCTCGGCGATGTCGACGACAGCCTGGATCTTCGGAACGTCGATCAGGACGTCGTCGGGATCAAGCTCCGGAGTGTCGAGCGCGGGGTACTCCGCGCTGTGGCGTTGGCGGCGCATGCGGTCGAACGGTCGCAGCTGGGCGCCCATCGGCGGGTCAAGCTGGGCCCGCACGGCGTCGTAGACCGCCAGGTGACCACCACGGGTCGTGGAGCGCAGGCCCTGGTTGGCCAAGACAGCCCACAGCGCCTTGCGGCCAGCGTCGTACAGCGTGCTGTACGCCCCCTCGGGGTCGACGTCCGCCGAGTTCCTGGCGTTGGCCAGGTGCCGGCGTGCCTGGGCGAGCAGCCGATCGGCGTGCTCCCGGCTCGGGGCGACCTTCTCGACGAGACCCTGAGCGATCAGGGCATCGACCTCTGCCCTGCCTTGTTCCCATCTCATGCGCCTGCCTCCTGCGTGGTGGTGACCGGAAGCTCGACCAGCGGCCGAGCGCGGACTGTCGTGACGAACGGGTCGGTGCTGCTCTGCCAGGTGGCCGGCCGCACCTGGCGGATGCTGACGTCACGGTGCAACGTCTGACGGGCCTGGGCAGCGACGTCGTCGAGCACGTCGGGATCGACGGCACCGATCACGAGCACGTCGACGTCACCGGGCGGCGGACCGGGCTGGCCGCTGTGGCGCGCCGCCCACGAACCGTAGACGAACGCCTGCTCGATGCCGACGACCTGCCCCAGGGCAGCGGTGAGCACCGGCAGCGGACCATAGGTGACGGCGAGCAGGTCGGTCAGCGGTCCGGAGAGCGCGGAATCGGTAACGGCACGCACCAGCCGCATCTGCCCACGCCGCCGGTCCCGCAGCAGGCCACCGGTGACGAGGCGATCGGCTTCCTGGTGGACGGACTTCACCGATGCGCCTATCGCCCGGGCAGCCTCCGTGAGCGAGTACTCGGCTTCCGGGTTCAGGTAGGTCAAGGCCAGCAGGTCGCCCTGGACCCGCGAGCGCAGGATCGGCAGGAGAGCCGGAGGAGATGTTCTCATAACAGGTTCATTATTTCGTACCACTTAGGTGAATACAACTCGGGGAGGTCGAGCCGCGTCAGCCGACCGTGCGTCCGCTGGGCGCCCCTTCCGAGCGTGGTGCGGGCTCGTGCGCTCGGCTCCCTCCCGCTTCCAGGCGCCCCGCCGGAGCGTGGGGTCACAGCAACGGGCTGAGCCCGAGGTCACGGTGCTGGTCGGTCCGGGTCGATAGCATGGGCTCGTGTCCCCCGCCCCACCGTCCGGGCACGAGGTGCTGGCCGCGGTGCTCCAGGTCCGTGCCGATGCCGTGCACGTCCTGCTCTGGCAGCGGGCGATCGCCCCTGACGCTGGGTCCTGGGCCCTGCCCGGCGGCGAGCTGGGTCCCGACGAGCACCTCAACGCCTCGATCCGCCGTCAGCTGGCCGAGAAGGTCGACGTGCGCGAGCTGTCCCACCTCGAACAGCTCGAGTCGCGCGGCCGCCCGGAGCGGCTGCCGGGCCGACGGGTCGTCGCGACCTGCTACCTGGGGCTGGTGCCCGCCGACGCCGACCTGCGCCTGCCCGACGACACCACCTGGCACCCCGTCACCGACCTGCCGCCCATGGCGTTCGACCACGGCAGCGTCGTGCCCGCCGCGGTCGGGCGGCTGTCGCGCAAGCTGTCCTACACCAACCTGGGCTTCGCCCTGGCCCCGCCCGAGTTCACCTTGTCCGAGCTGGCGCGCATCTACCGTGCAGCCCTGGGCCACGACGTCGACGTCACCAACCTGCACCGCATCCTCGTGCGCCGCGGGCAGATCGAACGCACCGGCGCGACCGCCCGACCCGGCCCCGGCGGCGGCCGCCCGGCGGCGATCTACCGCTTCACCGCCCACCAGCTCCAGGTCACCGACCCGTTCGCCGTCCTGGCCCCGCCCCGAGGCTGAACCGGCCAGACCGCCGCGAGCACCTGACGCGCGTCCAGGCTGCTGCGCCGGGGTGCCATGCCACGGGCAGCGCAGAGGGACTGTGCGGCACGGCTGCCGCGCCGCGCGAGCGCCTGGGCGCCACGCTCAACCTGACTGGCGCAGACCGTCGGCGTAGCGGAACTCCCGCTGACCGGTCGGGAGCTGGTCCCGGGCTCCGAGGATCTCACCGTAGAGCAGCACGACCAGCCGCCCGCTCACAACGACTCCAGGTAGGCCAGGGCCGCCCGGGTCTCGGGGTTGGTGATCGGCGGGGGCGTTTCGACGGTGAGGCTCAGGCCGAGCGCGCGGAGGGTGGCCAGGACCAGACCCAGCTCGCTGCGCTGAGAACGTCCGGCTTCCAGGTCGATCAACCAGCGCCGCGAGACACCCGCGCGCGCCGCCAGCTCACGCTGCGTCATCCCCGAGGCCTTGCGTGCAGCCCGGACGGCCTGCCCGACCCGGTCGGTCGTCGTCAGTCCAGCGGCGCGCATCAGGTAACGGTACCTGCACCCAGCCGCCAGGTGCAAGAGCGGTGACATCGCAGCGGGAAAAACGTACGGTGACCGTTCAGGTCAGTCGTCGCCCGCCAGGACGAAGACCCGCAGGCGCTGGCCGGCGTACCAGGTGGCGGCGACGAGCACGCCGACGATGAGGATCCAGGAGGCGGCCAGCCCGACGTGGGCGGTCACCAGACCGTCCGGTGCGATCGAGCTGGTCACCGACAGCGCCCACTGCTGCACGGAGATGTTGCGCGCCCCGGGCACGATGGATCCGACCAGGCTCTCCCACACCAGCGCGTAGACCAGCCCGACGATGACGGCGTGCCGGGTGAGGATCGCCAGCAGCCCGAACAGCACGCAGTACACCGCACCGGCGCACAGGGCGCCGACGCCGAAAGCTACCGCCGTGCTGGCGGACGCCCGGAGGATCACCGCGGCCAGCACCGTGGGCACGACGGCGAAACCGACGATCGCAAGCACCGCCAGGGCCAGCTTGCTCTGCACGATGGTGTGCCGGGACACGGGCTTGGCCAGCAGGTGGACGATCGAGCCGTCGTCGATCTCGGGGCCGATGACACCCGTGCCGACGATGAGGCCGAACAGCGGCAGGAACGTGCCGAACGTGACGGTCTGGAGCCCGACGGTGCTGGTCTCCGTCGAGACGAAGAGCCGGGTCACGACGGCGATGGCGACGAGCACCAGGCCCAGCGCGACGAGCAGCCAGACGCGCTTGCCGCCCATGAGAGCGCGGGCGGTGAGACGGACGATCGCGAGGTTCACGGTGGGCTCCTAACTCTGGACCAGGTAGGAGAAGACGCTCTCCAGCGACTCGTCGACCGGTCTCACCTCGTAGAGCCGCACCCCGGCGTCGCGGGCGACCCGCGGCAGCAGCGCGGCGAACTGCAAGAACTCGACGGCCTCGACGTGGAGCGTCTGGCCGTCGAGCCGGACGCCGGCCGTCGACCGGTCGGCGACGAGCGCCGCGGCCAGCGTCCGGTTGTCCGCCGAGACGATGGTGTACCGGTGCGGCCGGTCGGTCATCAGGCGCCGGATCTCCCGGTAGTCGCCGGAGGCGGCGTGCCGACCGGCGACGAGCACCTCGACGTGGGTGGCCAGCTGTTCGACCTCCTCCAGGATGTGCGAGGAGAACAGCACCGTCCGGCCGTCGTCGCCCATGGTGCGCAGCAGGGCGATGAGGTGCAGCCGCTGCCGGGGGTCCATGCCGTTGAACGGCTCGTCGAGCAGCAGCACCGCCGGGTCGTGGACCAGGGCAGCCGCCATCTTGACCCGCTGCTTCATGCCCTTGGAGTACTCGCCGATCCGCCGGTCCTGGGCGTCGAGCATCGCGACTGTGGTCAGCGCCCGCTGGGCGGCGGCACCCGGGTCGGGCAGTCCGTGCAGCTCGGCGCTGGCCACGGCGAACTGCCGGCCGGTGAGGAAGTCGAAGGTGGCCTCGCGCTCCGGGACCAGGCCGAGCACCCGGTAGACCTGCGGGTTCTTCCAGATCGGCGCACCGTCGAGCGTCACCGCCCCGGCCGAGGGCGACAGGAACCCGGCGAGCAGGTGGATCAGCGTGGACTTGCCCGCACCGTTCGGCCCGAGCAGCCCGGTGACACCCGGCCCGATGCGCATCGTGACGTCGTTGATCGCCACGACGTTGCCGTACCACCGCGAGCAGGCGGTGACGTCCAGGGTAGCCATCAGGGTGTGTCTCCCGATTCTGTGCGCTCAAGCTGGTCGGGGGCGGGCGGCCGCACGGCAGAGGCGGGCCGCGGCAGCGTTGCGGACGTGCGTGGCAGGCCGGCCGCAGCGCGCCGACGAACGGGAGGCACGCCCATCAGGCCTTCACCGTCCGGTAGCGGCCGAGCAGGGCGGCGTAGCACGCCGCGACGACCAGGAGCGTGGCGACGAGGAAGACGGGGCCTGCGCCGCTCGGCGGTCCGGCCGGGGTCGACGGTTCGGCGCCGAACGCCCAGACCTGGACGCTGTCGACCATCGTCATCGGGGAGAACAGCCCGATCCAGCCGGCCGCGGTCATGTTGCCCTCACCCTCGAAACCGACGACGGCCTGGAGCGAGGAGACCACCGCGTAGCTGAGCGTCAGCACCGTGATGATCCCGGCGATCCCGAAGCCGCGCCGGCCCGTCAGCGACGCGATCACCAGCGAGATCGACGCCAGCACCGCGGCGAACAGCGCAGCCCCGACCAGCGCCTGCAGGAACTGTGCGGTCTGCTTGCCGACGTCGAACTGGGCGGCGAGCGCACCCAGGTACATGACCAGCAGCGGCGCCGCCAGGAGCAGGAACACGGCGGCCGTCAGCGCACCGAGCTTGGCGCGGACGTAGTCGCCGCGCTCGAGCGGCCGCGACAGGTACAGCGGCAGGCTGTGGAACCTCAGGTCCAGCGAGACCGCCTGGGGCGCCGCGACCGCCAGGAAGATGGCCAGCGCCGCCTGGGTCACCATGGCGAAACGGGTGTAGGGCATCACCGGCTCGGTCAGCCCCATCTGGCTGGAGCCGACCACGGAGATGACGGCCAGCACCACCGCGGGCAGCATCATCACCGCGACCATCCCGAAAGGCACGACCTTCGACTTGCCGGCCCGGCCCAGCCCGTAGACGCCGCGCAGGGTGTGGGTGAGCAGGCTGAGGGTGATGGCGCGCCGTTCGAGCCGCGGGCCGTCGTAGCCGCGGTACCCGATGTCGTGGATGACGCCGGACCCGGGTGCCTCAGACGCTGACATCGTGCTCCTCCTCGAAGACCTCGGCGATGCGGTGGCGGCGACGTTCCAGCCGGACCAGGCCGAACCCCCGCTCGGCGGTCACGTCCCGCACCTGGTCGTAGGTCGCGTCGTCGACCAGGTCGACGAGGATGGTGCTGCCGTCGCGGCGGACCGTCAGACCCGAGGCCGCCAGCGCGTCGGCGGCGGCCCCGACGTCCGCCGCCACCTCGACCGCCAGCTGGGCGCTGGCCTGGGTGAAGTCCGCCACCGACGAGGCGCGCAGCAGCACCCCGCCGTCGATGACCACCACCTGGTCGCAGATCCGTTCGAGCTCGCCGAGCAGGTGCGAGGTGACCAGGACGGAGATCCCGAAGTCGGTGTAGATCCGGCGCACCAGGTCGAGCATCTCGTCACGCCCGGTGGGGTCCAGGCCGTTGGTCGGCTCGTCGAGGAAGACGGCCTTGGGGTCGTGCACCAGGGCCTGGGCCAGCTTGACGCGCTGCTTCATGCCGGTCGAGTAGGTCCCGATGGGGCGGTACCGCTCCTCGTACAGCCCGACGTGCCGCAGCGTGTCGGCGGTGCGCTCCCGGGCCGCGGTCAGCGGCAGCCCCGACATCCGTGCCAGGTGCACCACCAGCTCGGTGGCGGAGACGTCACCGGGCAGGCAGTCGTGCTCCGGCATGTAGCCGACCCACCGCCGCAGCGTGGCCGCCTCGGCCTCGATGTCGTGGCCGAGGACGCTGGCCCCGCCCGAGGTCGCGTCCTGCAGACCCAGGAGGATCTTGATCAGCGTCGACTTGCCAGCCCCGTTGGCGCCGACCAGACCGGTGACCCCCTCGCCGATCTCGACGGTCAGCCGGTCGAGCGCGGTCACGCTGGGGTAGCGCTTGGTCAACTGCTGCGTGGTGATGACGGGCACCCACAGAAGGTACCCCGGGCGACGCAGGTGCAAGGCCCTGGCCTCGGCGAGTTCAGGGACAACTCAGGGTCGCCTCTCAGGGTTCCCTCAGGGAAGCCTGCGGTCAGACCTCCTCGATGACGGGCAGCGTGTGCCAGATGCGGTCGATGTAGTCGCGCACCGAGCGGTCCGAGGAGAAGAACCCGGACCGGGCCACGTTGAGGATGGCCGACCGCGACCAGGCGTCGGCGTCGGCGTAGGCGGCGTCGACCTCGGCCTGGGCCTCGATGTAGGCGGCGTAGTCCGCCAGCACCAGGAACCGGTCCTCGTTGAGCAGGTTCGCGACGACCGGTGCGAACACCGACGCGTCACCGTTCGAGAACGCGCCGGACGCGATCCGGTCGATCGCGGCGCGCAGGTCGGCGTTCTGCTCGTAGAAGGCCGACGGGTGGTAGCCCGCCGTGACCAGCTCGTGGACTTCCGGCTCCAGCATGCCGAACAGGAAGAAGTTGTCGTCGCCGACCAGGCGCCGGATCTCGACGTTCGCGCCGTCGTCGGTGCCGATGGTCAGCGCGCCGTTGAGGGCGAACTTCATGTTGCCGGTGCCGGAGGCTTCCTTCCCGGCCAGGGAGATCTGCTCGGACAGGTCGGCCGCGGGGACGATCCGTTCGGCCAGGGTCACGTTGTAGTTCGGCGGGAACGCCACCGTGAGCACCTGGCTGACCGTCGGGTCGGCATTGACGACCCGCCCGACGGCGTTGATCAGCCCGATGATCTGCTTGGCCATGAGGTAGCCCGGGGCGGCCTTGGCCCCGAAGACGAACACCCGCGGCGTCACGTCCTCAGGCTTGAGCACCCCGGTGTGCAGCTTGTTGTACAGGGTGACGATGTGCAGCACCTTGAGCATCTGCCGCTTGTACTCGTGCAGGCGTTTGACCATGACGTCGTACATGCGGTCCGGTGCCAGGGACATGCCGTCGCGGGTGGCCAGCAGCCGGGCCAGCCGGATCTTGTTGTTGCGTTTCACCTGGCGGAAGCGCTCGCGGAACTCCGGGTCGTCGGCCAGCGGCTCCAGGAGGGCCAGGCGGTCCAGGTCGGTGACCCAACCGGTACCGATCGACTCGCTGATCAGCGCGGACAGCCCCGGGTTGGCCAGGCGGACGAAACGGCGCGGCGTGACGCCGTTGGTCACGTTGGTGAACTTGTCCGGCCAGAACTGCGAGAAGTCCGGCAGCACCTTGTCGCGCAGCAGCTGGGAGTGCAGCTCGGCGACACCGTTGACCTTCGACCCGGCCACGGTCGCCAGGTGCGCCATGCGCACCGCCCGCACCGGGTAGTCGGTGATGATCGACATGCGGCCGACCCGCAGCTCGTCGCCGGGGAACTGGGCGCGCACCTGGTCGAGGAACTCGTCGTTGATCTTGTAGATGATCTCCAGGTGCCGGGGCAGCAACCGGCCCAGCAGCTCGACCGGCCACACCTCCAGCGCCTCGGGCAGCAGGGTGTGGCAGGTGTAGGCGAAGCACTTCTTGGTGATCTCCCACGCCTCGTCCCAGTCGAAGCCCTTGAGGTCGACCAGGACCCGCATGAGCTCGGGCACGGCGATCACCGGGTGGGTGTCGTTGAGCTGGAAGATGACCCGTTCGGGCAGGCGCCGGATGTCGTAGTCGTCGGGCAGGACGTGGTCGATGAAGTCCGCGATCGAGCAGGCGCAGAAGAAGTACTGCTGCTGCAGGCGCAGCTCCTTGCCCTGCGGCGTGGAGTCCTCCGGGTACAGCACCGCGGAGATGTTCTCGGCGAACGTCTGGCCCTGGACGGCGCCGACGTAGTCGCCGGAGTTGAACTCGGCCAGGCGGAACGGCCGGGTGGCCCGGGCGCTCCACAGCCGCAGCGTGTTGACCCGACCGTTGCGGTAGCCGGGGACCATGTAGTTGTAGGGCACCCCGAGCACGTCCCACTCCGGCAGCCACCGGCTGCGGGTGCGCCCCTTCTCGTCGGTGTAGCTCTGGGTGGTCCCGCCGAAGTTCACCGTGACCGCGACCTCAGGGTTCGGGAACTGCCACGGGTTGCCCATGGCCAGCCACCGGTCGGAGTGCTCGACCTGCCACCCGTCGACGAACTCCTGACGGAAGATCCCGTACTCGTAGCGGATGCCGTAGCCGATGCACGGCACCGACATCGTCGCCGCCGAGTCGACGAAGCAGGCCGCCAGCCGCCCCAGGCCGCCGTTGCCCAGGCCTGGTTCGACCTCCTGGGCGCGCAGCTCGGTGAGGTTCAGGCCCAGCCGGGCCAGGCCCTCCTCGACGATGTCGTCCATGTCGGAGGCCAGCAGCGCGTTGTCCAGCTGGCGCCCCATCAGGTACTCCGCGGACAGGTAGCACACCGTCTTGGCCTGCGCCTCGTACTGCTTGGCCAGGGTCTCCATCCACCTGGCCTGCAGGTGGTGGCGCACCGTGCGCGACAGGGCGAGGTACTGGTCGTTCGTCGAGCTGCGGACCAAGGAGACACCCTGGCCGTAGTTGAGCTCACGCATGAAGTCTGCGATGAACCCGTCGACGGTATGCGGGGGAGCCTTGAGGTCCCGGCTGTCGGGCACACTGCTGTCAGTCACCACGTCAGGTTAGCGGCGGGCCACCTACCCCCGCCAACCCCCGCGGCGTTGCTCCGCACAGCTCGCCCTGTGACTCGGCCGAACGAGCGACGGCGCTATCGGCACGTCCCGTGGCCGACCGGCAGGCGAGCACAGGGGCCGACGCCGTCTCCGCAGCCGCCGTGGCCGTCGTCGCTCTCGGTGCGGCCGGGCACCGGCGGGACGGTCCACCGAGGCCGACCACGCATCTCACGTCGCATATCGTGGTGGTCGACCGAGCTGCCTGCCCACAGCCCGGCTTCTACACTGTTCTGCGAATACACTGTTCTGCGAATCGCAGCGTCGAGACCGAGCGCCGGGACTGGAGAAGAACATGCCGACAGCAGTCGATTTTGTCACGGTCACCACCTCCGGCCTGGAGTCGTCGCCCGTGGCCGACGCCCTCGCCGGGCTGCGGGCCAACGAGGCCCGCTACTTCATGAACAAGTACAAGCACGCCTTTACCGTCGTACCGGCCGACGAGAGTGCCGACGCCCTCGCCTACGTGAGCCGGATTCTGCAAGAAGAACGCGGGATCACGATCCAGGCGCGACCCCTGGAGACGGCGCAGTTCCAGGTCGAGAACATCAAGTTCACCTACGTGTTCTACGAGGACGGCCTCTCGATCAACGTCATGTACACCGTCGACGACGCCGGTAAACGCGCTGTCGGCTTCAAGCTGTCCGACGGCATGGACGTGCCCGAGGAGCTGGCGCAGTTCAAGTTCGCCAGGCAGACCTCAAAGCTGGCCGGGACCATCCGAGGTTCCTACTTCGTCATCAAGGGCGAATACTAGCCGGCACGGGCCCGGCCCGGCCGTCGATACCGACCGGGTGCGGCCCCGTCACCGGCCGAGGAAATCCCGCCACCGGGGCAGCTCGGCACGGGCCTGGGCCAGGCCGGCGTCATAGCTGGCCTGGAGGGCGGCGACATCGGTCGTGGAGTTGCCCACCGGCATCCGCCCGGGCACGAAGAGGTAGGCGTCACCGGACGACTCCAGGTCGAACAGCTCTTCCCGGGTCTGGTTGTAGCGGCGCCAGCGGGTGTTGAGCGCCTCGGCCGCGGCAGGGAGCTGGCGGAAGTACGCGTCGAACAGCCACGGCATCCGGCCGGGGCGTTTGACGTAGTCGCGTTCCTGGGTGAGCACCACGAAGAAGCGCCGGTAGCCGTCGGCGCGCGCCGCGTCGAGCGCGATCCCGCCGGTCGGGCCCAGGGCGCCGTCCACGTAGGTCCTGCCGTCGATGCGCACCGGCGGCATGAGGAGCGGCATGGTCGACGACGCCCGCACCCGGCACATCACCGCCGGCAGGGTGTCCAGGTCGTCCCGGCCCCAGTACACCTGGGTGCCGGTGTCGCACTCGAACGCGCCGACGCGTCGTTGCGCCGGGTTGGCGCGGAAGGTCTCGAAGTCGAACGGCAGCGCCTGGTGGGGGCCGGCCGTCTGCTCGTAGATGTAGTGCGCGTTGAAGTACCCCTTGCCCTGCACGAAGGTCCGCAGGCCGCCGAAGCGGCGGTCCGCCACGAAGTCGACGAACGACCTCTTCGCCCTGTCGGCGTCCCGGGCCACGTAGTTCGCGGTGTTCGACGACCCGGCGGAGATCCCGCCGACCCAGTCGAGGTAGATGCCCGCCTCGAGCAGCGTCGCCACCACCGCCGAGGTGTAGCTGGCGCGCATCCCGCCACCCTCGAACACCAACGCGACGTCCGTGACGTTCGACGCCAGCTCGTCTTTCACACCGCCCAGACTATCGCCGCTGCACAGGGGGTCGGGCGACGCTGACAGGCCCGGCCGGTGCCACGACGGCACGGCGTGGTGCCGCCCGCGCCGGTGGGTGCCGACCCGGGCGTGTCACCAACAATCGGAAAAGCCGGAACATCGCGGCGACTTCGCGCATCGGAGTGGTGGCAGCAGCCTGCGGACGAGACGGGAGAGAACGATGGCGAGAGCACGAGGGTGGCACGGAGGCATGGCCGTCGCGGGTGCGGTGGTGCTGCTGGCGGGCTGCGCGTCGTCCGACGGCGGCGGCGGCAAGTCTCCTCGGGCTGACGCCTCCACGCCCAGTGCGTCGTCCGGACCCCACGACCTGTCGGTGTGCGAACCGGGTCCGGGCAAGACCGTGACCATGCTCGACGACGTCGTGATCCCCGAGCAGGAGATCCCGGCGGTCGAGGCGACGACGGTCACCGTGTCCGGCAAGGACGTCGACCTTCCGGGCGTGCCCGCCGCGACCATCCCCGAGAGGGTCGCCAAGGCCGGGTGCGTGGTCACCTACGACGCACCGGGCGGCTGCCTGGGGGCGGTCGAGATCTCCGGGACCTCCATCCCCGCGTACACCGTGCCCGAACGGCGCCTGGCCGGGGTCACGCTGGCTGACGGCACCGTGCTGGACGAACGGGTGCTGCCGGCCACGACCGTCAAGGAAGTCAAGGTCGACGGGGTGCGGCAGGACGAGGTGTGCCAGGTCACCGACGACAAGGAGGCCGGCGACTATGTGGCGTCGGTCTACCGGCCGTCGTTGTACCGCGCCAGCCTGTACCAGGCGTCGACCTACCAGGCGTCGGCCTACCGACCGTCGGCCCGCAGCGGCGACACCACCGTCCCCTCCGTCTCCGTGCCGTCCGCGTCGGCGCCGAGCATGTCGGTGCCGAGCCAGTCGGTGCCCAGCGCCACGCTGAAGAGCTTCCGGATGGAAGGCACCGACGACGTCGAGCAGACCATGGGCAGCGACGACACCACGTCGTACACCACGTCGGGGGACGTCCTGTTCGGCAGCGACGAGGACGCGCTGCGACCTGAGGCGACCGAACCGCTCAAGGCGATCCTTGCGCAGATCCAGACCCGACCCGACGCCACCATCCTGGTCGAGGGGCACACCGACAACGTCGACTCCGAGCAGCACAACCTCGACCTGTCCCAGCGCCGCGCCGAGGCGGTGGCCGCCTGGCTGGTCGCCAACGGCGTGGACCGGTCCCAGATCACGACGGTCGGCTACGGCTTCGCCCACCCCCGGGCCGACAACAGCACCGAGGAGGGTCGCGCCGCCAACCGGCGGGTCGTCATCACCGTCACCGGGTAGCCCGACACCGGTCCCGCTGGCCTCCTACCACCGGCGGACCTCCGAAGCCGGCCCCGGCCAGGGGCACCACGAGACCAGCCCCAGCGGTGCGACTGGGGTACGACAGGGCGCCGGAGTTGTCGCACGCCCTTGAAGGCGTACGCCTTGCAGGGTATACTTCAGTTGATGGAACTCCGTCGATCTCGGCAGTTCAAAGCCTGGGTCGACGACCTGGTGGCAAGGGCCAAGTCCGGCGATGCGTCCGCGCTGCTCATGGCGCGGTACGCCTACGACGAGCTTGACTACCTTCGCCGGCTGGAGGAACCACCCACTGAGGACTCTGCGACCCTCAAGCGGGTGCGCCAGAGCAAGCGGTACGAGGTGTGGCGGCTGTCTCACCCGTTCGACCAGCAGATGGCCCTACGCATCATCTGCTGGTTCGACGACGAGTCCGACACCGTGGTCGTCACGCTGTTCGCCAACGAGAATGCCACCATGGGAGATGTCTTCTATGACAGCGTCGGGAGCAGAGCAGACCAGGCAATCGACCAGTGGAAACGCGAGAACGGAGGTGTCGACGATGGCCGCTGAGCACGACGGTTTCGCCCCGGCAGACGATGTGTTTGCTGCACTCGAGTCTGTCCCTGGCCTCAACGACGACAAGGACGAGCGCGACGCAGCCCGCGAACAGATGGAACGGGAGTACCACATCGGGCTGGCCACCATCCGGCAGGTGGCGGCACTCACTCAGGCCGAGGTCGCTCGGAAGATGGGCATCCGGCAGACCAGCGTGTCCCGTCTCGAAGCGCGCCCCGACATGCTCCTGTCCACTCTCAAGGCATATTTCGATGCTGTCGGAGCCGAAGCGACCATCACGGTCCGCGTCGGCGGGGTCGAGCATCGAGCCTCACTCGCAGAGCTCATCTGAGCCGCGAGCTCGGACGGTCGGCCTCGCCTAGACGTTGCGGCGCTGCCGGGCGGCTTTCTCCTGCTTCTTGAACAGGCCGAACCTGGGGAGGAACTTGTCCCAGTCGATGGCGTGGGCGTCGATCTCGGGGCCGTCGATGCAGGCGTGCTGGCGGACCAGCCTGCCGTCGACCATGACCGGGACCATGCAGGCGCCGCACATGCCGGTGGCGTCGACCATGATGGCGTTCAGCGACGCGACCGTGGGGACGCCGTAGGGCTTGGTCAGGTCAGAGACGACGCGCATCATCGGGGACGGGCCGATGGTGACGACCTCGGCGATGGGGCGCTGGGCCTTGAGCATCTGCTCCAGGGGCGTGGTGACGAAACCTTCGACGCCGAACGAGCCGTCGTTGGTGGTGTAGATCACCTCGAGCTGGTCGCCGAACTCGGCCTGCAGGGCCGGCACGTACGAGCCCTCGATGTTCCAGAACATCAGGTCCTTGGTGCGGAAACCGTTGATCAGGGTGACGTGGTTACCCAGGCGCAGGTGCTCGCGCATGATCGGGTAGACCGGCGGCAGGCCCAGACCGCCGGCGGTGAACACCACCGTCTGGTCGGACGGGTACTGGTGCAGCACCGACGGGCGACCCAGCGGACCGGCCACCCCGGCGAGCACGTCACCAGGGACCATGGCGTTCATCTGCGCCGACGACGCACCGACGTCCTGCACCACCAGGGTGATGGTGCCGGCCTCGGCGTCCCAGTCGGCCAGGGTCAACGGGATCAGCTCGCCCTTGTCGGCCGGGTAGACCCGGACGAACTGGCCCGCCTGGGCGGACCGGGCGATGACCGGGGCCCGCACGACGAGCTCCTCGATGCCCTCCGACAGGTGACGCTTGTCGAGGATGACCGCGCCGCTGGCCGCCGTGTCGGTGTAGTCGCGGGCGCTGGCCACCCGGGCCGCCACCTCGGCGGCGGGCACCTCGATGTCCAGGATCTGCCGGGCGGCGCTCTGGCCGTCACCGGCGGCCAGGATGGCCGTCGACCCGCCACGGGCCGCGTCACCACCGGAGTAGACGCCCTCGACGGACGTCTCCTGCGTGCCCTTCTCCAGCTCGATGGTGCCCCAGCGGGACACCGCCAGGCGCGGCTCGGAGTCCTTGATGATCGGGTTCGCGGCGTTGCCCAGGGCCATGACGACCAGGTCCACCGGCATCTGCGACAGGCGGCCCGTCGCGACGGGGCGACGACGACCCGAGGAGTCCGGCTCGCCCAGCTCCATCGTCTCGATGGTCGCCGAGGTGACGAAGCCGTCGTCGTCGCCGTGGAACTCCGTCGGCGAGTGCAGCTGCATCAGCCCGATGTTCTCTTCGAGCGCGTGCTCCAGCTCTTCGACGCGGGCGGGCATCTCCGCCTGGGTGCGGCGGTAGACGATCGTCACGTCACCGCGCAGCCGCCGGGCGGTGCGGGCCGCGTCCATGGCGGTGTTGCCGCCGCCGACGACGATGACGTGCTTGCCCTCGACCTCCGGCAGGGGGGTCTCGTGGTCCTCGTGCGCGGCCTGCATGAGGTTGACGCGGGTGAGGAACTCGTTGGCGGACATGACGTTGAGCAGGTGCTCACCGGGCACGCCCATGAACTTCGGCAGACCCGCCCCGGAGCCGACGAAGATCTTCCAGAACCCGGCCTCGCGCAGGTCCTCCAGGGTGGCGGTCTTGCCGACGACGAAGTTGGTGACGAACCGGCCGCCCAGCAGGCGGATCTTGCGCACCACGTCGTCGATCAGGCCGTTGGGCAGACGGAACTCGGGGATGCCGTAGCGCAGCACCCCGCCCAGCTCGTGGAAGGCCTCGAACACGGTGACCGGGAAGCCCTCGACCGCCAGCAGGTAGGCGTTGATCAGGCCCGACGGGCCGGACCCGACGATCGCCACCGGCGGCTTGGTCGCGGCCTGCCACGGGTCGGAGACGTGCCCGAAACGGCGCTGGTCGGCGTCAGGGTCGACCAGCTTGGCCCGCTCCGGCAGGAACCACTCCACCTGACCGATGGACATCGGCTTCTTGTGCAGGCAGACGCCCTGGCACTGGAGCTCTTGGGGGCACACCCGGCCGGTGACGTTCGGCAGCGGGTTGGACTCCTCCATCATCTCCAGGGCCTCGGAGAACCGGCCCTGGCCCAGCAGCTCGAACATCGTGGGGATGTGGATGCGCACCGGGCAGCCGCCGTTGGGGGTCTCGCGCCCC